>NZ_JBHOFD010000037.1:0-62988 GCF_046543445.1 Paenibacillus nanchangensis
GATTCCGGCGGTGGTTTTTTCTTTTCGGACGGTACTGCACAGTAAACAGTAAATCGGATTCCCGGTAGCAGACTTTACAGGAATAATGCAATTATATAAAACTAAAGAATAAAAGCTGTCTTCAGCGGCCCATAGACCGCCGAAGACAGCTTTTTTAGCAATTACCTAGTGTCACTCTGTACAGACTGCACATCTACATCAAGCGTTTCATCCCGGATGTCGCCGACGATTTCCTCCAGAATGTCCTCCATCGTTACGATGCCCACCGCCGCTCCTGCGGTGTTTTGCACGGCGGCCATATGGACACGGGTCTGCTGCATTTTTAGCAGCACATCCCGGATCGAATCCGTGTCTTTAAACTTAGGGATCTCGTGGATATACAGGCTCCAGTCGGCGGCTCTCCCCGCTGCGATCCCCGTAAGCATCTCTTTGGTGTTGATATAACCGGTAAAAGCGCCGCCCGAATCGGCCGGAACTACGGGATAACGGGTGTAATCATGCTCGCTAAGCAGGCGGATCAGTTCGTCGACCGGCATGCCGGAGCGGACGGTCACCACTTTGTGCAGCGGCACGATGATTTCACCAAGCGTCCGTTCGTCAAACGCAAAAATATTGTTCAAATAAACCAGTTCCGTTTTATTGATCTCGCCGCTTTCGTAGCTCTGATCCACAATCCACTTCAGCTCTTCTTCGGAATGGACGGTCTCATGGCCGGCAGGCTTGACGCCAAACAGGCGCAGCAGCAAGCGGGCGGAGCCGTTCAGCGCGGCAATAAAAGGACTTGTGATTTTACCGAACCAGTAGAGCGGAGGAGCAAGCAGCAAGGTCATTTTTTCCGCATACTGAATGGCAAGGGTCTTGGGCGCAAGTTCACCGATCACGACATGCAAAAATGTGATGACCGCCAGGGCGATCGCATAGGAAAGGATCGTCGACAGCGCCGCCGGCACTCCAAGCTCATCAAAAATCGGGTGCAAAATCCGCTCGACGGTCGGTTCGCCCAAAGCGCCCAACACGAGGGCGGTAATGGTGATTCCCAGCTGGCACGCCGACAGATAGTAATCCAGGTCATGGGCTACTTTTTTGGCGACGACGGCTTTTTTGTTGCCTTCCGCAATCAGCTGATCGATCCGGCTCATCCGGACTTTTAATATCGCAAATTCGGCTCCTACAAAAAAAGCGGTAAGTCCAATGAAAATGGCGACCAGAATTAAATTGATCGTTAGAATTCCGTCCAATGATTTCCCTCGGGCAGGAGGGATTCACCTCCACATCAATTAAAATGAAATGAATAAACAACATCCATCAATTAAAGGCATCTATAAAGTGCATCCATACTAACGAACGATGCGGATGGACCGGCTGTTAAGTCTCGTTTGAGAGGACCAGCCGAATCAGTTTGATCCGGAAATGATCCGTCTCCGTAATGCTCCAGTCATGGCCGCTATAGCGAAACTTGTACCCGGGCTGGACGGATGTCCCTTCCCGCAGCTGAATCCACCCGCCGATAGTATCGATCTCTTCACTATTGTCAAAAACAATCCCGAACCGGTCTTCCAGCTCTTCGAGCAGAACCCGTCCGCTGATCAGGAACTCCCGGTCCCCGGCCGGCTGGATGTCCAGCACCTCGTCCGCATCGAACTCGTCCCGGATTTCCCCCACCAGCTCTTCCAGTATATCCTCCATGGTAAGAATTCCGGCAGTTCCGCCGTATTCGTCAATCACAAGCGCCATATGCAGCTGTTCTTTTTGCATTTTGAGCATCGCTTCCTTAATTGGCGTAACTTCCAGTACCGAAGGGAGCGGACGGACAAAATCCTGCAAATCGTACTCTGTACCCGCGATAATGTGGGGAAGCAGCTTTTTGGCGTTGACGACACCGGTAACCCTATCCTTATTCCCGCTTTCAATTACCGGATAACGGGTATAATTATTGCCATCCAGCACGCGGATAATCTCCGCATACGTCATTTCTTTGTCCAGAGCGACCATTTCCGTTCTTGGAATCATAATATCTTTGGCCATCCGCTCATCGAACGAAAAGACGTTGTCCAGGTACTCCAGCTTTGTTTCGTTAATTTCTCCGCCTTCAAAGCTTTGGGCCATAATGATGCGCAGTTCTTCTTCAGAATAATGTTCCTCATGACCTGCGGGTTTGACGCCAAAGCCGCGCAAAATGATACGGGAGGTTCCGTTCAGCGCCAATATAAAAGGATGCATGATGCGGCCGAACCAATACAGCGGCGGCGACAGCAGCAGCGTTAATTTCTCCGCAAATTGGATCGCAAGTGTCTTGGGCGCCATTTCGCCGACCACGACATGAAGAAAGGTAACGAGAATAAAGGCAATGGCATAAGAAGCAACCGATGCGGTTGCATCCGACAGATTCAAAAGATCAAATAGGGGATACATGATCCGTTCAACGGCAGGTTTGCCGATTGCGCCCAAACCCAGCGCGGTAATGGTGATGCCGAGCTGGCAGGCGGACAGATAGTAATCCAGATTGCCGACCACTTTTTTGGCGGTCAGCGCTTTTTTGTTGCCTTCGTCGATCAGCTGTTCAATCCGCGACATCCGCATTTTGACGGCAGCAAACTCGGATGCTACAAAAAACGCCGTAAGTGCTATTAAAACGGCAAGAATAAATAAATTCGTAATGGTTATTAGGTCCAATCCTTTCCCTCGTAAAGAGGGATTCACCTCCAAGTTGAAGTTGACTTCCGTCCATCCGCTATGTCCTCATAGCGGTTCATCCTGGTACTACTCCGGTGGAGGCGGCCGATCAGATTCGGAGCACGATCCACTTGCAGAAACGCCTTCCCAATGCAGACGAACCTCCTCTCGATTGGTATAGCCAAAAGTATAGCATAATCGGAACCAAACCATCCAGTTTCACGTCATGGTTTTGTTTTGTCCGGTAGGGTCCGCTGCAAACAACACTTGAACCATGGATACGATATCTTGCCCGCAATCACGGAAATTTATAGTATTTCAGCTTTTTATGTAAGAGTATGGGCAGCATTTCACCGATAACCGTCCTAATGATTATGATTTTGAGGAAAAAGTTATCTAATGAGTATGGTCTGATGCAATCGTATGTTGAATACTGAGTAGATGGCTGCGTAGAAGGAGGGAGAGCGGACGCCAGCCAAACTTGGAATCCAGCGGGAGCGGCAGCAACGTGGCCAGTGGGAGCGGCTGCACTGTGGACCATTGATGCTGCAAATTGGCAGCCCAGTCCCGATACATTCGGACAAGCTGGCAGGGAACAGATAGGCAGCGGTAACCTAACGAAGTTGCTTCCGGCACATCGGATTTATTTGGAGCTACGCACTTTATCTCGCAGCATTAGGGGGCAAATTCGCCCTAAGTTGTCTGCGGGCTATGGAAGGAAACGCGGGAGCAGGTAATAATGAAATGATGAGAGTTTTAGAAAGGGGAACTAGATATGCTGAATCAAACAAGCACAGCAGGAGGACAACAAATGTGGACGGCGGATCTCGGGAATGGCACCTACCGCAACCCGATCCTTTACGCGGACTATTCGGACCCTGACGTCATTCGAGTCGGCGGGGATTTTTATATGACGGCATCCAGCTTTGCGCACACGCCCGGGCTGCCGATCCTGCACTCCAAAGACCTGGTGAACTGGAGGCTGATCGGACATGCGGTGGACCGCCTGCCGGGTGAATACGACGGACCGGTTCGCCACGGAGACGGGGTATGGGCGCCCAGCATCCGTTATCATGACGGGAAGTTTTGGATTTTCTTCAGCGCGCCGGACGAAGGGATTTATATGACGACAGCCACCGATCCGGCAGGACCTTGGTCGCCGCTGCATCTCGTCAAAGAAGCGAAAGGCTGGATCGATCCTTGCCCGTTTTGGGATGAGGACGGCCGGGCGTATCTGGTCCACGCTTTTGCGAGAAGCCGCTCGGGCATCAAACACCGGCTGAAAATGTGCGGCATGAAGCCGGACGGAACGGAGCTGCTGGACGATGGGGTGATTATTTATGATGGAGAGCTGAATCATCCCACAATGGAAGGCCCAAAAATGTATAAGCGGAATGGGTATTATTATATTTTTGCGCCTGCGGGAGGGGTGCCAACCGGATGGCAGACCATTCTCCGCTCCCGGGACGTATACGGACCCTACGAGGACAAAATCGTGCTGCAGCAGGGCAGTACGGAAACTAACGGCCCCCATCAAGGGGGATATGTTGAGCTGGAGTCCGGAGAATGCTGGTTTATTCATTTTCAGGACCGGAATGCGTACGGACGGATTGTACACCTCCAGCCGATGCGGTGGGAAGATGATTGGCCGCTTATGGGGATCGATATTGACGGCGACGGCATCGGCGAACCGGTCAGTGTACATAAAAAACCGGACGTGGGCGGTATACACCCCATTCAGGTTCCGGATACGTCGGATGAATTTGATGCGGATGCGCTTGGCCTGCAGTGGCAGTGGCAGGGCAATCCCGGTGCGGTCTGTGCTTCCCTGACTGAACGGCCCGGTTGGCTCCGCCTTTACAGCCGGCCGCTGCCCGGCGCGGCGGAGACGGTGTACGCTTCTCCCGATATGCTGTGCCAGAAGCTGCCCGCGCCAAGCTTCAGAGTAACGGCCAAACTGGAGTTTCACCCGGAAGCCGAAGGAGAACGCGCCGGTCTGATCGTATTTGGCCATGCTTATGCTTATTTGGCCTTGCGTAAAGAGCGGGACCGTCTGGCGCTTGTGCTGGTGGAAGGACGGGGCGGCGGGGAGAATTGGGAACGCACACTTGCCGCTGCGGAAGGGGACGCGCCGGAAGGCCCGGTATACCTTCGTGCGGAATGCCGGCCGGAAGCGGTGTTTGCGTTTGCGTACAGCTGGGATGACCGGACGTATACGCCGATCGGCGGTGATTTTACCGCTACTCCCGGCGGCTGGGTCGGAGCCAAAATCGGCCTGCTTTCCCTGCTTGGCGGTACGGAATCCGCCGCAGGAGGTTATGCCGATTTTGACTGGTTCCGGCTGGAGCCTGCCGGCGATTTAGCCTAAGGAAGGATAGACCGCTTGTATTATCCTCTCTATGTGGCAAAGACCCGCCCCGTCAGCCAGACTGCGGGGCGGGAACCAAGCCGGCCGGAACAACAGCATGTTTGTCCCCATAACAAAGGAGCTGCCGAAAGTGAACAAGTACCTAACCCGAATGCTTGTTTTCAGTCTGCTGCTGGGCGCCCTGCCGACCGTCATCATCGGCATTTTGTCGTATATGATTGCCGCGGACGATGTGGAAGAGAAGGTCAACCAGGGCAATCTTCATCTGTTGAACCAAACCCAAATGCGTGTCGAGCAGACCATGCGATCCATGGAAAATGCCGCTTTGCAGTTTGAGAAATCGAGTCTGGTCAAAACACTAATGAATCAGCCGCTCGCAAGCAAGGATTTTATCGACGTCCGCAAGCTGATGAACGAGATGTTTGCCCTGCAAAGCCAAGCGGTCCTAAATCAGGTGTATCTGATCAACCTCGATTATCATTGGTCGGTGGATCTGAGCGGCTTGAAACAGCTTGAGGCCGGGGAAGCCGAACGCAGATGGGGCGGCCTGCTGCAGAAGCAGGACAGCATTTTTTGGAACACGGAAATGAAAACGGTTACGAGCCGTGCCGGAGCAGGTGCTGCACCAGAGGCGTCCGAGTCCGTGCAGGATAGGGTGCATACGATCCAGCTGATACATAAAATCCCGCTGCTGCCGAGATCCTCCCGGCCGTCCGGTCTCCTGATGCTTCAGATCAATGCGGAGGAATTGCGCAGTGTGCTGAAGCCGCGCGATCGCGATATGTTGGCCAATCAGTTCATTTTAAGCAGGGAAGGCGTAGCGTTTTTGTCTTCAGCGGCGGAAAAGGAACGTTACGCAGCGATTAATGAAGCCGTAATGCGGAAGATCGCACAGGAAGGGGATAAGCAGGGCGCTTTTTTGGCAAAAGCCGAGGGGACCAAGGTTAGTGTCATCTATTCCCCCTCCGGTTACAATGGCTGGTCCTATGTTTCCGTCGTTCCGTTGGACAAAGTGACCCAGGAGACCCGTAAAATCGCCATGCTGACTGCCGCGGTCTGCCTTCTGCTGCTGGGTGCGGTTCTGGTGCTGGCTTTTCTCGGCAGCCGCCGGATGTATAAGCCAATCCGCAGGCTCCGCGAATATGCGGGCCGTGTTCATCCCGAGCGGAATGCCGCGGCCTGCGGCGGGGAAGACGAGCTGGAGTTCATCCAGAGCAGCCTGAACTCGCTTGCGCACTCCAAAGAAGAGCTCGACCGGAGGATGCGGACGCAATCGGTACATCTGCGCGAATTTTATGTGCTGAAGCTGCTCACCGGGCAGATGGCGGGAGACTATGAAATGTACCGCTCCGGATGGTACGGCTACCCTGCGGGATGGAAGCGGCTTGGCGTGCTGACGCTGGAGATCGACAATATACAGGATACGCGGTTTCAGGAACAGGACCGGGAGCTGCTGCTGTTTGCCGTAAGCAATATCGTGGCCGAACTGCTGCCGGAGTCTACCCGGTTTACGCCTATTGTCATCAACAAAGCCCAGGTGACGCTGGTGACCTCGGATTCGGACGATCCGCAGGAATGCAGGGGACGTTTCTACCGTGCGGCTGAGCAGATCAAGGAAAAAGCGGAACAGGTGCTGGGACTCCATGCCAGCATCGGCATCAGCCGGCCTTTTAGGAAGCTGCCGGACACCGTTCATGCCTATGAAGAGAGCCTGACGGCGCTGTCTTCGCGTTTCAATCTCGGCTCGGATATTATCGTGCATTTTGAGGATGTCGAAAACAGCGGGAACGGCCAGGCGGCGGTATATACCGGACTGCGGACGCTGGAAGACCGGCTGGCCACCGCATTAAAGGACCTGCAGCTGGACCAGGCGGAGCATATTTTCCGGCAGTATCTTGAAGAAATTTTGGGCAAACCGCAGCTGCTTAGGGAGCATCATTTGCTGCTGATCCAGCTGGCTACGAAAGTGCTTAAAGTGGTCCAGGAACAGGGGGTATCCGTGCGCCAGGTGCTGGGCGGGGACAAAGAAATCAAACTGCTGCTCCGGCTGCAGACCCGCGAAGAAATTGCGCATTGGTTCCGTACAAGACTATTTGTGCCCACTATTGAGCTGCTGTCTGAACTGGCCGAAACCCGGTTCGTTAATATTGCACATAAAATGACCCGGATGATCCACGAGCAATACGATCAGGATTTGTCGCTGGAATACTGTGCTTCCGTTATGAATTTTCATCCGGTATATCTAAGCCGCGTGTTCAAAAAAGAAATGGGCGTCACCTATAGCGAATATTTGACCGATTACCGGATGAACCAGGCAAAAAGGATGCTGGAGACCACGGAGATGAAGATTTCCGAAATCGGCGAAAAAATCCGGTATACCAATATCAGCGCCTTTATCCGTACGTTCCGCAAAACCTTTGGCATGACCCCGGGCCAGTACCGGGAGACGCAAAACCAAGTGCAGCATCCGTAGTAAGCAGACAAGCAGACTCAAGTGCAGCATCCGTAGTAAGCAGATAAGCAAACCAAGTGCAGCATCCGTAGTAAGCAAATAAAGAAGCAGACTAAGAAGCAGACAAAAACACAGACAAATACGCGTCCAAGGCGATTCCGTCCGGCTGCCTCCGGGGGATCGTCTTTTTTTGCTGCAAATGGGGCAAAAAACATAGGGTTAACTCCGGCATATTGCAGGTTAAGCCGGCCTTATCGCTGTTTATGTCCGCGGCTGCGTACCCCTCACGTTTCTGTGCTGCCGCCTTGTTTCTTTTGCAAGTTATCGATGGACTATAGTCTGCCACGCGCAGGCCAAGGAATAATGAAATCAGCCCTCCGGTACGATTTGCCCGCGAGGGGCTGAACAGGACTTCAGTAAGGAGAGGATTCGAGACGATGAGTTCACAGGAAACGTTGGCCGCGGCCGGACCCGTGGTACGAAAGGAGCTCCGCAGGCAAAAACGGTCGGCATTGATCCGGGACCTGGTCCGCGACAAATGGATGTATTTGATGCTGCTTCCCGGTGTGCTGTACTTTGTTATTTTCAAGTATGTGCCTATGTATGGGGTAACGATGGCGTTTCAGGATTACAAACCCCACTTGGGTTTCACAGGCAGCCCGTGGGTGGGGTTCAAGCATTTTGAGCGCTTTTTCAGCGAACCGCAGTTCTGGACTTTGTTTCGCAATACGCTGATTCTGGCGCTGTACAATCTGATTTTCTTTTTTCCGCTGCCGATTATTTTGTCCCTGATGCTGAACGAGCTGAGGCGGGAGCGCTTCAAAAGGTTTGTGCAGACGTTGATTTACATCCCCCATTTTGTCTCCTGGGTGGTCGTTGTCGGGATTTTTTACATTTTGTTCACGACGGAAAACGGGATTATCAACGAGCTGCTTTACCAGATTACGGGGAACCGGGTTCCGTTTCTGCTCGAATCCGACTGGTTCCGGACGATGATCGTCAGCCAGTCTATCTGGAAGGAAGTCGGCTGGGGAACGGTAATTTTTTTGGCAGCCCTTGCCGGTGTGGATCTCCAGCAGTATGAAGCGGCCCGGATCGACGGCGCGGGAAGATGGAAACAGCTGTGGCATATCACGCTGCCTGCTATCCGCAGTACGATTGTGATCTTGCTGATTTTGCGGCTGGGCAACTTCCTGGATACCGGGTTTGAACAGATTTTCCTGATGATTGCGCCGACGAACCGGGAAGTGGGCGAGGTATTCGACACGTATGTCTACACCAAAGGGATGACGCAGGCGCAGTACAGCTACAGCGCGGCCGTCGGGTTGTTCAAATCCTTGATCGGACTGGTGCTGGTGCTGGGATCGAATTGGCTTGCCAAAAAGTTCGGCGAAGAAGGCGTCTACTGATTTTACCCGAAAGGAGGAAAAAAACTTATGAAACAGGATAAAACTTGGGGAAACCGCCTGTTTGACATCGTCAACATGTCGCTGCTGTTTATTATTGCGATCATTTGTGTGCTGCCCTTTGTATACGTGCTCGGTGTTTCCTTTGCTTCGCCGGCTGAAGTAGCCAGAGGCGGGATCATCTTGTGGCCCAAAGAATTTTCGTTTGTCGCTTATGAATACATCTTATCTTCCGCGACGCTGCCGCGAAGCCTGGCCGTATCGATTTATGTTACGGTGCTGGGCACGCTAATCAATCTGGTGTTCACTTCATTGATGGCCTACCCGCTGTCCAAACCCAATTTGCGCGGCCGGCAGATCATCCTTTTTGGCGTACTGTTTACGATGCTGTTTGGCGGCGGCATGATTCCGACTTATTTTGTGGTCAGCTCACTGAATTTAACCAATACGTTATGGTCGCTTATGATTCCTTCGGCGATCAGCGCCTTTAATCTGATTGTGCTAAAGAACTTTTTTCAGCAGATTCCCGACGGACTGGAGGACTCCGCCAAAATCGACGGCTGCAACGACTTCGGCGTCCTGCTGCGGATTGTCATTCCGCTGTCGCTGCCGGCCATGGCCACGTTTGGGCTGTTTTACGCCGTGGCTCATTGGAACACGTTTTTTAACGCCATTTTGTATATCAACGACAATACCAAATGGCCAATTCAAGTGCTGCTGCGGGAAATTGTCATTTTGGCCCAATCGCGTGTCGGCGACACCGGCTTTGACGAAGCAGACATTCAGCCGCTTACGGTGCGTATGGCCGTTATAGTATTCGCTACTGTGCCGATTTTGCTGGTGTATCCGTTCCTGCAGAAGCATTTTGCCAAAGGGGTCATGCTGGGTTCCGTCAAAGGGTAACTCCAGTTGGGCTTGCGCTATGTTGAGGGGAGACGACGCTTGTATTCTTTTCTTCTATAATAAAATGGCTTGGATACAACTTGCTGTTGAGGAGAATTGGAATAGATAAACCATAGATAATTGGAGGGGTACAAGTTGAAAAAAACACGCAAATGGGCATCGGTATTGGCATCCTTGGCGCTTTCCGCCGGCGTTTTGTCGGCATGCGGCGGGAATGAACCCGCGGCACAAGGGGAAGCGTCAGGGCCTTATCCTTTGACGCTGGTAGTGAACCAGGTCGGAGAGATTCCGAATGCAGACAATCCCATCGAAAACAAAATTCGCGAGTATACGAATACGGATCTGAGCATCCAATGGATTCCTTACTCCGCGTATGACGAGAAGGTAAACGTGATGATCGCGTCCGACGAGCTGCCAAAGCTGATTAAGCTGAATTATACGCCTACGATGATCAGTTCAATCAAGTCGGATTTGTTTTGGGAGATCGGTCCGATGCTAAAAGATTTCCCGAACCTGGCCGCGCAGCCTCAGGCATATTACGACAACATCAAGGTGGACGGAAAAGTGTACGGCATACCGCTCTACCGGGACATGGGCCGGGCTGTGGTAACCTACCGGCAGGACTGGCTGGATGCAGCCGGGCTGCAGCCGCCGAAATCGGTTGAGGATTGGTATAACATCATCAAATTCAGCACCGAAGAAGATCCGGACAAAAACGGAAAACGCGATACGTACGGCATGATGCTGGATAAAGCGTACAATGTCGGGACCGCATCCACGCTATCGCGTCTTGCTGTTTCCCTTGGCGCGCCCAACAAATGGGGAATTGACGAACAAGGCAATTTTTATCCCGAGTTTGAGGATGAGACGTTTTTTGAGGTGATGAAAATGTTCAGAAAAATGTACGCGGAACGGTTAATCAACCAGGATTTTGCTGTGGTTGATGCGTCCGAACTGAACAAAGTGTATGAATCCGGCCGGGCCAACATCCGGATTACGGGCGGCAACGCGCAGTCGCTGCAGACCAAGCTTGATGCGGCTGTGCCGGGCGCCGTGGTCGGCGTAGCTCCGCTGCAGGGACCTGACGGCATCCGGGTGCCGGGCGAAAGCGGCAATACGGGATTTTTGGCCATACCGAAATCCAAGGTAGCAACGGAAGAAGAAGTGCGTCAGATTTTAACGTTCGTCGACAAGCTGCTGGACCCGGAAATGGTGAATGTGATCAACAAAGGAATTGAAGGCACTCATTATAAAGTGGCCGGCGAATTTACCGAAGTCATCGATAAAGACAAAGATGCGCAGGAGGTTAAACCTTACCGGGATACGTTCCCGCAGCGCGGAGAGCGGTATAATATGGAGAAAAAAGCCAAGGAAACCGAGCTTTCCCGGCGCAGCAGACAAATCGTTTTTGAAAATGAACAATACGTGGTGCCTAACCCGGCGCTGACGCTCAACTCGGATACTTACTACGAACGGGGCGGCGAGCTGGAACAGATGATTACCGACGCGCAGACCAAATTTATTATGGGGCAGATCGACGAGGCAGCCTGGAAAGCGGAAGTGAAGAAATGGCGGGAAACGGGCGGCGACCAAATCGCCAAAGAATACAAGGAATCTTATGAAAGCAGCAAGTAAACCGGGACAGTGTTTGCGGCGCTGTGAGGCGTGAAAGGAAGGTATTTGGATATTATGGATAGCGCAGACAACAGGGGCAGCGTAAACAACACAGACAACGTAGACAACGTAGACAACATGGACAACATGGACAACATGGACAACATGGACAACATGCACACCTTAGACAATATCGATCCTATCGACAGCAAAATATGGTTTGACCAGCCCGCCAAAAATTGGAACGAGGCACTTCCGCTCGGCAACGGACGGCTTGGTGCGATGGTTTTTGGGGGAGTCTTGAAGGAACGGATTCAGCTGAACGAGGATTCCGTCTGGTACGGCGGGCCCCGGGACCGCAACAATCCGGATGCGCGCCGCAGACTGGGGGAAATCCGGGAGCTGCTGTTCGCCGGCAGACTACGTGAGGCGCACCGGCTGGCTGAAACGGCGTTGTCGGGAATGCCGCCAAGCCAGCGGCATTATATGACCGCTGGCGACCTGCTGATCGAGCTGAGCGGGACGGAAAGCGGGACGCTGAACTACCGCCGCGAGCTGGACCTGGCGCGGGCTGTCGCGGTGACCGAATACGAAGCGGACGGGTGGAAATACCGGCGCGAAGCGTTCGCCAGTTATCCGGATGATGTGCTCTGCCTGCGGCTGGAAACGGACTGTCCTGACGGTCTGACCCTGTCGCTCAGATTTGACCGCAAAAAAGGGCGTTTCGTCGAACGGACGGAGCCCAGGGACAGGGACGGTTTGGTCATGCTGAACAGCTGCTACGGCGCCGAAGCAGGGGAATATGCCTTAATGCTAAAAGCCATACCGGACGGCGGAACCATGCATCCGTCCGGACAGCATCTGATCGTGGAAGGCGCCCGCGCCGTGACGCTGCTGATCGCGGGGGCTACCCGGTTCCGGCATGAGAATCCGGAGTCCGAATGCCGGCTGAGGCTGGAACGTGCGGCGGTTCGCTCCTACTGCGAGCTGCTGGAGCGCCACACAGAGGACTACCGCCGCCTGTACAGCCGGGTGAGTTTGTCGCTTGGCGGAGACGGAACGCAGCGGAATATACCGACTCCGGCAAGGCTGGAAGCGCTTAAGAGAGGGGCGGATGATCCGGAGCTGATCGCCTTATATTTTGCTTACGGGCGTTATTTGCTGATCAGCTCCAGCCGTCCCGGTTCGCTGCCAGCCAACCTGCAGGGGATCTGGAATGAGGAAATGACACCGCCTTGGGACAGTAAATTCACGATCAATATTAATACGCAGATGAACTACTGGCCTGCGGAAGTCTGCAATCTGTCCGAATGCCACCTGCCGCTATTTGATTTAATTGAGCGAATGAGGGAGCCAGGGCGGGTGACTGCTGAGCTTATGTACGGATGCCGGGGGTTTGTTGCCCACCACAACACGGACCTTTGGGCGGATACAGCACCGCAGGATATTTATCCTCCGGCAACGTACTGGACGATGGGGGCTGCATGGCTGTGCCTGCATCTGTGGGAACATTATTGCTTTACACGGGATACCGCTTTTTTGCAGCTAGCATACGGGACGATGAAAGAGGCGGCGGACTTTTTTCTCGATTTTCTGGTCGAGTCGCCGGACGGCAGCCTGGTCACAGCTCCTTCTGTCTCGCCGGAGAACCGCTATGTGCTGCAAAGCGGCGAAACCGGCACGTTGTGTTATGGCCCGGCCATGGACAGCCAGATCTTGACCGAGCTGTTCGGGGCTTGTATTGAAGCTTCCAAGCTGCTGAACGTCGACGACAGTCTGCGGCGGCAGTGGCAGCATACGCTGGAACGTCTGCCGGGGATTCGGATTGGCCGGTACGGGCAGATCCAGGAATGGCTTGAAGATTACGAGGAAGCCGATCCGGGCCACCGGCATATTTCCCACCTGTTTGCGCTTCACCCAGGCGGAGCCATTGATCCGGATAATACACCAGAATGGGCGGAGGCCGCCCGTGTGACACTGGGACGGCGGCTGGCGCATGGCGGCGGACACACCGGGTGGAGCCGGGCTTGGATCATTAACTTCTGGGCGAGGCTTCACGACGGCGAGCAGGCAGCGCACCATGTTGGCGAGCTGCTGCGCCGTTCGACGCTGCCCAATCTGCTGGACAATCATCCGCCGTTTCAGATCGACGGGAATTTCGGAGGCACGGCGGGGATCGCGGAAATGCTGCTGCAGAGTCACAAGGGGACGCTGTATCTGCTCCCAGCGCTGCCGGCTGCCTGGAGTACAGGACAGGTGAAGGGACTGCGGGCGCGCGGCGGTTTTGAGGTAGACATAGAGTGGCAGGACGGCGTGCTGCTGGAAGCCCGGATTCGCGCGGATCATAAGGGAGAATGCGTGATCCGGACCAAACAACCGGTTCAGGCTGAGGTGGCCGGTATATCCGGAGGAGTGGCACGTAATGCCGGAAGCACTGAAGCTTCAGGAACCGCCGAAGCTTCAGGAGCCGCCGAAGCTTCAGGAGCCGCCGTCATCCGGCTGTTTATGAAGCCTGGCGGGGAAGTTCGTCTTGTCCCGTTGTCGAGATAAGAAGCGCATAGCTCAGAAGGGCACAATACAGAAACGTACAGTTCATAAGTGTACTGTTTAGAAGTACACGGGCTGCATGAACAGGCTCACAAACAAGGCTATCACACCGGGATACTTCCGGCGCGATAGCCTTGTTGTCTGTTTTTTATTTCGGGGCAGCCAGTCCCTTGTTAGCTTTCGTTTTTCGGAATCCGGTTTAAGCTCGGCACATAGTCGGCGGCTTTTACGCTGTTCAGCGTCTGCGGTTCCTCTGTAAAATGATCGTGATTTTGCTGATTGTCCTTTTTGTCCGCGCGGTTGTCGGCACGGTCGTGTTTGGCATCGGCGCTGTTTTTGGGCAAGACGTTCACCTCCGTTGGCATTGACCATAGTATGAAACGAAATGGAAGGTTTTATCCTGCCGCCTCGGCCTACAGCTTCCTGTATGCGGCGGTCATCAGCAGTACACCTGCTGCGCCGTAGAGTGCCGGAATTGCGATTCCCCCGTGGAGGCCAAACAAATCGGCTGCCGGCAGCCCCTGCACGACACCCGTATACCAGAGGAACAAATATACGCCTCCAACAAGATGCGGACTGTAAAAGGCGCCGATAAGCCCCAGTCCCAGCGCAAAGCACAGCCCGCACAGCAGCCCAAGCACGCTGCCGGATTGGCCGTCAGCGATCAGCCGCAGCGCCGGAACGGTGAACAGCAGGACAAGCGGTACGCCAAAGGCAGCAGCTTTGGCCGCAAAATAACTGCGTTTGAAACCAAGCGCGCAGCGGATGGCGGGATCGCCCCCGTGCAGTTCGATGCCGGGCAGGAGCAGCAGGGGACCCGCCGCGACCAGCAGAAAATTAAACCCGGACAGGTCCCCGCTGGAGGGAAGCCAGGACAGCAGAAGCAGGCCAAGCAGCGCGATGGCTTTAACCCGCCCGAGGCCGCGAACCGCGAGCAGCAGCTCATAAGGGAGCAGCTTAAGTGCGGACGCCCTCAGCTTTGCCGGGCGTAAGAAGGCGATACCAGACGCGGCGGGCGATGCAAAAGTGCCGGGCCGCGTATGAGAGCCGGACCGCAAGGAGCCAGAGTGAGCTAAGGCGCCGGTCGCAACCGACGATCCGTGTGCAGCCAAGGAGGCTGAAGCATCTAAGGCGCCGGGCGCCAGAGGGACGGGCGGAGCCTGGTCCGCTGAAGCCGCCAATTGTGTATCGTCCCGCCGGGACGGCTGTTTCGGTTCCCGAAACAGGCGCTCCCAGCCGGTGAGACGGACGATCCCGTGCAGCAGCACCCCGGCCGATAGGATGACCAGCAGGCGGCTGAGCAGAAATTCCATTTTCCAATGGACGGAATGAACGACAAAATGATGATCATACTGCCGGATATTCTGAAAAAAAGAAAAGTCGCCTTCCCACCTGCTTAGTCCAAGATTGCGGATAAATTCGCTGGAGACATGATCGACTACGAACAGCAGACCGGTAAAGTCGGCGTTCGGATTTATGCTTTTTTTGTCGATTCCGCCGAGCATTACGCCAAGATATGCGATTGCCCCGACGAGAATCAGAACGTTGCCCGCCATCCCCCGAAGCGGCCGGAACAGCTCCAGCGCCACGGCTGCGGTAGCGATGACGTACAGAAACGGAAGAATCAAAACGATATAAGGAATAACGTAATCCAGGATGCGAATCTGCAGGCTTTCCCCCCGGCTCAGCTGCATCACAAGGGCCATAAGCTCGACGCCAAACGCGATACCCGCGAGATAGATGAAGTTGGACAGCCGTTTGACCTCAACGTAGCGGTGAATGGAGACGGGCGAAGACAAGAAATAGCTGCCGAGCCCCAGGCTCCGGTCCCGCGAGATAGAGGAGCGGACGAGCAGTATCCCGAAAGCCAGCAGCACCGTATGCAGGAACATTACGGTCACCAGTCCCATCCATGCCGAATTGTACAGGCCTCGGAACTCTCCATCAATCTCTGGAGCCCGGATTGCTGCGGAGAAGCTGTGTAGCGAGTTTTCGGCGGGGAAATAAAAATAAGTCAGCAAGGCGAGAGCCATCAGCGGGTACATCCAGCCGGCGCTGCGGAACCGGGCTTTGAAGTCCGGTACGGTCAGGGAAGGAAAAAAGCTCCGGCGGTTTCTCATTGCGCTGCCGCTCCTTCAATACGTTCCCGGTGGATGTGGTGCAAATAGACATCCTCCATAGTTGCTTGAACGGCTGCGGCCTCCGGGTGGGGCCTCACTGGCGAGAGGACATGAACTGCCGCTTCGCCGCCGGAAGCCAGAACCGTGCCGCAGACGTAGCGATGCTGCAGATCCGCTGCGCGCTCCTCGGGCAGCCTCAGCTCCCAGACCTTTCCTGCGAGCGAGCCTATCAGCTCGGCCGGCGTTCCACAGGCCAGCATCCGTCCTTGCTTCAGAATAAGCAGCCGTCCGGCGGCGTTCTCCACGTCGGAGACGATGTGCGTGGACAGCAGCACGGCCGCTTCTTTTGCCGTTTCCGCCAGTACGCGCTTCAAGGCCAGCCGTTCGTCCGGATCGAGGCCAACCGACGGCTCGTCAAGCAGCAGCAGGCGAGGGGCGTTCAGCAGGGATTGGGCGATGGCGAGCCGCTGCTTCATCCCTCCGGAGTAGGTCCGGATCTGTTGATTCGCCACGGCGGTCAGGTGGAACATTTCCAGCAGCTCCGCGCCTTTGTTCCGTGCTTCCGCCCGGTCCAAGCCTTTAAGCGCGGCCATGTACAATAGAAATTCCCGGCCGGTCAGCTGCGGGATCACGCCGGCCTGCTGGGGTAAATAGCCGATAAGGCTGCGATAGGCGCGGTCTCTTCCCGAAATCTCGCGTCCATCCAGCCGCAGAGTGCCCTTAGTCGGCCGCGTAATGCCCGCCAGCACGTTCATGAGCGTGGATTTCCCCGCGCCGTTTGGGCCAAGCAGGCCTGTTATTCCTTTTTCCAGCTTCAAATTCAGCGGGTACAGCGCGTGTTTTGTTCCCCGCTGCAGCTCCAATTGCTGTAATTCAAGTAGCATAGCCATCCTCCTTGGGTAGTAGCCGGTGCCATGCATCCGCACCGGTTTTTTCAGTTCGTTGGACGGAGAGCAGCCGCTTCCCCCTGCGGTGTTCGCCGGAATGACACATTTCTAAAACCTGCGATCCTGTCGGCCGCCCGAGGGTAACTGCTTTTTTTATTATAGAAACGGGAAAAAACCGGAACGTGTACGTTCCGGCCGGGAGGTCTATATCTTGGTTGGTTAATGCTGCATGCCGGCCATGCCGCCGACGATTTCAGGGTCGACCATGCCGAAGATCATCGCGATGTGGGCGACGACCAGGAACCCTGAGACAAGCAGGAAGTGCAGCTTCAGCTTCTGCTCTTCGGTCCGCCTGCGCCCGATAAGCCCGAAGTCTAGCAGCGCAAGCGGAAGCAGGAACAGAACGCCGCTCAGGTAAAAGCCGACGGCCACAACGTCCACCCAAGTGTGCCAGCCACCGTTTATGGTAAGCGGAATAAAAGCGGTGGGGAACAGGTAAAGGAAGATGCCGGTGAAATAGAGTCCCGCCGCGATACTGCAGATCCGGTTAAAGGCTTTAAGACGGCCCGCTGTTTTTTTGCCGAACAAAATAAAAAATTCGGTGACGGTGATCGTCTCGGCGAACAAAACCGGAATGGCCATAAACAGGATGAGGTTCCAAGGCTGGTTGTCCGCAAGCAGGGACATATAATGCGTCATACTCATTTTGTTTTCCCCCAACATTGTAATTTGTACAAGCCTCATTTTATGCAAAAGATTTGTGGAAAGTGTGTGGCTGGGGAGGGAAACGGAAACGAAATGTCCGTAAACCGGTTATCTCGGGTTCAGCCGGGTGAATAGGAGGGTAAGACCCTTTACCGAACAGAACCGAATACACAGCCAAAGAACCGCAAACAGAGGTGGCGCATATGACGATAAAAATTGAAAAAACCGACTTGTTTCATCAGGCGCTTGCCGGAGGAATCAATTTGTTCCTGGGGGCGGGCTTCTCGCTGTATGCCCGTGACGAGGAAGGCCAGCCGCTTCCAGGCGGGGATGCGTTAACCCGGGAGCTGTCGGAGCAATTTAGCGTCTCGCCGAATATGTCCCTGCCCCAGATGTCCACCATTTTGAAGGTGAACCGCCAGGAGGAGTTTGAGGAATATCTGCGCGCCCGTTTCCGGGTAGGCAGTTATGACAAGGCGTACAGCGCGCTTAAAACGATTGCGATTTACAATATTTTTACGACCAATATCGATAATTTGATTAACCGGATTTATGAAAAAGGGGAAGACCCCGATGTGGTGGATTTCACCCAGCATGGTCCGCTCGTCCATGAGCAGGGGCAAATCAATTACATCCCGCTGCACGGCTCCGTGAATGACGATACCCGGCCGCTTGTTTTTGCCTCTACGGATCTTGCAAGCACCTTCGGCAATGACCGGGAGGCCTGGGAGCTGCTCCGTGATTCGATCCAAAGCACGCCGACCTTGTTCTGGGGATACAGCTTGCAGGATGCGGGGGTGCTGCATACGTTGTTTTCGGGTCAGCATGACCGGCATAAGCCCAAATGGATTGTGCTGAAAGACCCGCGTGAGGAGGACATCCAGTATTTCAAAGCACTCCGCTTTAACATTGTGGAAGGCGACACACTGCAGCTGCTGCATTATTTCCGGAAGCTGGCTTCCCGCTCAAGTGTAAAATAGCGCAGACGCAAAGGTTGGCCTGGCGAAACATAGTTAGCCGCTCGAAATTGTCTTGAAGCATGCGAAACCTTGTTGGACAGCGAAAGACTGTTTCTCTAGACCCACACGATCCCGGTTTCGTATAATGGAAACCTATCTTACATAGGGGACGGGAGACTGAATCGCTGTGCAATCCGAAACAACTGCAGGACGGGCCGAGACCGGCGCGATACTGAGCATTATCGTTTATTTGATTTTGGCCGCAGGCAAGCTTGCCGCCGGACATTGGGCAGGGTCCCAGGGGCTGACAGCCGACGGACTGAACAATACGACAGATATCCTGGCTTCGCTGGCGGTGCTGATTGGACTCCGCATTTCCAAAATACCCGCCGATGCGGACCACCGTTACGGCCATTTCCGGGCGGAGACGGTAGCCTCGCTGGTAGCCTCGTTTATAATGGCGGCCGTCGGCATCCAGGTGCTGATCGGAGCGGCCGGCAAGTTGATGCATCCGGTGCATACGGCGCCTGACCTGTGGGCTGCCGCAGTCGCCGGGGTAAGCGGTCTGGCCATGTACGGGGTGTACCGGTATAATCTTCGTCTCGCGCGTGAGACGGGCAGCCATGCACTCAAAGCGGCCGCGGCGGATAACCGCTCGGACGCCTGGGTAAGCTTCGGTACGGTAATCGGCATAGCGGGCAGCGCGTGGGGTTTGGCGTGGCTGGATGCGCTGACCGCCCTGATTGTGGGCCTTCTCATTTGCCGCACCGCCTGGGAAGTATTCCGCGAGGCATCGCATATGCTTACGGACGGTTTTGACGTGGAGGAACTCGAGAAATACAAACGAACGGTCAGTTCCATGGAAGGGGTAGACCGGGTTAAGGACATCAGGGGGCGGGTATACGGCAACCAGATTATCGTCGATCTGACGATTGAGGTGGATCAGGAGATGACAGTACTGACCAGCCATGCCTTATCCGACAGCATCGAAGAGAAGCTCCGGGATAAATATAATATCCGGCAGACGCATGTTCATATTGAGCCGTTTTGAATTTTTGTCTGCGGGCGCGGTCCTGTAGTGAGGCATAGGTATCACGAGCATTGACCGCTACCGTATAGCTCTCATAAGGGGTGAGCAGAGCAGCGATTCTCCATTGGAGGGTCGCTGTTTTGCGTCACCAAAACACACTGCCCTCCAAGCAGTGAAGCCTAGAGAGGGAGTGTTTTTACGGAGTCGAATGAAGTCCACATCCCGCCTTTTTACCACTCCGCGCAGGATTTCGCACTTAAGGTATCCAATATAACATGCAGCCAACAATATGCGACCAAAGGAGTGGGGAACATGGAGCGATGGGAATACCGTACCGCCAAATACCAAACTGGAGGATTTTTAGGCGGCAAAATCGACCAAGGTGAATTTGAGGAACTGCTGAATTCGTTCGGCAGCGAGGGGTGGGAACTGGTTTCCTGCTTTGATACAAGCCTTGGCCAGGGGGCTTCGCGGGATATTATTGCTGTTTTTAAAAGAAAGCTGGGTTAACCCATGAACTATGGACATGTTTTGTTTGATCTCGACGGTACGCTGACAGACCCCAAGCTCGGTATTACCGGCGGCGTGCAGTATGCTCTGGCGAAGTTTGGGATCGTGGAGCCTGATCCAGACACACTGATTCCGTTCATCGGACCGCCGCTGCTGAATTCCTTTATGGATTTTTATGGCATGCAGGAGGCGGCTGCCTGGGAAGCTGTCGGTTATTACCGGGAATACTTTGGCACCCGCGGCATGTACGAAAATGAACCCTATGCAGGGATCGATACGCTTCTATGTCTGCTGAAGGAGCAGGGCCGTGAATTGTACGTGGCAACGTCCAAGCCGATCGTGTATGCGGCCGAGATTGTCCGCCATTTTGGGCTTGAGGGTTACTTTACCGGTATATACGGCAGCGAGCTGGACGGAACCCGTTCGGATAAAGGAGAACTGATTGCCTACGTCATGGATAAGCACGCGCTAAACGCTGCAGATTCGGTGATGATCGGAGACCGGAAGCATGATCTGATCGGCGCCGGTAAAAACGGCATCGACGCCATTGCAGTCGGTTACGGCTATGGTACGGAAGAAGAGCTGCGAGCCTGGAATCCGGTACATTATTACCGGACCCTGGAGGATCTCCGGGAGGGCTTTGCCCGGCAGAGAACTCCTGTTTGAATGAGAGGCTGCCGTTAGATTGCCTGCCAGAAAGCCCGCTGTCGGAGCGATCACAGGTCAACAATCACCTGCTTGAAAAACGGCTGCTTGGACGTTGCCTCAGACTAATCTAAACCATACATAAATACGGCGTCACTACAGCCTCGCCTGTTTCGGCGGCGCTTTTTCAGTCAGAAGATAAGTGCAGCTGGCAGGGGCGGCAGCCCAGCAGCGTTTAGGATACAAAATTCGGGCAATACCTCCGCAGCAAGCGGCTTGTATGCGCATTCATTCTTGGTTATAATGACGGTATAAGGGTGACTACGCATGAAGGAGGTACAGAAATGCGCGATCGCGATGGAAATGCACGTTACCGTAACAGACGCGAGTTGGAGACGGCGGGAGATCGGCAGAAACTGTATGGCGGCATCACGGAAGGGCTCTATAGCGACATTCGGCTGGAAACAATGCGAAGACAAAACGAATACCAGTCGCTCACCCGGATTATGAAGGAACAGCGGGGACAGCGTCCGGTGGATTAACCGGGAGACCTTTCACCTTGCGGAAATCGAAGTTAATGTTTGCAAAAGGACACATTGGGTAACTATAAATATGAACATTAACCGATAATCCGGAAGGAGGAGGAATCACGATGGATCAACATATTCACGACGAAGCGAAGCTGCGTAACGAAGTGGACCCGAACCAGGATTCCTTGGCGGAACGCAAGAAGATGGAGAATGGCGTTGATATCGAGCCGGAGGCCGATGAATGGGAAGCGAAACCTGCTCCTTCGGCGCACCCCGACCCGACAGTCGATTCGAAAAAATCATAGAGGGCCCCAGACTTTGGGCTCACAGGCCGGATCCTGCATGGATCCGGCCTGTTTGGTATATTGCGGGCGCCACCAGTCCCTAGCGTAAACCATTTATCCGCAGCTAGCGGGGGATCATTGCCTTGGCTCCGGCGGCAAGCTGCCCGATCCGCTGTTCCCAGCCGTAAACCGATTGCTGGGAAGCATGGATGCTGCCCAGCTCCTTGGCGATCAGCCCAATCTCCGCCATAGCGGCAACCGCATTGCCCTGCTTGACCGCGCTGCGGTAGCGCTTCTCGGCAGCGGTGCGGAGCTTCTTCGCGCCGGAAATCTTTGCATTCTCCGCCGCCACCTGCTTCTTCAGCGGCTGCACGGGCTGGATGGCATCCTTAATGCGCTTCGATTTGGCGGCGGCTTCCTTCCGGGCAGCCGAATAGGCGTCTTTCGCCCGGCCGATCTCCGTGCGGGCCGCTGTCACGGATGCCTTGATCTGATTACGCTTTAAGTCAAGCAGCTCGGCGGTTCTGCGGTCTTTCCCCCTTCTGGCGGCGGCCGCCCGTTTCCCCAAATCGCTGTACTGCTTGATCAGCGGATCATGCTTGCGCTGAATCTGCTCGGCAGCGGCCTTCAGTGTCTTGAGCTTCTGCGCATCAATTTGCTTGATCGCCGTATTCACCTCGGACAAGGCAGTCTGATTTCGCTTACGCAGCGCCTGAATCTCCAGCGCTTCCAGCTTGACGGCGCTCTCCAGCGTCTCCACCTGCCGGAATACGGCGTCCATTCCGTTCCAGGCCGCATCCCAGTCTCCTGACGCTGATGCTGAAGAGGGAGCGCCTATCAGCAAAACCAAAGGCAGGATTGCGAGCAACCACCTGCTTAGCCCTTTTATATACCTCTCCAATCCGGTCCGTCCGTTTCCTTCTGCTGCGGGCAGTTGTTCCTTCATTCTAGACATTCGCCTCGTCCTCCTCCATACGAATGGATAACATGATCATCCGCCAATAGACACAAAAAAGCACCCCGCGAGACAGGCTGTGTAAGCCTGCTCGCGGGGTGCTTCTCCCGCTGTCGACGAATTTGATACCAATATATCCTAAAAGATTCCATCAGTCAAGCATTAAGGAACATTAGTTCTTAAATTTGTACTGCCTCATGCTGCGGGCATGACGGAGCAGAAAGTTGATTGCATCTGCCTCGCCGTACCGGCCTGGACAGTGATCATTCCCGCTCACCTGCCTCGCCGCACCGGCCTGGGTAGTGAACACTGAGTTCACCGCCTTGTCACCTTGGGGCTGAACACTCCAGCTCACCTACTTCGTCACATCCCGGCCTGGGTGTGAACTCACACATCCCGGCCTGGGTAGTGAACTCTCACGTCACCTGCCCTTGTTTATTTACCAGGTCCGGGTTCAAAATTTCCGCTCCACACCGCCGCATTGGCGCAGACTAAAAGAACAGCATAACCGTACGCCCCAAAGGGAATATTCAAAGATACATAATGCATACCCGCAAAGGCGCCAAGGAAAAGTGCGACGATCAGGAACTTAAATAAATCATCTTGCCCTTTGTTAGCAAAAGATTCCGAAAATGGCAGCTCCCTGCCGTAAACACGAAAAGAGATAACCGAATACAGTGAAGCGGTTAATAACAAACAGATCACATCCGGGATGATCCGTAAGCCGAATAAGCAGATAAAGAAGACCGCCTGCAGCACCAGCAGCGGAACAAACAGACGCAGGAGGGCGGCTTTCAATGTTCCTTTGTAGACTGCGTTCATATCCTCCAGCGGGGTCGTACGGTAAATATATGACGCTTTATAATTACCGGAATAACGCAGCATCTGGATAATGGTAGGAATGCATATCGCGCTTAAATAAATTACCAGATACATCCGGCTTTCGCGGACGTTATTCCAATCGGAGCCGCTAATGGCATTCAGCAGAAACAGAAACGGAAAAATCAATGCAAACCCGAGAATCGGATACGTCTTAAGCTTAAAATCTCTTTCCCTGGACATCATTCGTACGCCAAAAGAATAAAAGCTCCGTTCCGCCTGCGTGCGGCAGAGCATCCGCGGCAGCGGATTCCGGAAACGGCGGGGGTTGCGCATCGGTTTGGCGCTTCCTTCCTGCATTTTTTGCAGGTAGCGTTCAAACGATCCCCCATACCGCATATACAGACCGGCCGACAGCAAGGGAACCAGCACAGACAGCACCGCCAGAGCCAGGATCAGTCCGCTGGAATTGCCGCCTAACAGCCATTCGAAGGGGGCGGCGAACCACAGCGGCGGCAGCAGCAGATGCCACCATTTTGCATCAAACTCAGCAGCAAAATGCACGATATCAAATACGCGCATTACAAGCTGGTAGCCGGCCAAAACGACAACCGACAAGCCGATCTGAACATAGTTGATGATATCTTTTAACCGTTCCCCGTCGAACAGCTTCAGGATCAGCAGGTACAGCAGGGAGGTAAGCCCCATCACAAGGATGACAGCCAAAACGGTCTCAAGCAGAAACAACGCGAAAAAAACTGGCCCGTGCTTAATCAGTGCAACCGCAAGCGGAATCACCGTCAGCGCCAGGGTCAGCGAGGTCATATAGCTCGCGATATGCATCCATTTGGCCATGTTCAGCGTACGGGAATCCACCGGCTTGGTATGCAAAATCTGTTTGTCTTTCAAATCGAGCAGGACGGAGGAGAAATCCGAAATCAGCGTTGTCGTCAGCATAAACAGCACGATTGCAAAAATCAGGGCAAGCTGCATCATATAATTGATGCCGATCAGCAGAAACGGCGCGATGCCGATGCCCCCGATCAGCAAATAAAACCCCATCGCTTTTAAAAAGGAACTGGTGACACTGCCTCCGTCGGTGCTGGTGATGCGGCCATTTTTTAGTTCGTAAACGGGCGCTTTACCGTTTTTTGCGTTCCCGGCGAAGACAGTAGGTGTCCGCCTTTGATCCATCGTCAGCTTGACCTGGATAATCCGGCGCATCATCGGATAATCTACGCCCATCCGTACAAACAGACGCTCGAATCTGTCCAATATTCTCAGTGTGAGGAATGAATCCATAACTACCCTTCTTTCATTACGGACACAAGTGAACGGGCGATGTCCTCATGATCGGTAAATCCGGTCAGCTGATTGAAAATCCGCTCCAGCGACCCTTCATGATTGGCGCTGCTCAACTCCTCAAACGTCCCGTCGGCCGCGATTTGACCGCCGCTGATCAAGACGATCCGGCTGCTGATTTTCTCAACCACTTCCATAATGTGCGAAGAATAAAAAATGGTTTTTCCTTCGGCGGCCAATCCCGCCATAATCTCCTTCACAATCATCACGCTGTTTGCGTCCAGCCCGCTCAAAGGCTCATCCAGAAAAATCAAATCCGGATTATGCAAAAGACTGGAGATCAACAGCGTCTTCTGCTTCATGCCTTTAGAGAAGGAAGAAATCCGCGCGTCAAACACTTGCCCGAGCCCAAGCAGGGAAGCCATACGCGACGCTTTGTAGTCCGCTTCATCTCCGCTCAATCCGTACAATTCGCCCATAAAACTCAAGTACTCTCTGGCCGTAAGTGTGTCATAGAGATCAGCAGTCTCGGGGACATAGCCGATCCGCCGTTTGTACTCCGTTCCCTGCTGGGCGATATCGGTCCCAAACAGCCTTACCATTCCCTGGTAGCCTTGGACCAGTCCGAGCATAATTTTGACCGTCGTGCTTTTGCCTGCCCCGTTTGGACCGATGTACCCGATAATCTGGCCTGGATGTACGTCCAGATTAATCCCCCGCAGTACGTAGTTGTCTTCGTATTTCATCCACAAATCCGCAATTTCGATCACTGGTGTGTTTGAACTCATAGGTATTGCCTCCTCTGCAGCTTAAAATGCATGGATTTTACTGTAGCCCAGCGGCCTCTAATGATTACATTCTGTCCGGACGGAACGAACCCCTTTTTTTGGCTGAAAAGGATGAAAAAAGGGTGTTGATCTTCGCAGTCGCGAAAATATCGGCTAAAAAAACGAAAAAATACGAAAAAACCAATTCATTCCGCTGCCTATCCTGCCGATGTAAAGAACAACTGTATTTATCAAATTCAGGTAGAGGAAAGGAACATGTGAATGAGACGCCGCGGGACACTTTCTTTTTTTGCCAAGACCATTATATCTTCTTTTGTCAGCATCCTGCTGGTAGGAATGATATTGACTATCGCCAATGTGGAAATTCAGCGGCGTCTGGCGCTGGACAGTCTGTATCAGCAATCCTATGGCGTTGCGGCCATGGCAGAAAGTTTACTGCGAACTGCGGACGTTGAGGGAGTTGCTGCAAATCCGGCCAGTTCTGGGGAAGAGGCAAAACGGATAGTGGAGGCGCTGAACTCCGTATCCGCCAATAATCCCAATGTCGCTCAGGTGTATCTCTTTGGACCAAAACCAGTGGAAGGCAAAAGTCTGGTGCTCGCCACACCAACCCATTTAAGCGAGCAGGGTTTGACGCCCGGGACGCTATACGAAAATCCGGAGACGATTCAGACGGCGATTAATGATGCTGTCCAAAACCGGACCCCGTCCAAGACAAAAGCTTACACCGACGACTACGGGACATGGGTCAGCGTTATACGGCCTATCATTGGGAGCAGCGGGGAAGTGGTGGCTGCCATGGGGATGGATGTGGATGCCGATATCCTGAATGACAACATCCGCAAAATTTGGATTCGCTCACTGCTCATTCTGGCGCCGGTACTGGCGGTTCTGCTCGCCTTCCAGTTCCTGGCCACACGCCGCACGCTTGCTCCGGTAAAAGACCTGTTCCGGGCGATTGACGAGGTAAGCGAAGGCAACCTGTCCGTATCGCTCCGTACGGACCGCAGCGATGATTTTGGCGTTCTGAACCGCAAATTTGCCGCGATGGCGGAGGAGCTGCGCAGGATGATTTCGGGCGTGCAGGACAAAGCGGCGACGGCTTCCTCTTCGTCGCAGGGCCTCGCGGACACGGTCGCTAACAACATTGAGGCGCACCAGGCAATTAACGAGACGATTCGATCGATTGCGGCCGTAGCCGCTTCCCAGGAGCAGTCGGCTTCCGAAAGCGCCCGGGTGATGGAAGAGATGTCGAAGGGAATCCAGAGCTTTGCCGAGACGGCCTATGAAGTGTCGGAATCCGCAAGAGAAATGCAGCGGGAAGCGGGTCAAGGCATGGAATCCATCCAGCGGCTTGTACGCCAGATGTCTACGATCAGCGAAACGGTCCATCAATCGGCTGACAAGGTCCACGCGCTGGAGTCGAGATCGGCGCAGATCGAAGAGATGACAGGGCTGATTACGGGAATCGCATCGCAGACAGATCTGCTGGCGCTGAATGCGGCGATTGAGGCGGCCCGGGCCGGCGAGGCAGGACGCGGATTTTCCGTCGTCGCCGGGGAGGTCCGCAAGCTGGCGGATCAGTCGGCGCAGGCTGCCGGCCGGATCGCCGAAGTGCTGTCGCTCATCCGGCACGAGACGGAGGAGACGGTCCGCCTGATGAACGCGGGGCTGCGTGAAGTGAACGAAGGCCGGGAGCTCACAAGCGGAACCGACGCGGCTTTTTCTAAAATCAGCGGAGTGATCCGGACGGTTACCGCCCAGACGGAGGAAATGTCCGCTGTAACCCAGGAAATGTCGGCAAGCTCGGAGGAGGTATATGCTTCCGTAACCGAGCTGGCAACAACGGCGCAGACCGCCGCTCAAGGCGTGCAGGAAATTGCGGGTTCATCGGAGCAGCAGCTGCAGTCGCTCGCCTCCATCTCCGATGCGGCCGATGGCTTGAAACGAATGTCCGGGGACCTGGAGGAGCTGACCTCGAAATTTAGAGTGTAATCAAAGGGCAACACAGATTAGAACAGGCGAATGTGGCCTCGCAGGCAGGTTTTTATAAATAAAAATTGTTGGACGGATTCTCATCCAAACTTTCGCGTTTGCGCATGGATCTGGGTGGGGGAGAAGGAGGGGGCCGGGATTATTGACAAGATGTGGCGAAAAAGGGCAAAACCTTCTTCCCGCTCCTTCCCTGATTGCCTGCCTTTGTATGCCTGCAAGGCATTCCGCCCGCGGTGAACGTGGTATTCAACCAGGGAACATGGCTCACGATAGGTATGCAGATGCGCGCTAAGTTACAGTGAGAACCACACCAATTCCTTAAGCGTAAGCTGTTCTAAAAGCCTTAAAAGCAAACGGCAGCCGGACATGTTACTGCATCCAAAGGCGGACGCCCAAAGATGCATCGGGACGCGGGTCATGCGACTTTAAACTTATTGTTACGACATGAAATATTAGGTATGATTCAGGTAACTCGATAGGGAAATTATCCCATTTAATTGGAAAAGTCCCGATTATCAAAATTTTTACATAAAGAAGGTGCTGGTTCATGAAGGTTCATGTTACGGATCTCAAACTTGGCGATTGTCTCACTACAGATACGTTTAACCGCGTAGGTCTGCATATTCTCCCTCGCGGGACTAGTCTGCAGAAGGAGGAAATCGCCCTGCTGATCCGCCACAGCATCGACTATGTGGATATTGAACGTTCCGGCGGCTCGGAGCATCCGGCGTTTTTTAAAGTCGAAGGCAATCTCCAGGCTGTGCTTGATCTGGCGGTTCAGGGATATGAGTCGATTTTTCTGGAGTCGCTGACGCAGGGCAAATTCACGGCTTCCATGGTGAACGATACCCTGCAGCCGCTTTTGGAGAGTCTGGAAGGGCAAAAGGATGTCGTGACGCTGCTGCTGATGCTGGAGCGCGATAACGTGGACGCTTATAACCACTCGCTGCAGGTCGGCTTGTTGTCCTACTACCTTGCGGGTTGGCTCGGCCACTCCAAAAAGGAGCAATACGAAATCAGCAAAGCCGGCTACCTGCATGACATCGGTAAAAGCCAGCTGCCCGCCTCGATCCTGAATAAGGAAGGCGAGCTTACTGCGGAAGAACAGGAAGAGATGAGACGGCATCCCGAATACGGTTACGGGATTATCCGCCGCTCGCTGAATGATGAGATTACGGCAAAAGTCGCGCTGCAGCACCATGAATTTGGCGACGGTTCGGGATATCCCCGGGGCTGCGGCCGGTCCGAAATTCATCCGTACACCGAAATTGTCAGCGTGGCGAACGTATTTATCGGACTCAGCACCTCGAACAGCCAGCGGCAGAAATCAAGTTACCTGTCCGTTTTGCGCCAGGTGCGCGATATGAGTTTTGGCCAGCTGAACGGCAATGCGGTGCAGGCGCTGATCAACCATCTGATGCCGAATTTTATCGGGAAAAGCGTGCAGCTCAGCAATGGAGAAACCGGCACAATCATCATGAACAATCCGCTGGATATTTTTAAGCCGCTGGTCAAAGTGGAGACAAGCTTCCGCGATTTATCCAAAGAACGGGATCTGGTGATTGAGGAAATGTATATTTAACCGGAGTTTCTGTTATCATTTTAAGGCGTAAACGGCCGGCGTCTTGCTAACCCAAGGCGCCGGTTTTTTAATTCGTCAAGGAAGCGGCCCGTCCAGTACCAGGGTCCGTTCCGTGACTCTCAAGAGCTTCTTTTAGATGGAATTACTGGTTGTGTTCAAACTTGTTCACAGAATTTTCGGGAACCTGGACGAAGCGGAAAACGTAGAATTTCGGGATAAGCAAGCTCAGAAGAGACAAGGAGAATTGGAAATGAACGCACAAATTCAGCTGGGGCAGTTGAAACAGCTGCGCGACGAACTCACCCGTTTTATGATGACCTACAAGTTTGCACTTGAAGAAATGGAGACCAAAATCGGAATCCTGAAGCAGGAATTTCAGACCCTGCACGACTACAGCCCAATCGAACATACGAAATCCCGGCTGAAATCGCCGGAGAGCATAATGAATAAAATGCTTCGCAAGCAAATCGAACCCAGCATCGCCAGCATCCGCGCGAATATCCGCGATATCGCCGGCCTGCGGATTACCTGCTCATTCCTGTCCGATATTTACCGGATTAGCGAGATGCTGCAGCAGCAGGACGATCTGACCGTCCTGGAAGTAAAGGATTATATTGCGAATCCGAAGCCAAACGGCTACCAGAGCCTGCATCTGCTGGTGGAGGTCCCTGTCTTTATGTCGGACCGCACGGAGCGGGTTGGGGTGGAAGTGCAGATCCGGACGATCGCGATGGATTTTTGGGCCAGTCTGGAGCACAAAATTTTTTATAAGTACAACAAAACCGTCCCCGAGCGGCTGACCCGGGAGCTGAAGATGGCTGCTGACTCGGCGGCGGCGCTCGACCGGCAGATGGAGCGGCTGCATCACGAAATCCGCGAGATCAAAGACGAAGACGAGGACGATTCGATCGAAGAACTGCGCCGGATTATTATGGGCAACCAGCAGTTTAATCTGCCGGCCCATTTTATCAAACTGCTGAATGAAGCATAGGCGTCAGGCATAAACACTGGCAGTCTCTTTCGGTGCAGGAATGGCAGCGTCTCAGGCGCTGAAACCGCAGAAGCAGGAGTCACGGAGAAATCCGGACACCGGCTTCTTTTTTATATTTTGTTAATAACATATTGATAAAAAGAAAAATCTGTGTTATCTTTTACTTAATAACAAATTGTTAATAAGTAATGCAGCTTCTGCTCCAGGATACCATGGCAGACCAGCCGAGGGGCAACAAGCCGCAGAGAGAGGACGGGATCGCGATGTTTGGTATTCGATACGTGAAGTTTCAACCAAGTGAATATGTGATGAAAATGAAAAATGGGAAAGTGGTCAAGGAAGGCATCGGGTTGTCGTTTTATTACTATGAGCCGACTACTTCGGTGGTTGTTGTTCCGGTGTCTTCGATTGACGTACCCTTCATGTTCGAAGAAATGACAAGCGATTATCAGACCGTAACCGTGCAGGGACAGCTGACCTACCGGATTGTGGATTACAAGACGATTACCCGCATCATGAACTATACGTACAATTTGAAGAAAAACGCCTATCTGTCGGAAGACCCGGGCAAGCTGGCCCAGCGGGTGATCAATATTACGAAGGTGCTCGTCAAAAAACAGCTGGAACGCATGCCGCTAAGAGAGGCGCTGCAGTCGACCGAACGGCTGGCTCAGGGAACCACCGCCCAGATCGGCTCCCACCCCGAAATTACGGCGCTGGGGATTGAGCTGCTTGGACTGTCCATCCTGGCGGTGCTGCCGAACAAGGAGACGCTGCGGGCGCTGGAAGCGGAGGCGAGGGAGGAAATTCTGCGCAGCGCGGACGATGCGCTTTACATCCGCCGCAACGCCTCGATCGAACAGGAGCGCAAAGTCCGGGAAAACGAGCTGAACACCGAAATTGCCGTGGAGACGAAAAAGAAGCAAATCCGCGAAACCCAGCTGGAAGCGGAACGGACGGTAAAACGGAAGCAAAACGAGATGAAGGAAGAACAGCTTCGCTTCGACACGGAGCTTGAGGAAAAGAAACAGCAGCTGGTTGAACTGGCCGCCGCCAACGAACGGGCACGGGCCGATGCAAAAGCGTATGAGCTTACCGCCGTGATGGGTGCACTGCGTGAAGTTGAGCCGAACGTGCTGCAGTCGATGGCCAACCTGGGCATGCAGCCGGATAAGCTGATTGCGATCGCTTTCCAGGAGCTTGCTGAAAATGCGGGCAAAATCGGGCAGCTGAACATTACGCCCGACCTGCTGCAGGGTCTGATGAATGCTCCCGCGCAAGCGGTGAACGGCCGGGGAGGCGGGGCTCGATGACCCAGCGTAATTCAGACCGCAAGCTGATTGTCGTGAAACGGAAAACCCGGCTGGAAGAGCTGATTGTCCGCTATAATACGGTGCAGCAGGCGAAGTTCTACATCGAGCGGCTGGGCGCGGATTTTGAGGAATACGCCGCCGAAGACGAGCAGTACCGCAGCTCGCTTAAGGCTGCGGTGCAGAGCCTGGAAGCGGCGGGCCGCGTGCAGGTGCTGGACCGGACGCATGTGCCGAATTTTATTTTTGGGGCGGGGGATACGGTGGTGGTGGTCGGCCAGGACGGCCTGGTTGCAAATACATTGAAGTATCTGAATGCGCAGCCGCTGATCGGCATTAATCCCGATCCGCTGCGGTACGAAGGGGTGCTGCTGCCCTTCACCGTCAAGGATTTGCCCGTTATCGTGCGGGACGTGCTGCAACAGCGGCGGACGGTTCGGGAAGTCACGCTGGCGATGGCTCGTTTGAATGACGGGCAGGTGCTGTACGGCGTTAACGATCTGTTTGTCGGCCGCCGCACCCACGTGTCCGCCCGCTATGAGCTGAAGCAGGCGGACACGGGCGAAAGACAGTCCTCCAGCGGCGTGATCGTCTCGACCGGGCTGGGCTCGACCGGGTGGCTGCGCAGCGTGCTTGCAGGTGCGGCCGGGATCGTGCGCGGCTCACAGCGGCTAGCGGCGGCAGGCGGAAACCCGGAAGGCCGCGGTACGCAGCACAGTCCGGCCTCGCCCGGCGGCTTTATGCTTCCATGGGACGCGCCGGAACTGCTGTATTCGGTCCGGGAGCCTTTTCCCACGCAGACGACCGGCGCGTCGATGGTGTTCGGCAGCGTTGATGCCCGCCGTCCCCTGCGGATCGTCTCGCAAATGCCGGAGGACGGCGTGATTTTTAGCGACGGGGTGGAAAGCGATTATCTGGAATTCAACGCCGGCGTCGAGGCCTGGATTGGTCCGGCAGACAAGCGGGGCCGGCTGGTCGTATAAAGGGGGACTTGCCCATTCAGAATAAGGGCGGTGTCTGAGATAAGTCTTTAGTGCGCAGCAAAACACCAAGGCGTTCGGACATTCATATCGGGCATGTATACGTTTAAGCCGGCGGGCAGGGAGCAGCTCCTTGCACGCCGGCTTATTGTTTTTTGATGTAAGAGACCAGATCGTTTTAAGCAAATGTACGGGCCAGCGTAATTAGTCCAGTAATTGTAATCACATTCAGCAGGGTGGAGACGAGGACGGTCTGGGCGGCGAAGTCCGGCTCGTTATTATATTCCTCGGCTAAAATAGAGGCATTGACGCCAGTCGGCATGCCGGATGCGATAATCAGCGCCTGGGCGGGTATACCCGATAATCCAAGCGCCAGCACCAAGCCGATGCCGATGGCCGGAGCGACAAGCAGCCGCAGGATCATGCTGAGGTAGATGTCCAGCCTGTACAGCCGCAGAGGGTACTTGATGATCTGCGCGCCCAGCGTAAGCAGCGCCACTGCTACCATCGACTGCTGCGCGTAAGTCAGCGGCTGGGCAAAAAAACCGGGCAGCGGCACATCCAGCGCCCGCATCAGCAGGCCCAGCGCAAGGGCATAAGGCACAGGCATTTTGAGAAAACCGATCAGCACCACGCTGTAACGCCCGCTCAGCTTCGCCCGCTGGATCGAAATGACGCCGTAGGTGAAGGTCAGCAGGCTCTGAAGCGACATAATTAAAGCCTGCAGTGAGGCGGCAAGCGGATCGCCGCGGAAAGCCAATTCGTTGACCGGCATCCCGTAGTTTCCCGCATTATCCAGCAGCACGCTGTTCGTAAAAGCGGCCCTCATCCCCGACTTGTATTTAAGCAGACGGGTTACGGCAAAGGAGAAGCCGTAGAGGATGGTGATATACAGCGCATAAAACAAAACGATCGTGCCCAGCAGTCCGGAGGACATTTCCGACTGGTACAAGCTCATAAAGACGGCCGCCGGGGTAATATAATAAAAATTGATTTTGGCTAAAGTATAGAGGTCAAGCTTAAACAGCCGCTGCAGCAGCGAGCCGGCGCCTATCAAAATGAATACGGGCAGCACCACTTGGATCAAAATATCTACTATCATCACCCGGACCCGCTTTCTGTTATCATAATGGAGAAAATGGTTTTTTACCCGGCCATTATATCATAATCTGCGTTTTGATAGAATCAGGATGATCTTCACGAGATACGCCGTTTCCGGTTTGCCGGACTTTAGGCGATAGGCGGAGAGAGACGAGAGAATGAAGACAGGAGGCACCGCCATGGCCAAAAAAGAAGTTTCTGCCCTATATTTCTACACCTTGCATGCCCTGATAGGAGGGTTAATCCTTGCCTTGTCCCTGCAAATTGCAGGCGGCGGGCTGTCGCTGGCCGGTTTGTTTAACTCCGGTCCCGAGATTGCTGCGGTAGGCCACCGCGGCGCCTCGGCATATGCCCCCGAGAATACGCTTGCTTCCTTCCGGCTGGCCCAGCGGATGGGCGCAAATTATTTGGAGATGGATCTGCAGCTTACAAGAGACGGCGAAATCGTGCTGATGCATGACGAGACAGTGAACCGGACCACAAACGGACGGGGACGGGTGAACCGGATGACCCTGGAGCAGCTCAAGAAGCTTGATGCAGGAGCCTGGTTTAACAAAAAACACCCGATGTATGCCCGCGAGGAGTATGCGGGAGAAAAAGTGCCAACTTTACGGGAAGTGTTCGAGGAATTTGGTGACGAGGTCCACTACATGCTGGAGACGAAGGAGCCGGCGGCATCGCCGGGACTGGAGGCTAGGCTGGTTGAACTGGCCAAGGAATATCGTCTGGAAGACCGGGTGGCGGTTCAATCATTCAGTAAGGACAGCTTGCGCACCATCCACACGCTGAGTGACAAAATTCCGCTGTTTCTGCTGATCTGGCACAACAACCAGGCGAATATTTCCGACAGGGAGCTGGCGGAGTTCGCCCGGTACGGGACAGGAATTGCTTCGAACTTTCAGCGGCTGAACCGGGAGTACGTGGAAAAGGTGAAATCCGCCGGCCTGTTGGTGTATGCTTATACCGTAAACTATCAGGTGAACATGGCGAAAGCGGTAGGCTGGGGAGTGGACGGGGTTCACACCGATTATCCCGACCGGCTGACGGAAGTGATTGAGGCCGCTAACGAGTAAGCGGCGAACCGGAAACAATGTAATTGAGGCCGCTAACAAGTAAGAGGCGAACCGGAAACAATGTAATTGAGGCCGCTAACGAGTAAGCGGCACGCCGGAAAAAAAGGATTGGGGCCGCAAGCGAATAGTCGATGTGCCGGAAACACATCCCGCAGGTGCGGCCGGAAACGAACATCGCCGAGCTGCCGGAAGCGCATCTGCGCCGATGTACGGGGATACCCACCTCGCGCGAGCCGCGTCCGAAAACACACACCGCCGAGGTGATGGCCCCGCCTCCCGCACCGGGCTGGTAATCGCCGTACACCGCACCGCCGCCAGGTTCGTGTAAGAATGAGGAGGAAAAGGAATGAAGAAGTGGATCAGGCAATGGATACCGGTGTTAGGGATCGCGTTTGTGCTGAACCTCGGAATCCGGGCTTATGTAGCCGAGGCAATGAGCGTTCCGACCGAGTCGATGCTGCCGACCATCCAGGTTCATGACCGGGTTATCGTGGAGAAAATGCTTTGGCTGACCAAACTGAAGCACGGCGATATTGTCGTCTTCCGGCCGACGGTCAGCGGCGAGGAGGGAAAACGGTTCGTAAAGCGGCTGATCGGCCTGCCGGGCGATACGGTCGAGATCAAGAACGGACAGTTGTACCGGAATGACCAACCTGTGGAGGAAAGCTACATACCGGAGCCGATGACTTACAATTTTGGCCCCGTGACCGTACCGGAACGGCATTATTTCTTTTTAGGGGACAACCGGAACGTGAGCTATGACGCCCATTTATGGCCGGACCCGTTTATCCCGGAGGAGCGTTTAGTCGGGAAGGTGTTATTCGAGCTGCCGACTCATTTGCTGTATTGACCGTCTGGAAGATGCGGGCAGCGGACAGGGAAAAGGGATCAGGAAATTTGTCGATAAAAGAAGGTCTATGACGAATCCGGGCCGAATATAGAGAATGGATCACAGATCTATTGTCCGGACCGGAGGAGAAATGGATGAAACGCGGCATCAAAACGATCATGATCTCCGCGGCAGCCCTTCTTGCCCTTATTTCTGTCTTGGCTTATGCGGATTACCGGTCCGTCCGGATCGGGAATGAATCCGGCCCTGTGCTGTACCGCCGGCTGCTGGGAGCATTGAGCGAGGGGCCGGTACTGCGCATGCGGGACATCACCCCGTTTGAATGGGACCATCTCTATGTATTCCAGCCTTATACAACAAGAGGACAAATGGAACAAAAGGTAGGCCGCAGGTGGACGACAAGCCGGTCGTTTGCGGCTTACGTGGCCGAGCGGCTGCGCCTGGGAAATGATCCGCTGAAGGACGCTACGCAGCAGAAGCTGGTCTTCGTCAAACAAGGGATCGTCGTGGCTGAGGTAACGCTCGACCGGACCGAAAGCGACTTTGTGCCCGCGCTTGAGCCGCTGACCCCCGAGACGGCCGCTTTTGTCGTGGAAGGCCACCGGATTTTGCCGGAGGAGCGGCGTCCGTGAGTGCCTTTTGCCGCCACTGGCCAGCCGACAAAATATTTCACCTATAACTCCATTAAGTATTTCCGGCCCGGTTTTCTAGTGCGAAGTTAGGCGTGCACTGAAAGTCGGGCTTGTTACTATTTATTGATTAATTGCTGAATGAGATGTTTTCAGAGGTGGGCAGACGTATGACGCGCGGGCCGGACATTTAGCGCGTGTTTGTTTTTTTGTATATAATACTTGTAATGTCTATGTGAGATGTCATCCAATCTATAGTCAACAATCAATCTCTACAAATAATATGGGTAATGGCATAAGCCAAAGGCTCCACCTTAAAGGGGTGCATCATGTCGAAGCATTCACCGAACCCTGCCAACCGCAAAAAGGTCAGTTTGACCACCCTTCTGACCGGACTCGTTACACTGGCGGTGATCCTAACACTGACCATTGTGCTGATCGCTTCTTATCAATCCGAGAAACGCTCGTTAATCTATACGAATCTCGTCCAGAATTATGCCAGCGCCGAAAGAATGAGCCAGACGATGGCAACCTTGTTCCACTCCATGAAAGACAGTCTGGAGTATGTAGCCGCCGAATATCCTCGTTTGTCGCAGCAGCCGGAAGCCATTGAAGGTTACTTGGAGCTGATGCGCAGCAGCAGTAATTATTTTAACTCGGTTTCAATTATCAGCGAGGATGCTAAGCTGCGGTATTTGGCGCCCGCTTCAATCGCTACATCGTCACCAAAGCCGGTTTCGCCGGATTTACGGCAGGCTTTGAATATTAAGGAGCCTTTCATTTCCAAACCGTATTATTCACCGGTCACGGGAAAACTGCTGGTATTCATGAGCCATCCGCTTTACAGTGCGGACGGGACCTACCAAGGCATAGTAGGCGGAACGCTTTACCTGCAGGAGATGAATGTGATTAATATGATTTTTGGGAACAATGCCGCCAATCCGGATTCCTATTATTATGTGGTCGATTCGGATGGCTATCTGCTGTATCATCCTGACAAAAACCGGATTGGGGAGGATGTCAGCCGCAATCCCGTCGTACATAAGCTTATCCGCGGCAGCAGCGGCAAGGAACGTATGGTCAATACCCGGGGGATTCCGATGATCGCAGGTTATTCCCGGGTTGCCGCAAACGGTTGGGGAGTCGTCGTTGTCACGCCGCTGCGGGTCGTTCAGGAACAATTGTTTAAGAATTTGCAAAAGATCCTCATCTATATGCTGATTCCGTCCGGGATTTTGCTGATTGCGGTCACCATGGTGGCCAGGCGGCTGGCCCGTCCGTTTGTCTTCCTGGCCGATCTGGCGGGCAGCGTGGCTTCAGACGAAATGTCGCTGCCCGCTGCCCGTCCGCATTGGAACCGCGAAGCGGATCTGCTGACCAGGACGGTGTATTCGGCGCTCGAACAGATGCGCAAACAGACGGACGAACTTAAGCGGGATGCAAGCACTGATCCGCTCACCGGTCTTGTGAACCGGAGAGTGCTGGAGCAGCAGCTTGCGGGCTGGGCCGCCGCCGGCCGGCCTTTTTCCGTGCTTGCCGCCGATATTGACCGGTTCAAGCTGGTTAATGATACCCTTGGCCACCAGGCGGGCGATACAGTGCTGCGCGAGACGGCGGAGGTATTGTCCGCTTCCGTCAGACCGGGCGATATCTGCTGCCGGTTCGGCGGAGAGGAGTTTATTATTTTGCTTGCAGGGGCGTCAGTTAAGGCTGCCTATACCGTGGCGGAGCGGATCCGGCTGGCGGTGGAGAATCATGGCACCGGTTATCCGTTCAAAGTTACGGTTTCGCTAGGCATCGCCGCTTACCCGGACCACGCCCTGACTCCGGAAGAACTGATCGCCAAGGCTGATCAGGCGCTCTACCAGGCGAAGGAGCTTGGCCGCAACCGGACGAGGATTGCGGACGATCCGGCCGGGGGTGCGGACAAGCCGGATTAAGATGGCTATCAGGAAATCCGAAACCAACAGCGGCCGGAAGTCCAAATGGACCGCAGTGGATGGCGCAGCCTATCCTGTGCCCTCGCTTCATTGAGACGACCAGGTCCGAATACGTAAGTCATTTCGCCTCCTGTGACGTTGTTAACTGTCATTGTTCTTCCTTTATCCGACAATGAGTTCAACTGTGTGCAAGCTGAAGATAAAGGAAGTGGAAGTCAGAATGATCGCATGGCGGGATTCTTATGACATTGGGGTCGAGAGTATTGATTGCCAGCACCGGCAGCTTCTTGCGAAATTAAACGAGTTTTTTGAAGCATGCGTCAACCAGCAGGGACGGGACAAAATTATGGAGACGCTCGGTTTTTTGAAAGAGTATACGATCGAGCATTTCGGTAACGAAGAGGCGCTGATGGAGAGCATCGACTTTCCCGAACTGAACGCGCACCGCAAGATTCATGCGGATTTTGTGCGGACGGTGCTGGAGATCGAAGAGACGGTGAAGACCAAGGGGACAAGCGTGCTGTCTACGATGAAGCTGAACCGGACGTTGACCGACTGGCTGACGGAGCATATCACCCGCTGCGATAAGCTGATCGGGGAGTGTATTTCGCGGAAAGACGCTTCGGCTTAACCCCCATTTACGCGCAGAAATGAACCAGCCCTTGACCGGGAACTCCGGTAAAGGGCTGGTTTTGTGATTCCCGGTCAGATCGTATCCTGCCAGGCTAGACACATCAGAGTATACCTGCCGCACGCCGGCGTCAAGACCCCGCAGACAAGGTGTCGCTCCGCAGTGAGTCGGGCGACAGCAGCGACTTCTGCTGCCATTTGCGCCCCCGCCAGCGGAAGTAATGAAAGACTCCGCGCACCCACTCGTCGGCGGCATGGGCGATCCAGACACCAAGCACGCCGTAACCCATATGGATGCCCAGAAAATAAGCCAGCGGCGCCTTAATTCCCCACATGGAGATGATCGCCATCATCAGCGGGAACTGTACGTCGCCCGCCGCCCGGAGCGAGTTGATCACCACGTGATTGAAGACGCGGCCCGGCTCCAGTGCGATACAGAGCAGCAGGATGGAGGCGCCGGTCGCGATGACGGCGGGATCGTCGGTGAACAGGTCGAACAGCTGCTGCCGGAACAGATTGCCGACAAGCAGCGCGCCGATCGTAATCAGCAGCGCCCACCGCAGACTGGTCAGCAGCTGGCGGTAGGCTTTTTCCTTTTGCCCCGAGCCGATCTGCCGGGCGACGATAATCTCCGTGCCTTCCCCAATGGCCATGCCGAACAGCATAAAAAAGTAGACGATGCTGTTCGCATACACGTGAGCGGTAACGGCGGTTAGCCCCATCATGCTGACGAACCGGGTGACCACCATGTTGCTGAAGTGGTAGGACAGCCATTCCAACCCGGACGGAATGCCGATTTTCAAAATGGCCCGCAGCTCTCTCCATTTCAGCTGCAGATAATAGACCGGGCGGATCGGCGCTTCCACACGCCGGTAAAGCAGAATAAAAATCGCAATGCACGCGATAATCCGGCTGATAATTGTGCTGATGGCCGCGCCCAAAATGCCAAGCTGCGGCAGACCGAACCAGCCGTAAATCAGCAGCGCGTTGCCGATGAGATGCAGCACGTTCATGCCGATCCCGACAAACATGGTGTCCCGGGTATGGCCGTGCGCCCGGATTACGGGTCCTGCGGTCAGCATCAGCGCTTCAAGGAACAGGGAGCCGCCGACCAGCATCATGTAGACGGCCGCGTCTTCATGCACCCGCTCCGGCACCTCGTAGAATCTCAGCAGCGTGTCGCGGCTGACGATAAACAGCAGGCTGATCGCCAGTCCAAACACGAGGTTGAAGGTCAGTGCGGAGGCCGCGGTGCGGCTGACGGTTTCTTTTTGCCCTGCGCCGAGGAACTGGGCGATGACCACGCCAACACCCAAACCCAGCAGATTAAACAAAATGATGGAGAATTCGATCAGCTGGCGGGAAATACCCACCGCGGAGACGACTTCGTCCGAAATATGGCTGAGCATAAACGTATCGACGGTTCCCATCAGAATGTGGAACAGCATTTCGATGAAGATCGGCCAGGTGATGGCGAAGACGGTCATTTTTTTCATCGTTGAAGCAGATTCTGAGTTCATGGTGACGTTACACGCATTGGCGCCCGGAGGAGATTGAAGATGTGGCATAAATCCCGGGCGTTACTGGCGTTCCTCCTTGTTGATAGGGTTCGCTCAATAAGCATCCTGCTCATTGTACCGCACGTTTCCCCGGTTTGTCTTACACTTTTTAAGCGCACTCTCTTAAAATATCGCAGGATTTTGATTTTTGGACGGGGGGTGGTCTGGGCGGGCGGATCGTGCTATATTGCTGAATAAAGCAATTTTACACCACCATGGCAGGCTCCCCGGCGGCAGCTGTGCCTGGAGGTTCAGAGAGGGGTTACCGGAATGGAACAGGTTATTGAGATGAACGGCGTTTCCTGGAGAAGGGACAGCAAAACCATCCTGTCGGACATTAACTGGCGGGTGCGGAGCGGAGAACATTGGGCGCTGCTTGGACTAAACGGTTCAGGCAAAACGACGATTTTGAATATGATCAACGGGTACATATGGCCGACGAACGGGTCGGTCTCCGTGCTGGGACATCCGTTTGGAACAGTGGATCTGCGCGAGCTGCGCAAGTCGATCGGCTGGGTCAGCTCATCGCTTCAGGAACGGATTCGTCCAAGCGAGCTGGCGGAATCGGTTGTAATCAGCGGCAAACACGCCTCCATCGGTCTTTACGTCAAAGTCGGCGAGGAGGACCAGGAAAAAGCGCAGAGGCTGATGACTGAACTGGGCGCCGGGCACCTGGCGGGACGGGCCTACCAGACCTGTTCGCAGGGGGAAAAACAAAAGCTGCTGATCGCACGGGCCCTGATGGCCCGGCCGAAGCTGCTTATTCTCGACGAAGCGTGCAACGGGCTGGATTTTTTGTCCCGGGAAGCGCTGCTGTCCAGCGTGGCCAAATTGGCGGAAGGCGAAGATGCCCCAACGCTGCTGTTCGTTACGCATCATATTGAAGAAATTTTGCCGGTTTTCAGCCATACGCTGCTGCTCCGGCGCGGTCAGGTGTTTGCCCAGGGACCATCGGCAGAGGTGCTTAGCAGCGGAATGCTGTCCGATTTCTTTGAAACGCCGGTGCAGGCGAGCCGCCAGAAGGACCGGTTTTGGCTGTCAGTACCTGATCATTGATTCCTTGTACTCTGTTCCCTGTGGCTCTTCTTGAAGCTCAGTTGTGTCCGCACACCTATACGTATCTCGGGAGAACGAGGAAGGCCATAGGGGCTGGTCTGTGCTGGGGAGCGGCTGCGCAGCAATAGGTTTTGCGTTGCTCCGCTTTTCAGGTAAACTGGTGGACAGGAGGCGGGTAGACAATGCAGATTATCCAGACACAGGAGGCCGTGCAGCAGTGGTCCAAGTCCGGCGGCCGGCTAAGCGGCATTTTCAGCCGCGAAGTGCTGGAAGCGATGGAGCTGCGCCGTTATACGCACGGCGAGACGCTGTGCAGCGTCGGCGACCGGCTTGACGGCCTGCTGGTGCTGGTTGAAGGCAAGCTGAAAATTCATACCCTGCTGCCCAACGGCAAGTCGATGCTGATGCGTTTTGCCCGGCCGGTGTCCGTGATCGGGGATGTGGAGCTGATGAACGAATATCCGGTAAAAAATCAGGTGGAAGCCGTCGGCGACTGCCTGCTGCTGCATGCCGGCCGGAAGCTGCTGCTCGGCGAAATGGAGAGCAATCCGGCGTTCCTGCGCTTCCTGGTGGGGGAGCTGAGTCACAAGCTCTACACCTTGGGCCAGTCTTCCGCAATCAATCTGCTGTATCCGGTCGAGAACCGGTTCGCCAGCTATCTGCTGTCGCTGATGACGGATAATGAAGGCGGGAAGCGGCGGGAGGAGCTGTCCACCTCCAGCATGACAGAGACGGCGGAAATGCTCGGCACCAGCTACAGGCATCTGAACCGTGTCGTCCGCAGGTTCGCGGAAGAGGGCATTATCGAACGCAGGCGGGGCAGGCTGATTGTGCTGGATGAAGCGCGGCTGACGGATTTAGCAAGCGGCAATATGTATGAATAGCGGAGTTCGGGATTCTTTGCACAAAAGGCAGCTGCCGCCGTTTCCCACGGCGATAGCTGCCTTTTTCAGATTATATAACGGATTCCGGTAAACCCGTATTGGCAATCCTCCGGTTGGAGGTTGGCATACGTGCTGGCTTAATTGCCCGCAGCCGGCGTCAAACCGGCTTCTTTAAGCAGCTGCCGCAGCTCGTCAGGCTGGTAGCCCTTGACCGCCCGGCCGCCGGCAACAGTAACAGGGATGCCCATAAAACCGAGCTTTTCGACTTCCTCCTGATATGCAGCGCTGGCCATGACATCACGCACCTCGTACGGAATGCCTTCGCTCGCCAGCATTTGTTTGACCCGGCTGCAGTCGCTGCAGCCGTCAGTGGAGTAGACGATAACCTGCGCGCTCATTCGCTGACGGCCCCTTTGATCGCGGATTGCGTGATTTTCCAGTGCGAAGCGTTCCAGCGCACATCGCCGTTTTCCACCAGGAAAATTTGCGGGGACTCATGCTTGATGCCAAAATCCTCCGCGATTTTGTTGGACAGCGGACGGTCTTCAATCACATGAACGATTGCTGCCGGCGTATCATTGTCGCGGGCGTAAGCCTGGAATTCTTCGTAAGCCTTGGCGCTGATCGGGCAGGTCGTGCTGTGCTTGAACAGCAGCTTTTTGCCGGGCTGGGACAAATATTGTTCCAAATCCTGTTCGGAGTGGAGCTGTTGGATGGACATTCAAATCACCTTCCTATTTATAGTTACTGGTTACTTGTAATCTTGATTGTAGCATAGATTAAATTTAATGCAATTCAGGCTGGGGAAGCGGCTAAAGCGCGCCGCCTGCCGTCGGCCTGACAGACTGCCGCTCAAACCTGCGGCTCAAACCCGGGGCGGTGCCGTCGATGCCCGGATCAGCAGCTCGGACGGCAAAATGATCCGGCGCAGCGGCTGCAAAGAATGCTGCGGCTGGCCGCCTTCAATCCGTTCGATCAGAAGGCGCATGCCAAGCTGCCCGAACTGGTAAGCGGGCTGGGCAGCGACCGTGAGGAACGGGTTAATTGCCTCCGCCGGTCCGAGGTCATCGAAGCAGACGACCGACATGTCGCGCGGAACGTCCAGTCCTCGTTCCCGCAGCCGCCGGATCACGCCAACCGCCAGCAGGTTGTTTGCCGCAAAAATAGCGGTTGGCGGCTCGGGCCGGTCCAGCAGCGTATCAAGCGCCGATGCATCCTGGAGCTCCCGGTACCCGTGATGGATCACCAGCTCTTCATCCAGCGGCACATTCGCCAGCAGGTGCGCTTCGCGGTAGCCGGCATGGCGGAGCCGCGCGGTGGAAGCGTCCGGCGCGCCGCCCATCAAGGCGATCCGCTTGTGGCCCAGTCCGATCAGATGCTCCACCAGCCGCCGGGCGCCGTCCCGGCTGTCGCCGAGCACAAGGTCGCTGTCCATGCCGGGGATTTCGCGGTCCAGCAGCACAAACGGAATGCCGTGATTTTGCAGCAGTTGCAGATGCTCCGCCGAACGGTCGCCCGCCGGGGAAAACAGCACCCCGTCTACCCGGGTGGAAAGGATCATGTCGACGTAATCTTTTTCCTTGGCGTAATCTTCATCGCTGTTGCCGAACAGCAGCTTGTAGCCGGCCTGTTTAGCGATATCCTCGGCTCCCCGGGCCAGCGTTGTATAAAACGGGTTGGTAATATCGGTAATCAGCAGGGACAGCATCTTTGTCTTCTGCAGCACCAGGCTTCGGGCCATCGAATTTGGCACATAATTCAATTCTTCCATGACCTTCTTGACCCGTTTGCGCGTCGCGTCGCTGATCCTGCCTGTGTTATTGATAACTCTGGAGACGGTCATGGCGGACACGTTGGCTTTCTCCGCTATGTCGTAAATGGTGACCACCGCGCATCCCCCTTTCTGCTCTCTACTGCGGTCCTGAGCGTTTGCCGCTCGTCATTGTTCTCCATTGTATCTTAAGAAAAGGATTGACAGCAAGAGTCCAGACTGTTAATTTTGAGTTATCGGTAACACTAATTTAAGAAAAGAGTTGATGGATGGTGCTGAAAGGGATTCCCCCGATTCTGTCGCCTGAGCTGCTGAAGGTGCTGGCGGAGATGGGGCATGGGGACGAGATTGTTTTGGCGGACGGCAACTTCCCGGCGGCAAGCCATGCCAGGCGGCTGATCCGCTGTGACGGGCACGGGATGCCGGAGCTGCTCGAAGCCGTGCTTACCCTGTTCCCGCTTGATACTTACAGCAACAGTCCCGCCGCACTGATGGCGGTTGTTCCTGGCGATAACGTAGAAACGCCGATCTGGGACGTGTACAGGGAGCTGATCGGGAAGCAGGGCGATTTTCGCATCGAGAATGTAGAACGCTTTCAATTCTATGAGCGGGCCAAGGCGGCTTATGCCGTTGTTGCTACGGGAGAGAAGGCGCTGTACGCAAATCTGATTTTGACGAAAGGCGTTGTGTGACAGGGGTACTGCTGCAAGTTTGGAGTTATCGATAACTTTCATAAACGGAGGAATCAATCCATGACAAATCAGGACGTAAGATGGAAACAAGGTTTTCCCAAGATCGGAATCCGCCCGACAATCGACGGACGCCGTATGGGGGTACGCGAATCCCTTGAAGACCAGACGATGAACATGGCGAAGGCGGTCGCCGAGCTGCTGAGCGCCGAGCTGAGATATCCAAACGGCGAACCGGTTGAATGCGTCATCGCGGACAGCACGATTGGCGGAGTGGCCGAAGCGGCGGACTGTGCCTCGAAGTTCGCGAAGGAGGGCGTTGGCGTGTCCATCACCGTAACGCCATGCTGGTGTTACGGAACGGAAACGATGGACATGGACCCGCATACGCCAAAAGCGATCTGGGGTTTTAACGGCACCGAACGCCCGGGCGCGGTTTATCTGGCGGCGGTCCTGTCGGGCCATGCGCAGAAGGGGATTCCGGCTTTTGGCATTTACGGCGAAGACGTGCAGGATTCCGATAATACGGCCATCCCGGCGGATGTCCGCGCGAAGCTGATCGGATTCGCCCGGGCCGGCCTTGCAGCCGCTTACATGCGGGGCAAATCGTATTTGTCCGTCGGTTCGGTTTCGATGGGCATCGCGGGTTCCGTAGTCAACGAGGAGCTGTTCCAGAATTACCTGGGCATGCGGAATGAATATGTCGATATGTCGGAGCTGGTCCGGCGCATCGAAGAGGAAATCTATGATCCGGAAGAACTGAAGCTGGCGCTTGCGTGGGTGAAGGAGAACTGTAAGGAAGGCCCGGACAACAACCCGGAACGTCTGCAGCAGAGCCGGGAGACCAAGGACCGGAACTGGGAGACGGTCGCCAAAATGACGTTGATCGTCCGCGATCTCATGGTTGGCAATCCGAAGCTGAAAGAACTTGGATTTGGCGAAGAGGCGGGCGGCCATAATGCGATTGTATCCGGCTTCCAAGGTCAACGCCAATGGACGGACCATTTTCCGAATGGCGACTTCCTTGAAGCGGTGCTGAACTCCTCTTTTGACTGGAACGGTATTCGTGCGCCTTACTTGGTCGCCACTGAAAACGACAGCCTGAACGGCGTGGCGATGCTGTTTGGTTATTTGCTTACCAATACGGCGCAGATTTTCGCGGATGTCCGAACCTACTGGAGCCCGGACGCGGTGAAGCGGGTCACGGGGCACACCTTGGAAGGCCAGGCGGCGAGCGGCATTCTGCATTTGATCAATTCGGGCTCGGCGGCGCTGGACGGAACGGGCGAACAGTCAAAAGACGGCAAGCCGGTGATGAAGCCGTTTTGGGAGATTACACAGGAGGAAGCGGACAAATGCCTGCAGGCGACCTCGTGGCGCCCGGCTTCGGTTGAGTACTTCCGCGGCGGCGGCTTTTCTTCGGATTTCCTGACCCGCGGCGGAATGCCGGTGACAATGTCCCGGATTAACCTGGTCAAAGGCCTGGGACCGGTGCTTCAGCTCGCCGAAGGCTACACAGTTGATCTGCCGCAGGAGGTGCACGATACGCTCGACAAGCGGACCGATCCGACCTGGCCGACAACCTGGTTTGCACCTGTGCTGACCCATCGCGGCGCGTTCACCGATGTCTATTCGGTGATGAATAACTGGGGCTCTAACCATGGCTCGATTTCTTACGGACACATCGGCGCGGACCTGATTACGCTGGCCTCGATGCTGCGTATTCCGGTGTCGATGCACAACGTGGATGAAAGCCGGATTTTCCGCCCCCGCGTCTGGGGTTCGTTTGGCACAAACGATGCGGAAGCCGCCGATTTCCGCGCATGCCATAACTTTGGACCGTTGTACAAATAAACCGGCGGGCAGGGGATGACTATGGGAACGGGAAACCGGTCTATACACATGCTGGCCGTGGATTTTGGCGCCAGCAGCGGACGGACGATGCTCGGCAGCTTCGACGGATCGAAGCTTGCGCTTGAGGAAGTTCACCGTTTTGCGAACGAGCCGGTACAGCTTGGGGGCACGCTTCACTGGGACTTTCTCCGCTTGTTTCACGAGCTGAAGCGCGGCATTCATGCGCACCGGAGGCTGGCCGGACAGGATCCGGCCTCCATCGCCGTCGACACCTGGGGTGTCGACTACGGGCTGGTGAACGGATCGGGGGAGCTGCTCGGCAACCCGGTCCATTACCGGGATCCGCGAAATGAAGCGGCGATGAAGGAGCTGCTGGAGACAGTTGGCGAAGAGGAGCTGTACCGGAGGTCGGGCGTTATCCCCGCCTCCTTCAATACGGTGTTTCAGCTCTTCGCCGCCCGTGAGCGCCTGGCGGAAGCGGCGGCGGCCGGCTCGGCTGTCCAGCTGCTGCTCACGCCCGACTTGTTCCGGTATTACTTGTCGGGTGACCGGACAACAGAATACACCATTGCCAGCACGACCGGTCTGCTGCGTGCCGGCAGCCGTTCATGGGACAATGATTTGCTGGCAAAGCTGGGGATTCCGGCCTCCGTGCTGGGTGAGGTCGTCCTGCCGGGAACGGCCGGAGGACTCCTTCGGGCGGACATCGCGGATGAGCTTGGCACCGGCCGGTTTAAGGTCATTGCGGCTGCATCCCACGACACGGCGTCCGCTGTCCTGTCGCTTCCTTCGCAGGAGACGGGCAGCGTCTATATCAGCTGCGGCACCTGGTCGCTGATGGGTGTCGAGACGGATCGGCCGGTTATCGACAGCCGCAGCCTAGCCTGGGGTTTTACGAATGAAGGCGCCGCGGACGGCGGCATCCGGCTTCAGAAAAATATCATGGGACTGTGGCTGCTGCAGGAATGCAAACGGCAGTGGGAGCTTGAAGGCGTCAGCATCGGCTATGCGGAGATGCAGGAGTTCGCTGCGGCGGAGAGCGGAAGGATCAGCTACATCGACACGGAAGATCCGGTGTTCCTTCCGCCGGGACGGATGCCGCAGCGAATCGCGGAGTACTGCCGGAGAACCGGGCAGCCGGTTCCGGAAGGACGCGGCGCGCTGGTGCGCTGCGTAGTGGAGAGTCTGGCGATGAAGTTCCGCCAGACGCTGGAAGAGACGGAAGCGCTGACGGGCCGGAAGGCTGGCGCGGTGCATATGGTCGGCGGCGGCATCCACAACAAGCTGCTCTGCAGGCTGACCGCCGATATCTGCGGCCGGACGGTCGTAGCCGGCCCGGCGGAAGCGACCGCAATCGGCAATGTCATGATGCAGGCGCTGGCGCACGGCGAAGTAAGCGGCACCGCCGAAATCCGGCAGGTGGTCCGCGGCTCCTTCCCGCCGGACATTTATTCGCCGGCCGGCGGTGAGGGTTGGGACGCGGCTTACGCGAAGTACCGCAAAGTGTGCGGTATTGATGGCTAAGTTGAGGTCAGCCGATATAGGACTGAATTGAAGTGAATCAAACCATACGCTGGATTGAACTAAAGGAGTGGGGAACATGTCCGAACAGCAAACAAGAGAGGAATTAACCAAATACGCCCGCAAGACTGTGGCAAAAGGGCTTGTGGTGGGACCCGGCGGGAATATCAGCGCCAGATATGAAGATACGATGTTTTTGTCGCCAAGCGGATTTGCTCTGGAAGACATCGAACCGGAGCAGTGGGTACCGGTCCGGATTTCGACTGGGGAGATTCTGGATTCCAGTTTCCGGCCGTCGTCCGAGGTGCTGATGCATCTGTTCTGCTACCGGGTCAACCCTGACATTACCGCTATCGTTCACACACATCCGGCATATTGTATTGCGCTGACGCTAGTGGACAATGAGCTGCCGATGCTGTTCCCGGATCAGGCGGCGCTGGTCGGAGAAGTGGCCTTTGTGCCGTATGTCGTTCCGACAACCGACAAGCTGGCGAATCTGGTGGCGGAGCAGGCCGACCGGTACAATTCCATCCTGCTCAAGAATCATGGTCTGGTGACGACGGGCAAAAACCTCCGCGAAGCCTATTACCGGACAGAGGTGATGGAGGAGAGCAGCAAAATTTATCTGATCGCAAAGTCCGTCGGCACGCCAAGAAGACTGACTGAAGAAGAGTATAAGGAAATCCAGGGGCTGGAGAGTGAAGCGTACCGGGTTCAGCTGCTGCAAAATATGAAGTAAAGTGTCCTTTGATGGGGCCTCAAAGTTTAACAGCGATGTTCAGAGCAGGTTAGCCGGAAAGACGGCCAGCTCTTAAACATTCCATAAAAGAAAAACAGACCGGCCAAGGATTTCCTGGCCGGTCTGTTGGCGTTCGTGCCGGTTAGGCAGCGGGCTTTATTAGGTTCCCCAAAGAGGTTGCCCCGTACTGTTATTCCGATTGGAAACCGGGAATTTGCTTTCATGCCAGCGTGCCGGCGTCTTCATTACTTCACGCTTTTTTTATATCGCAGCGTACCGACCGACTCCGTGTAATACTGAAATTCGCCAACTGTCTTAAACCCGGCCGACAGGTACAGTCGTAAAGCCCGAGTATTTTCTGTTACCACGCTCAACCGGATAAGGGGACAACTTCGTTCAAGCAGCAGCCCAACTGTCCGGGCAAGAATATGCCCATGGCATTCACATTCGCTTCTTCGCCATCCGAAGTAGACCAGGCGAGACAGCCGATCAGCTCCTGCCCATAATAGCAGAGAAACGCTTCGTCTCCTCCAGGCTTCAGGTTGGCCACGCCGATCCGCAGCCCCGATTTGTCGGCCGACTTACACCGCTGTTCCAGCGCGGCGATCCGGTCAATCTGGCTTTGAGCGTAATCATTCATCGGTACAATTTGAAATATTTGCATTCCATACCCTCCTAAGAAAGGAACCACGCGGTTTATGGGACGATTAGACGCTATCCTTCCGAAATCTGTCCGCTGATTGAAAAAATGCCATTGTGATCCCCTCCTTAATAGGGTAAAACCCAGACAGCCGCTTAGCGGCTGAAAAACCAGCCGGCCTGCATGAAGGGCCAACATTAAATGGTTTCGTCAAAAGTTATCGCCTAGAGTCTGTACGCAAACTTATTTCAGCCATAACCTCATCGAAATCAACGTCAAAAAAGCCTTGAACATGCTGGCTGTTTTTTCATAGCGGGTTGGCAAGCGCCGATTCTATTTTATTAAAAAAGCATTCGATTAAATACCGTTCTCTATAAGTATCCTTGTCGTAAGCTCGATTCTTATACCGGTTTCGCTTGCTCGGAATGACGGGAGTTGCGTTTTGTTTTTTTAGCAAGGCAAGAATTACACCGGTGTCGTAAGACCGACCGGCCAACACTTCGTGGTTCTGTAGATCCAGGGTTGAAGGCATTTCGTAACCCATTACGGAATCGAGTGATTGTCCAGGTGTGAAATCAAAGCGTAGGTACAAGTTGACGGACTCAGAGGACCCTATTTGCTGACTATTCCGTGTTTTGGCAAAGTTACGGACTCAGATGCGCCTATTTACGCGGAGAATCCATAGTTTGGATGTTTTCGGTACGAATAACGGCCCTTGAGTCCGCAAGGCATACCAAAAGCCCAAGAATTTCAGAAATAACGTCCTCTGGGTCCGGAAAGACCTCTGTATCGCGGTTCTGTGGTAACCCGCTGCGGGTGTGTCACAGGAAGGGGATTCGTTCCAAAGCGTTATGTATAATGGAGATCGATCTGACAATAAACAGGTGTAGATCCAGGGTTGATAGCATTTCGTAACCCATTACGGAATCGTTTGACTGACCCTTAGTTCCTTAATTTACAGTTTGCGTACACACCCTAATCATATCACTAATTTTATCGTCAAATCTCATGGTCAGATCTTATTGTCAAATCTTATTGTCAAATCTCATCGAGAAGCCTCCTGGCCCGTTCGGCGGTAAAGCGTTCCGATATAAGAGGCGACACCTTCAGCGTAATCCGGCAGTTCACAGCCCAAGTGTTCCGCAACGGCCACAGCCGCTTCGCGAAAAAGCGTCATACACGTGAACAGCGAACGCCACATCTCCTGCTCCCCTCCGCATGCATAGGTGGATTGCAGCGCTGCCCATGTATCCGCAGGAAGGTAACGGGGCAGAAATTTGTAGTTTTTGCCCAAGCTGAACGTGAAACCGTGCTCCGCTCCAACTCTCCAAGCCATCATCCGCAGCAGGTTTGGACGCATAATGCCGTGCAGGTGATCCACCGCGTACAAAAATTCATGTCTCGCCAGCCCCTTGGCCACATAAGTCGAGGTGAACCAAAATTCATTGCAGCAGTCCTCCACCATTCGAGCGGTCGGCTGTTTGATCCAATAAGCGCGGTCGGTCGATGGGGGAAGCCCAAGCTGGCTGGCCCGGCCGTCCTTATCCAGCAGAATGCGAAACAGGCCGTCGCTATCCGCGATATAGGCTTCCGTCTCCGCCAGGGGAACCAGGTTCAAATCAAGTTTTGTTTCGTCCTTAAACAGCATCAGATAAGAAAATACGCCGTTCTCCAGGTCTGGCGGAAACAGCTCCATATCTTCGGGCTTTTGCATCATCAGGCGTTCTCCGAACACATTCAGCCACCCGTCGTCTTGCTTGAACGATTCCAGATCCTCTACAAAAAAAACGATGTCCAGGTCCTGATACCTGTCCGGCGTAATATTCGGATTTGTACGAGACCCTTCAAGCGCAACCATCCGGACCCGCCCATCAGCCTCCGCATAACGTAGAACCTTCTCCAGCAAGTCGTCCCAAATTTGCACCCTACCCGCTCCTTTCCCAGTTCTAATACAGTATTTCGATGTTCAGCTTCTCCAGCCGGTCCAGCCATGGCGCAGGCGGTTTGCGGTCCGTGATCAAATAATCGATGCCGCTGAGTTCGGTCAGTTTGGCAAAAGCGGTTTTATCGAATTTGGTGTGGTCGGCAAGCAAAATCACTTTATCCGCCTGGCGCAGCATATATTTTTTCAGCTCGCATTCCGGCTCATTGGAGTCGGTGACACCCTTATTAAGATCGATGCCCTTGCAACCGATCACGGCGGTATCCACATGATAGCGTTGAATTGTCTCATGGGACACGGGGCCGACAAGTGACAGGGAGCGGTAGCGCAGCGACCCGCCGGTGGAGATGATATTCATATTCGAATTCGCAAACTCATGCAAAATGTTGATGGAGTTCGTAATGACGGTCAAGTTGGCTTTGCTGCCCAGCATTTTCAGAAATTCGAAAGCGGTCGAGCTTGGATCAACCATCAGGGTGTCCCCGTCTTTGATCAAGTCCAGCGCCTTAAGCGCGATATTGCGTTTAATCTCAGTGTTGATGGCGTTGCGCGTGACAAAAGGCAGGTCCTCGTTTGTATGCCGGTTCAGCATGGCGCCGCCGTAGGTCCGGCTGACGATGCCGTCTTTCTCCAGCTTCTCAAGGTCCCGGCGGATCGTCTCTTCGGTGACCTCAAACATGCGGGCCAGATCGGACACCAGCACTTTTTTGTCTTGATGGGCGAGATCGATGATTTTTTTGCGTCTTTCGGCTGCCAGCATAAGTTCACCTTTTTTCGTTTCCATTACATGGAGGAGTCATTCAATTCCATTGTAGCCAATAGGAGACGGGGTCTGCAATAAGGGACGGAGAGAGACACAAACATTGAAGAAAAATTCACAAACCAGACTAAAAACAAACAAAAACAACATAAATAACGTTTATTTCGTTGACAACAAAGATTCGTGCGGCTAGGATGAAAGAGTAAACCCTGTGAAAGCGCATATCATGGGGGATCGGGGCGGCCGCCGCGGGTACGGAGGCCAGCCCGACCGCGAGAGGCGCTTACCGGAAAGATGGCGTTCTGCCGCTAAAGTGATGCGCGAAATTTTATTTTGTGTGGAGGCTGGTCAAATGAGTGCGCATGTGTATTATGTTCCCCCGGTAAATATTATGGGCAAAGGTTGTCTTGCGGAGATCGTTCCTTATGTCCGTGAGCTTGGGCTCAAGAAGGCGCTGGTCGTAACCGACAAATTCCTGATGAAGAGCGGAATTGCGGGCAAGGTGCTGAAGGTGCTGGAAGAAGCGGAACTTGATTATGTGGTTTACGATGAAGTGAAGCCGAACCCGACCTGTAAAAATGTGCACGACGGCGTGGACTTCCTGAAGGCAAACGGCTGCGACGGCCTGGTTTCGATCGGCGGAGGTTCGCCGCAGGATACCGCCAAGGCAATTGGCATCATCGCGACCAACGGCGGCCACATCAAGGAGTATGAAGGCGTGCATAAATCGGCGCATAAATCGCTGCCGATTGTTGCGGTGAATACGACGGCGGGCACGTCCGCGGAAATTACGATTAACTATGTCATCACCGACGAAGAGCGCAAAGTCAAGATGGTGATGGTTGACAAAAATAGCCTGGCTTCCATCTCGGTCAACGACCCTGAACTGATGGTCGACAAGCCTGCCGACTTGACCGCCGCCACCGGCATGGATGCGTTGACCCATGCGATTGAAGCGCTGGTCACCCCCGGCGCGTACCCGGTAACTGATGCGACCGCCCTGGCGGCGGTGGAGCTGATCTTCAATTATCTGCCCCGCGCGGTCAAAAACGGACATGACATTGAAGCCCGTGAGCAGATGGTATATGCCATTTTCCTTGGCGGCCTGGCATTCAACAATGCCGGACTCGGTTATGTGCACGCTATGGCGCATCAGCTCGGCGGCGTATACGATCTGCCGCACGGTGTCTGCAACGCCATGCTGCTGCCGTATGTGGAAGAGGAGAACGCGAAGCATGTTCCCGGCAAATTCCGGGCGATTGCCAAAGCCATCGGTTTTGAAGAGAAAGGTAAAAGCAACAAAGAGTGTGCGGATTTCGTAATCGAAGCGCTCAAGAACCTGTCCAAGGAAGTCGGCATCCCGGCGAAGCTGTCGGAGCTGGGCGTTCAGGAAGTCGACCTGGATCTGCTCGCCGAAAACTCGATGAAAGACGCCTGCGCGCCCGGCAATCCGTTTATCCCGACAAAAGAAGAAGTGATTGAGCTGTTCAAGAAAATCCTGTAGTCCTCTAATCCAAATTCATTAGCCAGGTGCAGGCGGCGGGGTGCCGCCCGTGTCTTGGCAGTTATGACTGGAGTTTAAGCCAGCTTCAAGCGGCATCACCCATCCTAGAAGAGAGGAGCTTCCCTTATGAATCATCATATTGCCGTCGATATCGGCGCCTCCAGCGGGCGGCTAGTTCTGGGCACCCTGCAGCAGGGAGTCCTCTCGCTTGAGGAGATCTACCGCTTCAGCAACGGTTTTACGGAAAAAGACGGGTCCTGCTACTGGGACATCGACAACTTGTTCGATCATATCCTGCACGGGCTGCGCAAAGCAAAAGCTCAGGGCATTGAGCGCTGTACGCTGGGGATCGACACATGGGCGGTCGATTATGTGCTGCTTGATCGCACAGGCGCCCGCATCCGCGATGTTTATGCGTACCGCGACCGCCGCACCGATCATGCGCCGGAAGAAGTCGCGCGGCAGATGGACCCGGCTGTTTTGTACGAGAAGACGGGAATTCAGCAGTTAACCTTCAACACGCTGTATCAGCTGTATGTGCATGACCGGGACGAATTGTCCCGGGCGGAAACCATCCTCCTGGTGCCGGATTATCTGTATTATCTCTTGACCGGCAAAAAGATGAATGAAGTAACGAACGCTTCGACCACGCAGCTGCTGAACCTCGGCACGCGGGAGTTCGACGAAGATCTGCTGGCGCTGCTTGGGCTGAAGAGAGAGCAGTTTGCGCCGCTTGTTGAGCCTGGGCATTCCCTTGGCCCGATCCGCGAATCGCTGGTGAAGCTCCATAACCTTCCCGAATGCGAGCTGGTCAGTGTGCCGACACATGACACAGCTTCCGCGGTAGCGGGCGTGCCGGTGCGCAAAGGCCGTTCCTGGGCGTACCTCAGCAGCGGAACCTGGTCGCTGCTGGGTGTGGAGCGTACGGCGCCGGTCACCGGAGAAGCGGCGAGACAAGCGAACTACACCAACGAATGGGGCGTATACGGGACCTACCGTTTCCTGAAAAACATCATGGGGATGTGGCTCATTCAGGAAGTACGCCGGTTAGACGGAGAACGGTACAGCTATGCGGAACTGGCCGCCATGGCGGAGCGGGAACAACCCTTCCGCAGCCTGATTCCCTGCAATCATCCCCGGTTCATGAATCCGGACAATATGATCGACGAAATCCGGGCAGCATGCGCGGAGACCAACGAACCTGCGCCCGATACGATCGGGCGGCTTGCCCGGTGTGTATTTGACAGCCTGGCGCTTTCGTACCGCAGCTATCTGCGTGAGCTGGAGTCGCTGACCGGCGCCACTTACGATGTGCTGCAGATCGTCGGCGGCGGAGCCAACAACACGTTTCTGTGCCAGCTGACGGCGGATGTCACCGGCATCGAGGTGCTTGCCGGACCGACGGAATCAACGGCGCTCGGCAATCTGGCCGTCCAGATGATCAGCTCGGGCGAGTTCGCCGACCTGGACGGAGCTAGAGCGGTCATTGCGGATTCGTTTGATATCCGGTCTTACACACCGGCTGCGGTTCAGGGACTGGAAGATGCGCTGAAACGTTGGGAGAGGCTGCAGCAAACGGAATCAACAATTCATTAATCGGGAGGGTTCCATCATGGATCAATCGGTACAGAACAGCTACAACGAAGCAAAAAAACTATACGAGCAGCACGGCATCCAGGTGGATGAGGTGCTGAAGCGGCTTTCGGAAATCAAGATTTCCGTCCACTGCTGGCAGGGGGACGACGTGCGCGGCTTCCTGTTCCGGGACAAAGAGCTCAGCGGCGGCATTGCCGTAACCGGCAGCTACCCCGGACGCGCGCGTACGCCGGACGAACTGCGGCGGGATCTGGACAAAGCGCTGTCGCTTATTCCCGGCAAACATAAAGTGAATCTGCATGCAATCTACGCCGACACGGACGAAACGGTAGATTTGGATGAGCTGGAGCCGCGGCATTTTCAGCCTTGGGTGGACTGGGCTAAAGCCAATGGACTTGGACTTGACTTCAACCCGACCTGCTTCTCCCATCCAAAAGCGGCCGACGGGTTTACGCTCAGCCATCCGAACGAGGAAATCCGCCAGTTCTGGATCCGCCATGCCAAAGCCTCCCGCCGGATTGCGGAGCATTTTGGCCGGGAGCTGGGGCAGCCCTGCGTGACCAACGTGTGGGTGCCGGACGGCTACAAGGACACGCCGGTAGACCGGCTTACTCCGCGTGAGCGGCTGCGCGACGCGCTGGACGAAGTGTTCAGCGAGCAAATCGACGAGAAATACAACATTGACGCGGTCGAAAGCAAGCTGTTCGGCATTGGCTCCGAAAGTTACGTGGTCGGCTCACATGAATTTTATATGGGATACGGCCTGACGCGGGGCAAAGCGATTTGTCTGGACGCCGGACATTTCCATCCGACCGAAGTTATTTCGAATAAGCTGTCTTCCGTGCTGATGTTCAGCAAGCATCTGCTGCTGCATGTCAGCCGCCCGGTGCGCTGGGACAGCGATCATGTCGTGACGATGGACGATGAGCTGCTGGAAATTGCGCGTGAGCTGGTACGCGGCAATCTGCTGCCGAGAACAAGCATTGGCCTGGACTTTTTTGACGGCAGCATCAATCATGTAGCCGCTTGGGTCATCGGCACGCGCAATACAATCAAGGCGCTGCTGCGCGCCATGTTAGAGCCGGTGGATCTGCTCCGGAAGGCGGAGCTGGACGGGGATTATACGTCGCGGCTGGCGTTGACCGAAGAGTTCAAGTCGTATCCGTTTGGCGCAATCTGGGATTATTATTGTGCGTCGCAGGGAATGCCGGTGCGCGAGCAGTGGCTGGATGAAGTTAAAGCCTATGAACGGGATGTACTGGCCAAGCGCTGATTTGGAAGTGAAGGACGGGATTGACCCGGTTTTGGTCTGACTTTTCCCGGCTTTGCAAGCCTCTCAGCGCCATACTGCAAGCATCTGCAAGGCAAGGATAGGAGTTAAACAGACTAGATCATTGAATGACAGAATAGAGGAGCCGCACGGAGGGAATTTGGAGCTGTAGGAGCGAAGTTGCCTGTATTTCCGGAGTATTACGTTCTAACAGACTGAGCGGTTGAAGTACAGAATGGCGGGGATGGCACGGAGGGAATTTGGAGATGGAGGAGCGAACGCGATTGCCTTTATTTTCGGAGTTCCCCCGCTAAATCAAGAATACCAATCAAGGACTCCGAAAATAACAGCAACCGGAAGTCCCGAATTGCCGCAGTGACAGCCCCGCTCTACCTGGACATTTTAAGTTCAGACTATACTGAACATCATTGAACTCCGAAAATAACAGCGGGCCGGAAGTCTAAATTCGCCGCAGTGCCAGCTCCGTCTAACCTGTCCTTCACAAGTTCAGTCTATATAAACCGTACCGCAGCTTGCACTTAATAACCGAGGGCATTGAACCGGGGAAAAGCAGCTGCGCATTAGATAAGGAGAGAAACGGCGATGAGCGCATCAATTATCCAAACCAAAGGTTATATTTCGCAAGAGGAAGCTCCTTTCATCCAAGAGATGAAGGAAATCACGCATCATATGTGGAAGCTCGGCTGGGATGAACGTAATGGCGGCAATATCAGCTGCATTTTGGAAGAAGCAGAGGTAACCAAATACATTAAACCCGAAGGGCCGCTCCGGACGATCAAGCTGACATTCCCTGTGCAGGAGCTGGCGGGACGGTATTTTATCGTGACCGGTTCGGGCAAATACTTCCGCAACGTGATCACGGATCCGGAAGCGAACCTTGGCGTGCTGCGGGTCTCGGAGAACGGCGAAAGTGTTGAAGTGCTGTGGGGCCTCCGCGACGGCGCGGTGCCGACCAGCGAGCTGGCTTCGCATTTTATGAGCCATATGGAACGCCTCAAAGTGGATCCGTCTCACCGTATCGTGATTCATACACATGCCACCAACGTAATCGCCATGACGTTCATTCACGATCTGGATGAGCGCAAGTTCACAAAAACGCTGTGGGAAATGTGCACCGAATGCCTGGTTGTTTTCCCCGACGGTGTCGGTGTGCTGCCGTGGATGGTCCCGGGAAGCAGCGAAATCGGGCGGGAAACGGCTAAAAAGATGAAGGATCACCGCGTCGTCATTTGGCCGCAGCACGGGATTTTCGGCACAGGCTCCAGCATGGAGGAGACGTTTGGTCTGATTGAAACGGTGGAAAAAGCCGCTATTATCTACATGCTTATCGCCGGCCGCGAAATCAAGCAAAAAATCACCGACCAGCAGCTGCTCGACCTGGCCAAAGCGTTTGGCGTAACGCCGGCTCCCGGCATTTTGGACGTTCAATAAACTTCAAGATAATAGGTTTATCCACATTTCGACCGGATCCCCTTTATAAGGGAGCTCCGGTTTTTTGCTTATCCGGATGTTTTGTGTCCTGCTTGTGTGGCAAATTGGTGAAATACGCCGCCTCCGAACGGACAAGCAGGAAAGGCTTGTGAATCCGCGAAGTACAGGAGAAAGCAATAACAAAATGAGCCTGGAGTTGATTCCATGATTACGGTTAGAATGGAGTATAAACCTGCTTTTAAGACGTACGGCCGGAAGACCTGGGTGGGTCAAGACAATGAGGCCTTCGCGCGGTTTTGGGCAAAATGCAAAGAGGAAGGGCTGCTGGACCTGTTTTCCGCTTTACAGGGGGACGTAGAACAGTCTGTTACACACAGCGCTTGTATCGGTATCTCCCGTGTGGAAAAAGACCCCGCCGAGCGAAATTTCTGGTTTTATGTTGCGGCAGAATGCGAGGCTGAACCGGAAGGCTGGAATCTGGAAGAATATACGGTGCCCGCTTCGAGATGGGCGATCTTCGAGCATTACGGGCCGTCGGCTGCCGCGTTAATTGAGGCGGAAATATATGCTTTTACGGAATGGCTGCCCAATTCCCCGTATGTTCATGCCATGGTCCCCGAAATCGAGGTTTACCCGCCCAGAAGAACGGGCGCAGGCGCTTGTTATGAATTTTGGCTGCCCATTAGGGAGAAAAACTAAGGAGGTGCGCGTATGCCGCCAAAAGTGGTAAATCATATTACCGAGCTGATCGGAGACACGCCGGTGGTGCGGTTGAACCGGCTTACGGATTCTAACTCGGCGGAGCTGTATGTCAAGCTGGAACGCTTTAATCCAAGCGGCAGCGTAAAGGACCGGGCCGCCTGGAATCTGATCGTCCGGGCTGAACAAGACGGAAAGCTGCTGCCCGGCGGCGTCATCATCGAGCCGACCAGCGGCAACACCGGCGTGGGTCTTGCCATGAACGCCGCGGCCAAAGGCTACCGCGCGATTCTTGTCATGCCCGACAACATGACCGCGGAACGGATCAATCTGCTTAAGGCGTACGGGGCGGAGGTGGTGCTGACGCCGGCGAAGGAACGCATGCCCGGCGCCATCCGGGCGGCGCAGGAGCTGGCGGCCCAGATTCCGGGCAGCTTCATCCCGCAGCAGTTTGAAAATGAAGCGAACCCGGATGTCCACCGTTTTACGACTGCGCCGGAAATTCTGGAGCAGATGGAGGGCAGGCTGGATGCATTTGTTGCCTGCTCGGGAACGGGCGGAACGATTACCGGAACGGGCGAGGTGCTGAAAGAACGGATACCCGGACTGCGTGTTGTCGTAGTCGAGCCTGCGGGATCGCCCGTGTTGTCCGGCGGAGAACCAGGGCCGCACAAGCTGGTGGGTACAAGTCCCGGGTTTGTTCCGGCTGTCCTGAACCGTAGTGTTTACGATGACATTGTACAAGTTACGGATGAAGAGGCACTGGAAACGGTGAGACAGCTTGCAGCCAAGGAAGGCATTCTTGCCGGGCCCTCCGGCGGAGCGGCGGTGTGGGCCGCTTTGGCTGAAGCCCGCCGGCTTGGACCGGGGCGACGGGTGCTGTGTATCGTACCGGATACGGGGGAACGGTATATGAGCATGGGGATTTTTGATCAGGAGCGGGAATAGGAGCTTCTTTTGGGGATGGACGGAGCGGGAACAGGAACTGCTTCAGGTATAGACCGCCGGGGAATTGGACAAAAGGTTAGCGAACGGTTACATTTGGAATATGATGTATGTCACAATTTCAGGCGGGCATCCTGTACGGGATGCCCGTCTTGGGGTGCGGCTGCTATTTCACCACTATCGGAGGGAAGAAAGTGAACCATCTGTTAACCAAACTTAAACAGCTGCTGATCCCGGCGGCCGCCGGACTGCTGCTGTTTGCATCCGTTGCTTCCGCTCATGTTACGGTTTCTCCCGGCGAGTCGCCTGCGGGCGCTTGGGAAACCTACACGGTCAAGGTTCCCGTCGAAAAAGAATCGGCAACGGTTCAGGTGGACCTGCGTGTGCCTGCAGGCGCGGAATTTATGGAGTATGAGCCTGTCCCCGGCTGGGAGGTTACCATTGAGGGCAATAAGGTAAGCTGGATCGCGACCGGCAAGGGGATTCAGCCCGGCCAATTCCAGCGGTTCACATTTACCGTGAAGAACCCGGCCGAAGAAGGCGAAATGGCCTGGGACGCTTACCAGCATTATGCGGACGGCAGCCTCGTCCAGTGGTCCGGCGGCGAAGACAGCGACACACCGCATTCCGTCACGGAACTGACGGAAGCCGCGGCGGACGCTCACGGCGGCCACAGTCACGGGGCTTCCGGCGAAAACCATGAGAATGCGGCAGACAGTGGGACCGCGGAGGAGAATAACGGCTCTGTCAGCCTGCTCGATATACTGACGCTGGTTTTTTCGGGCGCCGCACTGCTGCTTACGCTGCTCGCTCTTTTCCGGACACGCAAAAGAAGATAACGTCACCCTGCTGGCGCCCTGCGGCATAAACCTGCTGCGCGGCGCCAGCGCGGTTATCTCCTTTTTTTTCGGAAAAAGTTTACGGACTGGGATTTTAAAGCGGGATGTGCATGGGTTTCGGGTTAATTATCAAACCAAAACACAATCCGGATCTCATCGTCTCTGCCGATGCACCGTTCCTGCTTCAGCTGCTCCATCTGTTCAATCATACCGGTCAAGTTCAGATTCAAATACCCGTTCCATTCTTTCAGAACCAGATCCCGCTGTTTAGGTTTGCCGCATTTGACATCGATAAAACGAAGCTGATATTTATGCCCATCCGCCATCCATTCCTCATGTTTGGCAAAGTCCGTTTCATCTACCCAGCCCCTCAGCGGCATCACCCCGCCATACCCGCTTTCCTTCAGTTCCCTTAAGCTCAAATATGAAGCACCGTGAAAATTTATCGTTTCTTCCTGAAAAAATTGGATTCCGTAGGAGTTCTCATAATACTTTTTTATCAGGTGATCCATATCGCCGGGAAGACCTCGCGGTTTGGCAATGGGCGGATAGGTTTCCTGTTCGTCGTTCCCTCTGACCCCCGCAAGCAGATAAAAAAGCCCGTAATCCCGGCGCCCGCCGATCAGGTCTGTATAATCAAAACCTTCATCGTCCGTAACCATGTATTCCGCAACTCTGTCCTGCCTGTGCCAGCGGTCAATATTGATCCACTTTCCATTTAGATATCCCTCGCAAAAAAGGGTAATGTCGCAACCCATCCCGTTCACCTCTGCAATTTGTTTGGTTTTATTATATCAGGTTGGCTTTTATTCCTGCTTGCAGGGGCTTGGGCTTAGGAACTTAGGCACGGAGAAACGGTTTTTAATACTCAAGGGAGATATCAGGGAGAAATTGATTCCTCATTAACCGCTGAAGGAATTGGACAAGTGAAAAATATATCCAAGCTGCTAAAGATGGTTATTAAGGATCCCGGTGAGTGGGAGATTATTTCGAGTCCTTTGGGAAGGGCTATGCAAAGTACAGAAATTATTTGTGAAACTTTAAGATATGATATGGATAGAGTGATTACTGATGACCGGTTAAGAGAGGTTTCAGTAGGAGAATGGGCAGGTTTAACAATAAATGAGATTAAAGAATCCTGGCCAGAACTTCTCAAAAATACGGATAACTACAATTGGTATTTCAATTCTCCAAATGGCGAGAGTTATGATTCTGTTGCGGTGAGAGTATCGGACTGGTTTGGCAGTATAAAGTATAAAGAAAAAGTGATTGCTGTGTCTCATGGACTTACAGGAAGATTTATAAGAGGTGTCTACCAAAATTTAGAGAAAAATCATTTATTGAAGTTAGATGTCTCCCAAAATGCATTTTTTAAGTTAGCCAACCAAAATGTTGAAAGATTCTGTTATGAATACGATGAATTTGAACTAAGCTAACAGGAATGCTAGTTCAAAACATGCAGATTCAAACCATGGGCAAAGACGCACATAAAGACAGGGAGTGAAAATATGAAATTACTGCTCACATCTGCAGGAATTAATAACAAAAGCATACACGACGCGCTGGTTGAGATGCTGGGCAAGCCGATTGCCGACTCCAGTGCCTTGTGTATCCCCACCGCGATGTACGGACACCCCTGGGTTGGCCCCGGCGTCAAAGCCTGGGAGTTCATCAGCGGGAAAGAGGAGAATCCCATGGTCAACCTGGGCTGGAAGTCGGTCGGCGTATTGGAACTCACAGCGCTGACAAGCATCGGCGAAGACCGCTGGGTGCCGCTGGTCCGGGAGACGGACGTCCTGCTTGTGGCGGGCGGCGACGCTCTCTACTTGTGCCACTGGATGCGGCAATCCGGGCTGGCAAACCTCTTGCCATCGCTACAGGCAGTCTATGTAGGAATGAGCGCCGGGAGTATGGTGATGGCACCTAAGATCGGGGAATTTTTTGTTGGCTGGATGCCGCCAAACGGTGTCGATGAAACGCTGGGATTGGTTGATTTTGCAATGTTTCCGCATCTGGATCACGAAATGCTGCCGCATAACACAATGGCGGCTGCTGAGAGATGGGCCGCAGGGATGCAGGGGCCGGCGTATGCGATTGATGATCAGACCGCCATTAAGGTGATCGACGGAGCAGTCGAAGTTGTTTCTGAAGGGTATTGGAAACTTTTTTCGTCCTGATATTACTCGGACGGTAAGATAACAACATGCCATAAAGCTAAAGGGAAACATTGGTTGAGCAACAACAGCGGCAGTCTAAGGCTTTATTTATTCAGTCTTGGTCAGCCGCTGCTTTTATTAGAGCCTGTACGAGCGCCTGTACGAGCGCCTGTACGCAAACTCATTTCAGCCATAATCTCATCCGAAAACTACGCCAAAAAAGTCTTGAACATGCTCGCTGTCTTTTCATAGCGGGTTGCCCAGTGCATCGACCACGGCATGAATTTTGGTCGTTAATCCGCCCCGGGAACGTCCGTACCGCTTGCTTAGCCCCCTTTTGCGCCGGCTCCATGCGGATGGACTCGGACTATGGTTATATCCATCCTCATCTGCTCAAAGTCCGGCTTCATGGTAACCAAAGTACGGATTAAAAGTACGGCTTAATGGTAACGTGTTTCTGGATATCATCCCAGATTCCCGCCTTTTGTAGCCGCCAGAGAAAGTAGGGGGGGCAAGTGTGCGGACACAGAGGGC
>NZ_JBHOFD010000038.1:0-62497 GCF_046543445.1 Paenibacillus nanchangensis
AATTCCGGCGGTGGTTTTTTTGTGTTTTGTTTGGATGCTTACGAAGTATTAGGAAGCTGTTTATTAGGTTCCTTTTTTGCGCAAAGAGGAAAACTAAGGGAAGGTCCATCGTCGGAAAAAGGAACAGAAATGGCTTACATAGCACTTATCTGGGTAACATTTTTGTTACCGACATGATTCTATGAACAAGTATAATAGAAAAGTGCAATTAACAAGCGAGACCTTAATACGAATGAACTACTGCCAAACCGCATACAAGGAAATGAATTGCGTCTTAAGAAGCAGGCAGAGTAAGGAGGATTTAAGGGATGAAATATAGCGTGATGTGGACGCTTATAATAATATGTCTCTCCGTTGGTCTGCTCTCTGGATGTGGAACCACAAAGGAGCCTACCTGGGAATCGTTTGAAGGTGCGCTTAACGAAAAAAGTTTCCCTGTTCCAAAGGAAGCGAATTCCCCGGATCGTGCCACGGCTAATGCTGCGTTGGATTATGTACAATACTCCCTGCCAGGCCTTAGAGAGAAGGATAGTATTCCACAGCCTTATCTCGATACGATCAAAGCATGGGGTTGGAAAGAGCAGGAGGCCGATGAGGATAACGGTTCCCGTATTTTCGAAAAAGATGATGCGGTGGTCCATTTGGCTATTCATGATGATTATTTTGTCGTAATGGTTCCTAAAGATAAAAAGAACTCGTAACTCCTATTGTTCATCTACCCGATATGAACTCATCAAAACAACCGCCTTCTCTAAAAGAGGGCGGTTTTTGTTACAGCTTATTCTTTTTCAGCAGCAGAGGATGTAAGTTACTGTGCGTAGTAGGAGGCATCGGCCGGATTAAGCTTGAGCATTCCGTCTTTTTGCAGACCGCGCAGCCGCAGCATCACATACAGTCTGGGAAGAAGTAACCACAGATGCCACACAGTAAGCGATACAGTAAACGCAGGCGGAGACCATAAAATAAAAACGGCCGAGATACACAAACCAATCCAGAAATTATGTAGAAGTACTTTGCGGAAGATCCGGCAGCTGACGTATTGATCCGTTAAATAACCAATCCACGGAATTCGAAAAAGCACGCGCCATCGTTTGGCCAGCGGATACCCGGAAATCAGCAGTACCGACCGTGATATCACATACTGGATCCAGAACATAACCGGAGCCGCCAACAAAAAATAAAGGATGCTATAAGGCGAGATAAAGCCAGTCTCCGCAATAAGGCATAGTATGGGCAGCGCAATGAAGATACGCGTCATGTATAGGGGCCAATTGATTTTTTTAAGAAGCTTGTACTGATAAAAGGTAGCCGCTCCTGCAATATTTGATTCCATACAAAAAACGCCGACCTCCTTCATTCGTCTCTTGATCCTAATATCGGCGGCTAACCCCGTTTTTGTTACGGCTTGGGGACATTCACCTTTGGGCAGGGGCCTGAATATAAATGTAACAGAACCGGGCACCTATGTAAAAAGACTATGAAAGGGTTTAAAATAATAGAAGCTGTCCAATACTGTTCTTAAAAGAGTCAAGGTGGGATGCTAAATGGAAGAACAGGCCGGTCAAACTTGTATTATCTGCGGAGAGACGAAGGCGGAAGGCATTCGAATTGTCTCGCATTTTATCTGTGAGGATTGCGAAGCGGAGATGGTGCGGACGGAAGCGGAAGACGACAAGTACCGCTTTTTTATCGGACGCATGAAACAGATCAGCTTACAGAAAAACGCTTGAGCCGGAAGGAAGGCGCAGCAGGTGCCCGTGCGTCGTACCGGTTGGACGTAAAAGAAGGAAGGCAACCAAAGATTAAAAGGTTGAGATGGGGGGAGTGAACGGTTTCTGCATACAAGCGGAGGCCGTTTTGCTTTCTATGCGATTCCTACTATGCTGCAAGCAAGAAACATAGGCGAAGGGGGGGAATTACGATACAATAGAGGATGAGCCTAAAATGAAAGGGTATGTAAATGAAGAACGTACGGGCACCGATTTATGAAATGCTGGAACACTATATACAGACCTCCAACGCTTCCTTTCATGTTCCCGGACATAAAAATGGGGCGGCTTACGGTGCAGGTGAAGAAGCGGGATTTTTGGCAGAGGTCATGCGGGCCGATGTGACGGAGATTTCGGGGACGGATGATCTTCACCATCCGGAAGGGGTGATCAGGGAAGCGCAAGAGCTGGCGGCAGACTGCTTTGGTGCGGAGGAGAGCTTTTTGCTGGTAGGGGGAAGTACATCGGGAAATTTGGCATTGATTCTGACTGTATGTGCTGAACCGGGCGCAGTGCTTCTGCTGCAGAGAAACGTTCACAAATCCGTGTTGCACGGGCTGATGCTCGCAGGAGCCAGAGCCGTGTTCCTGGAGCCGGCATACGATAAAAGCAGCGGCCTTCCCGTTATCCCTCGTCTTGCGGATATTGAACAGGCGCTTAACGCCTACCCGGAAGCGGCGGGACTGCTGCTGACCCTGCCTAATTACTATGGAATGGGAACCGGTTTGGCGGAGATCGCGGAAGCTTGCCACCAAAGAGGTGTGCCTTTACTGGTTGATGAGGCGCATGGCGCGCATTACGGCCTGCATCCTGAACTGCCGAAAAGTGCATTATCATATGGAGCGGACGGCGTAGTACAGTCCACGCATAAAATGCTGTCCGCCCTCACTATGGGGGCCATGCTGCATGTGCAGGGGCCGCTCATCGGCCGCGCCGTGCTGCGCCAGCGGCTGGCGATGATCCAGAGCTCGAGTCCATCCTACCCGGTGATGGCCTCTCTGGACCTGGCCCGGCGACTGGTGCACAGCCGGGGCCCCGAGGCCTTCACGGCGGGGCTGGCCGCCGTGAAGCAGGTCCGGCGCGGGCTCGCCGAGCTCCCGCGCTACGGGCTGCTGCAGCCGCCTCCGGCCGGGCGGCTGCCAGACGGCGCGGCTGCCTCGCGCCGCGCCACCCCGCCGCCGCCGCACAGCGAGGCGGCGTACACCACGCAGGACCCCTTCAAAGTCGTCATTTATGACGCCGCCGGGGTCCTGAACGGCTTCGAGCTGCAGCGCAGGCTCGAAGCGAGGGGCTGCGTGCCGGAGATGAGCGACGACCGGCACGTGGTGCTGCTGTTCAGCCTTGGATCGACGGCTGAAGATGCAGGGCGGCTGCTCGCGGCCCTGCGGGATATCGACGCGAGCGAACCAGCGCCTCTGTCTGCGCTCGACCTGGCACCTCGGCCTGCGGCCGCAGTTCTTGCGGATCAAAGCGGCAATGGGCAGCCGGAGGTGGCTGAAGCCGCAGGGGAAGTTGGATGGCCAGATGAACCCGATGGCCTTGATGGCCTTGATGGCCCTGATGGCCTTGATGGCCTTGATGGCCTTGATGGCCTTGATGGCCTTGATGGCCTTGATGGCCTTGATGGCCCTGATGGCCTTGATGGCCCTGATGGCCTCGACGGCCCTAATGGCTTTGACGGCCCTGATAGCCCTGATGGCCTCGACGGCCCTAATGGCTTTGACGGCCCTAATGGCCCCGATGGCCTTGACGGTCCCGATGGCCTTGATAGCCCTGTTGACTACGAAGGGCGAGGCCATTCAACTAGACCCGATGCATCAAGTGGATCATGCGAAGTCCAATCCACTCCCCCCCTCCACGTTTCCACGTGGAACATTCCGGTAGGTTCTACGGTATCCGAACCGGTACAGTTCACACTTCGGCCGCTGCGGGATAATGAACGGGAAAGCATCCCTTTGGAGCAAGCGGAAGGGAGGATGGCTGCCGAAATGGTCATTCCGTACCCGCCGGGCATACCGGCTTTGTATCCGGGAGAGCCCATTCGCCCGGAAGTGCGGGACCGTTTAGCGGTGCTGGCGAGGGACGGAGCCAAGTTTCAGGGAACGGCCGATCCGGCCTTACACACCATCACAGTCTACAGAAACAAGAAAGGCGGAGAAGCGTAACGTGAGACGGGAAGGAATTTTTATTACTCTTGAGGGGGGCGACGGTTCGGGAAAAACCACCCTCATCGGGAGATTGGCCGCTTTCCTGCAAAACCGTTCCATGCCTTATCTGGTGACCCGGGAACCGGGAGGAATCGAGATAGCGGAAAAAATCCGGGAGATTATCCTGAATCCGGCGCATACGGCGATGGATGCGCGGACCGAAGCGCTGCTGTACGCTGCAGCCCGCAGCCAGCATCTGGCGGAGAAGGTGGAGCCGGCTCTGCGGGAAGGTCTGACTGTGCTGTGCGACCGGTTTGTCGACAGCAGTCTCGTTTATCAAGGTGTAGGAAGAGGACTTGGCATGGAGGAAGTCTGGAGTATCAACCAGTTTGCCACCGGCGGCCTGAAGCCCGATTTAACCTTTTACCTGGATATAGAACCGGAAGTCGGGATGGCCCGGATTGAGGCAAACGGTAACCGCGAGGTGAACCGGCTGGATATGGAGAGTCTTACCTTCCATCGGAAAGTAAGGGAGGCGTATCTACGCATTGCGGAAGAGAACCCCGAGCGTATCATTATCATCGATGCCAACCGGCCTATCGCCGTAGTGGAACGGGATATCGTCCGGATGCTGGAAAACCGGATTTTGCAGGATTTATGACACCTTTTGTCTAATATATAAGTAAGCACGATGCAATACGCGCTTGTTTCAATAGAAAACCAAATGTAGGAGGGATAGCTCATGAAGCTGATCATCGCCATTATCCAGGATAAGGACAGCAACCGATTATCCGGCGAGCTGGTCAAGGCCAACTTCCGTGCAACCAAACTGGCAAGTACGGGCGGGTTTCTGCGGGCCGGCAATACGACCTTTTTGATCGGGGTAGACGATACCCAGATTGAAGCGGTGCTTGCCGTCATCCGGAACAGCTGTAAAGTGCGCGAGCAGCTGGTGACTCCGGTCACTCCAATGAGCGGAACAACCGATTCCTATTTGCCGCTTCCGGTTGAAGTCCAAGTAGGCGGCGCTACAGTGTTTGTACTGCCGGTCGACCGCTTCGAGCATTATTAAAAGGGAAGACGGCGCCGCGGCGGGATACGGCGGTTTACTCCGCCCTGCTGCGCCCGGCAAGAAGGAGGAAAAGCGCAGGCTTTTCCTCCTTCAGCCACGTGTCGTCACAAATTGTTTGAAAGGAGGGAGTTGTCCTGTGAAAATCAATCCGGGCTACAGACCTCTGAAACCTGAGCTTTCCGTTACCGAAGGCCCCAGCAAACCCATCCAGCAAAAATCGTTCTCCGACCTGTTTCAACAGCACGGGGAGCAGGCTACGAAGGACGAGCTGACCCGCCAGATTAAGGAGATTCACTTACAGGGCGAACGTCTGTCCAAATCGATGACGATCCGGGAACTCAGTATTTACCGGACGCTGGTCAAACGGTTTTTGGAAGAGACAGCACGCCGCGGAGTCACCTTGAAGGATACAAAGGGATGGGACCGCCGCGGACGCGGCAAACGGTACAAGCTGCTGGAGGAAATCGACAGCGCGCTGCTGTCGCTTGCGGATGAACTGCTGGACAGCGAACAGGGCCGAATTGACCTGTTGGCTAAGGTGGGCGAAATCCGGGGGATTTTGATTAATTTATCGTTCTAGTACAGCCGTGGCCCTTTCATTAGGAGGGCGGACGAGTTGGGCTTTATGTCAGATATAAGCTAAGCGCAAGGCGTTATGGAGGGTAATATGCCTTTTGATGATATTCTGGGACAGGAGCGGGCCAAGTCCATGCTGCGCAGCGCGCTTGACCATGACAGCGTCAGTCACGCTTATTTATTCAGCGGGCCTGCGGGCAGCGGACAAATGCGGACGGCGCTAACCTTTGCTTCGGCTATCTTTTGTACAGAGCGCAAAGATGACGCCTGCGGGACATGCCTGGAATGCCGGAAGGTGGAGCATGGCAACCATCCGGATTTGCAGGTAGTCGTTCCTGATGGCGCAAGCATCAAGATCGATCAGATCCGTGAACTGCAGCGGATATTTTCCTATCGCTCGGAAGGCCGTCATCCAAAGGTATACATTATCGATCAAGCCGACAAAATGACGGTGCAGGCAGCCAACAGTCTCCTGAAATTCCTGGAGGAGCCGCCGGCTCCGGCCGTCGCCATTCTGATCGCAGACAACGGCGGCTCACTGCTCCCGACGATTCAGTCGCGGACGCAGCGTATTCCTTTTTCAGCAGTTCCGATGGACCTGATGCTTCAGGCGCTGGCCGATGAAGGAGTCCCGGCTCCGCTGGCCCGGTGCGCGGTATCGCTTGCGTCGGGATTGGACGGATGCAGGGAGCTTTTGGAGCAGAATTGGTTTGCAGAAATGAGAAACCTAGTGTTACAATTAGCGAAGGAGTCCTTGGGCAGGGGCAGCTCCGCGGTGGCGACCGCTGGACAACGGCTGCTCAAATCGGGACTTGCCGAACACATGGACACGCTGTTCAGTTTGTTTCACTTATGGTTCAAAGACATGCTGTACTTCCAGCACCGAAGACATGAAAGCATCGTTTTTATAGATCAGTTGGAGGCTATTTCCAAGCTTGCTCCGCTGCGAATGCCTTCACAGTGGGTAGAGTATATGGATTTAGCGGCCGAAAGCAGCCGCAAGCTGCGTTTTCATATGAATCCCCAGCTATGTCTGGAGCAGTTCCTAATCCGCTTGGAAGCTTGAGTTTCCGGCGGCGCAAATGTTCATATAGATGGCATGCTTGGACTGGGCTCAACAGCCCGGGAACAGTGTGCCAAGACACGAAGGCCCGCAAGAGCGCGGGCCGTTTTATAGCATATAGAGAGCAACATGAGTCCTCCGGATGTCGCTCCCGTAGAAGATTTATTAGGCAGCGGGATGGAAAAGGCAGGCATCAGAACCATAATGAAGCGAACCTGGCAGGTTTCCTTTACCGGCACACAAGGGGGTAAATGGTTTTTGTACAGCGTAATCGGTGTCCGCTTCAAAAAAGCGGGTAAAATATATTACTTCGATCCTTTGGACCTTCCCGTGGAACGGGATCAATGCGTGATTGTGGAAACAGCGCGCGGGGTCGAATACGGAAAAGTGGTTGTCGGCAAGAAGCAGGTTCAAGAAAGTGATGTGGTCCTGCCGCTCAAGAAGGTGATGCGAATCGCTGGAGAGGCGGATGCACGGGTCGTAGACGAGAACAAACAGGCGGCGAAGGACGCATTCACCACCTGTCTGAATAAAATCCGCGATCATGGTCTAAAAATGAAGCTGGTGGACGTGGAATTTACGTTTGACCGCAACAAGATCATCTTTTATTTTACCGCGGAGGGCCGGGTGGATTTCCGCGAGCTGGTGAAGGATTTGGCCAGCATTTTCCGCACCCGGATTGAACTGCGCCAGATCGGCGTTCGCGACGAAGCGAAGATGCTCGGCGGGCTTGGACCCTGCGGGCGCGTGCTCTGCTGCTCGTCCTGGCTGGGCGATTTTGAACCGGTATCGATCAAGATGGCCAAAGACCAGAACCTTTCGCTGAATCCGACGAAGATTTCCGGATTATGCGGCCGGCTCATGTGCTGTCTGAAATTTGAGCATGATAACTACGAAAGTGTCAAAGAAGAAATGCCGGCGGTTGGCAAAATGGTGGTTACATCGCTTGGCGACGGCAAAGTCGTCGGCATCAACGCCGGTAACCGTACGGTTCACGTGCAGCTGTTCGAGGTGGGCAAAGTCAAGGAGCTTCCAATGGATGATGTAGTCGTCAAGTAAACCATAAGGTTACTTCGGGGTGGAATCTTGGAAAAGAAAAATATTTTTGCGCACATTCAGGATATGGAAGAACAAGTAGAGCGGCTTCGGGCCAATCTTGGAGAATGGGAACAGACGGTGAAGGAGTTAATGGAAACCAATCAGCGTCTGACTCTGGAGAATGAACAGCTGAGGAAAATATTGATTCGCGAAGCTCCTGCCGATCAGGATAAGACGGAGGAGACGGAAGCTGCGGCTCCGGAAGAACAAGGGAATGAAGAGAAGGAAGTAGTGGGGGAAGGATACGATAATCTTGCCCGTCTATATCACGAAGGCTTCCATATCTGTAACTTGTATTTCGGGCACTTGCGCACCGAAGGCGACTGCCTGTTCTGCCTGTCATTTCTCAATAAATAAGGATATTCAGCCGTAGGAGCTTGCGCCTACGGTTTTTTTTGAAGTGATTCTATCGTAGGAGTCTGAACAAGATGAATTCAAATGAACAACATGCGGTGCCGCTGCTGCCTGCCGAACGGGTTGACGATTTGTTGACTCATGATCTGCGGATTATCCAGAGCGACGAAGTATTTAGTTTTTCCATGGACGCTGTTCTGCTTGCCCGGTTTGCCGGGATTCCGCCTCGCGGAAGGGTGCTGGATTTGTGTACAGGTAATGGTGTGATTCCCATTCTGCTTACCACCCGGACGCAGGCGTCAATTGAAGGAGTGGAGATCCAGCCACGGCTGGCAGATATGGCTAAACGAAGCGTCAAACTGAACAGCCTGGAGGAACGGGTCCACATTCATGAAGGCGATTTAAGAGAACTGCATCATTCGGTAGGGTATGGGCAGTTTGATGCGATCACGGTAAATCCGCCCTATATGCCGCTGAATGGAAGCGACATTAAGCTGAATACGCATCAGGCCATGGCCCGTCATGAACTGGGCTGCACGCTGGAGGAGGTCATTCAGGCCTGCGTCCGTCTGGTGAGAACGGGCGGAAAAGTCAGCATGGTGCATAAGCCGCAGCGGCTCGTAGATATTATAAGCCTGATGAGAAAGCACCGTCTGGAGCCCAAAAGCATCCGGTTTGTGCATCCCCGTGCTCACTTGGAGGCGAATATGGTGCTGATTGAAGCGGCACGCGACGGCAAACCCGAGGTTCGTTTGCAGCCCCCGCTGATCGTATATAATGAAGATAATCAATACTGCCCCGAGATTATGGACATCTACTACGGGCCTGGAGAGGGTAGAACAAGAACATGAGCTTATCAAGACAAAGCAGCTTTCAGGATCAGGAGAAAAAAAGCACGGGCAGTCTGTACCTGGTAGCTACACCGATCGGCAACCTGGAGGATATCACTTACCGGGCTGTGCGGATGCTCCGGGAGTGCGAGATTATTGCTGCCGAGGATACCCGGCAGACCCGGAAGCTGCTGAGCCATTACGAAATTTCGCCGGCGATGCTGTTCAGCTATCATGAGCACAATAAGGCCGCAAGCGGGCCTGAACTGATCCGCTATATAATAGAAGGAAAAAATTTAGCGCTCGTCAGCGATGCAGGTTTGCCGGCCATTTCAGACCCCGGGGCGGATCTCGTGGCACTGGCCGCAGCCGAAGGAATTCCGGTGATTCCTGTTCCTGGAGCCAACGCCGCTTTGTCCGCACTGATTGCTTCGGGGCTTTCTACCGATACGTTTACCTTTGTCGGATTTCTTCCCCGGGACCGCAAGGAGATACTTGCACGTTTAGCAGGTCTGCGGATGTCTCAGGGAACGCTGCTGTTTTATGAGTCTCCGCACCGGGTAGTCCGTACACTCGAAATCATGCAGGAGGCTTTTGGCGACCGGCGTGTCGTATTGGCCCGGGAACTGACGAAACGCTATGAAGAATTTGTCCGCGGTACGCTGCAGGAATGTCTGGTTTGGTTGGAAGAGCATCCTCCGATGGGGGAGTATGTCATTGTTTTGGAGGGAGAGAGCAGAGAGGCTGTGCAGCTGGCGGAATCAGCATGGTGGCAGGAACTGACGCTCGAGGAACATGTCGCCAAATATGAGGAAGAAGGAATGCCGCGCAAAGAAGCATTGAAACGGACGGCTGCCGATCGCGGCGTATCCAAACGGGATATATACAATGCGCTGCTGCCCAAATCTGACATGTAACGGAAGATTTAGCTGACAGGAATGGCGACAAAAAGTAAGCGGGCAGCCGGAATAACAATAATTGGGCAAAAAAAAGACCTCCCGGGCGGGGAGGCAAGGAGATATAAAAAGGTTAGAATTAACAATTTGGATAAATCTATTATACCTTATCTTTGTTAATTTGTCACAGGGGTTGGGATGGTGGAGATGCAGTCCAGACACACAATTTTTCCCTTGAAGTACGTTACATTCTCGGCATTGCCGCAGAAAATGCAGGCGGGTTCGTATTTTTTGAGCATGATGCGTTCTCCGTCCACGTAAATTTCAAGCGCATCCTTCTCTCCAATACCAAGCGTGCGGCGCAATTCGATCGGAATGACAACCCGTCCCAGTTCGTCGACTTTTCTTACAATGCCCGTTGATTTCATCATAACAATCGCTGCTCCTCTCAAATACTTACCATGGTTCCTATTAGTCATTATTCGACAATGTTCACCGTTTTATGATATTTATAATACCAACCATTCCCAAAACAGTCAACCTACTTTTGAGCGAATTTTAAGTTTTTTTCTAATATTTATAGTTAAAATGTCAAAAAAGCGCACCTATTTATCTAAAAAGTGGGAGAAACAGGAGATTAAATTGTAAAACGTTATATCGACACGTTTCGACATAATAAAACATATGACGCCAAAAAACACAGAAGGAGTTGAGCAGAGTGGTCCATAAACCCTTAAGCGAAGAAAAAGTATTTAAAGATCCGGTACATAATTATATCCATGTGCAGGACAGCCTGATTTGGCGTTTGATCAATACAAGGGAATTTCAGCGGCTCCGCCGGATCAGGCAGCTGGGAACCTCGTATTTGACGTTCCACGGCGCAGAGCACAGCCGGTTCTCCCATTCCCTTGGTGTATATGAGATCACACGGCGCATTATTTCCCAGTTTGAGCGCGGAAATTATGGCGGTTGGCTGCCGGAGGAGAAGCTGCTGACGCTGTGCGCCGCCCTGCTGCACGATTTGGGCCACGGTCCGTTTTCCCACTCTATAGAAGAAGCTTTTGAAATGCACCATGAAGACTGGACGTGCCGGATTATTTTGGAGGACACGGAAATTAACCGGATTCTGTGTGAAGTTAGCCCCGAGTTTCCGGAAAAAGTAGCTTCGGTAATAAAGAAAACCTATGAGCATGACATCGTGGTAAATCTTGTTTCCGGACCGCTGGATGCCGACCGGATGGACTACTTGCTGCGCGATGCCTATTATACCGGCGTTAACTATGGAACCATAGATGTCGACCGTATTTTGCGGGTGCTTCGTCCGCATGACGGCCGGGTTGTGGTCAAGGAATCTGGCATGCACGCTGTGGAAGATTATTTGATGTCACGTTATCAAATGTACTGGCAGGTCTATTTTCACCCCGTCACCCGGAGTTCGGAAATCATTTTACGGCAAATTTTCAGACGGGCAAAAGAGCTGTTTCAGGAAGGATATGCATTCAGCTTTATGATGGAACCGCTGACGCACCTGTTTAAGGGAACCGTAGACGTGGAACAGTATCTGCAGCTGGACGAGGCGCTTGTTCAGACAGCATTTATGCAGTGGACGAAGGAGCAGGATGAGCTGCTGAGCCAGCTGTGCTGCCGTTTCATTCATCGCAGGCTGTATAAATATGTAGAGATGGAAAGTCTGGATCTGGAAACAATTGATGATATCCGCCGCAGTTTTGCCGAAGCGGGGTTACATCCGTATTACGACCTTGAAATTGACTTTCCGACCGATCTTCCTTATGATGTGTTCCGGCCGGGCGAAGCTTTTCATGGCAAGCAAATTCTGCTGCTCGACCGTCAGGACAGGCTCAGGGAAATTTCCGAGGTGTCGGATATCGTCCGCTCCATCAGCGGGATTCACCGGGGCAGGTACCATTTATATTTTCCGGAGGACAAGCTTAGGAAGGCTCTTCCGCAGCTTCCCGAATCCATTACCCGGCTGTTCGGCAAATAAAACAATTTGGTTAAAATTTATGCATAAATAACCGGACTGGAGGAATAGAATTATGGCTTTATTTGACACTCACACCCACCTTGATGCCCCGCAATTCGACGAGGACCGGGAAGAAGTGATTAACCGCGCTTTTGAGGCTGGTGTAAATAAAATGATCAATGTCGGATTTAATCGGGAGACGATCCCGTCAACGATGAGGCTTGCCGAATCGTACGCGAATATTTATGCAGCAGTAGGATGGCACCCGCAAGATGCGGTCACCATGGAAGACGGGGATTTGGACTGGATTGCTTCGCTTTGCGCTCATCCGAAGGTCGTGGCAATCGGTGAAATTGGCCTTGATTACTATTGGGACACTTCCCCAAAAGACATTCAGCAGCGGGTTTTCCGCCAGCAAATCGGATTGGCCCGGGAGCTGAAGATGCCGATCGTCATTCACAACCGTGATGCACATGAGGATGTGGTCAAAATTTTGCGGGAAGAAAAAGCGCAGGAAGTGGGAGGCGTCATGCATTCGTTTTCGGGGAGCTGGGAAACGGCAAAAATGTGCCTGGATCTTGGTTTTCACCTCTCCTTTGGCGGACCGGTCACCTTCAAGAATGCCAAACAGCCAAAAGAGGTGCTCGCCAAGACACCGATGGACCGTCTGCTGATCGAAACCGATGCGCCTTACCTGACTCCGCACCCTTTCCGGGGCAAGCGAAATGAGAGTGCGCACGTGAAGCTGGTGGCCGAAGCGGCGGCGGAAATAAAAGGATTAAACTGGGAAGAATTGGCCGAAATCACTTATACGAACGCGCTGGAACGATTTGGGATTCGTTGAAATCGGGAGAAAAACCGTTGAAAAAAAGAGCTTGGCCGATGTATTAAAGTTTTTTAATCAAGAAATCGAGGAATATTACAAATTTTTAACCATATATTTAGATAAACGTGGTTGAAGCCCGCTTTACAAGATGCATCAAAACAGGATATCATCTTTTCAGTGCAATGAGCTGTTTATATGACAGCCATTGATCATGGATCGTCTCGCTGAGTCCCCTTAACCGGGGAACGGGGGAACCGGTATTGTCTGCCGTATAAGCGTACATAACGTACACCTGGTGTATTGCAGGCCGTATTCTGATTCTTTATGTGGTCTTTGGGGTGAATTCAAGGGCAACCGCCATGAGCGGGTGACCGGAGATAGGGCGACTCTCTTTCGTCCGAACCCGACAGCTAACCCCGTAAGCGCAAGTAAGAGAGGAAACCTCGTGCATGACACTTCCGAGCATTCAAGCGTCGTCAGAAGCCACGAAAGAGTCCTCCTATTCAGAACTCTTTTTAGGCTTCTTTCTTTTTGAGTAATCGGAGGCTGCCTTGGACACTGTTATATAACAGCTATCCATGGCCATTGCCGGGCAGGCGATTTGTGAGCAGGAGCGCGTCGTTATTCCAGACGTTTTTCCTGTGTCAATCTTGATAGCTGCGTCAGGGCCGAGCTTCATCCGGCTGCAGTGGCGACGGGGCTATTGTAAGGAGGATGGATAGAATGGGCGTATTCCAACCAGAGATCTCCCATGAATCACCAACATCCAGCGTGTCCTACGATTTAGGTTTAAGGTGGAAGCAATTGAATTGGCGTGTGCTATCGGTTACAGGCGTTCTTTCGATTGCCATTGCCCTGCTTATCCTGCTGTATGTAGATCTGCAGAGCAGCAAACAAATCACTTTAGTCATAGACGGCAAGGCACAGACGCTTGAAACCCGCGAGTCGCTGCTTGGCGACCTGCTGTCCAAGGAACAAATTCCGCTCCAGCCGCATGATAAGATATCCATGGCTATGGACGGATCGTTATCCGACGGAGACCGGATTGCCATCGTCCGGGCACGCAGCTTCAGCATTACCGTTGACGGCAAGACTGAACAGCTGCACACGACAGAAAACACCGTCGGCGAAGCAATTAGCAAACTGGGCTACAGTCTGAAAGGCCATGACAAAATTTTTCCTTCGTTACACACTCCGATAACCGCCGGCATGGAGGTAAAGATTGTCCGCATTAACAAACAGGTTGTACAGCGGACGAAAAGCTTGCCTTTCCGTGTCATCAAGACGGCGGATCCCACCCTGCTCAAGGGCAAGACCAAGGTAACACAGGCAGGCGTACCGGGCGTTATGATCCAGCATATCGAAAAAGTCTATCAGGACGGCGAGCTGGCATCCATGCGCATGATCGGTAAAGAGGTCAAAACAGCAACCAAAGATAAAGTAATTGCCGTTGGAACCAAACCGCTTCCTAAGCCTGTTGTCGTCAAGGCCGCTGCCGCTACTCAAGCCAAAGCCAAAGCTACAGCAACCAAAGCAAAATTCAGCAAAACTGTCCGCAAAGCGGGAGTTGATTTTGAGTACAAACGCATGATCAAAAACGTGTCCATGACAGCTTACTCTTCACAAGAGCCGGGTATTGGCACCCGTACCGCATCAGGCACACGTGTAACGGAAGGGCGCACCATTGCGGTGGATCCCAAAGTGATTCCGATCGGCTGGTGGGTGTACATTGAAGGCCTTGGATTCCGTCGTGCCGAAGATACCGGCGGCGCCATCAAAGGCAACAAAATCGATGTATACTACGATTCGCTCAGCCATGCTCTAAACTTCGGACGTAAATCACGTACCGTGTATGTGATTGGTCCGTCGAAGCCGGAGCTGAACTAAACGGCCGTTTTGCAAAAAACGCCGGAATGGGCTATAGTATAGGGAGTTAAACGGAATATCCTGTAATTTGGTGATACCTGAGCGGGCGCTCATCACTCTTATACATTCTTTACCCAAAAGAAGGGGCGTGTCCTCTTCTTTTTGGCGTTATACCGATTGTTTTTGCCTTTACCGTATAGTTGTTAACGGGATACATATTTCCTGCAGGAGGAAAGGAAGAATAGGATTATGATCAAGGAACTTATTGTCGTGGAGGGGAAAAGTGATACGGTCGCTGTGAAGCGGGCGGTTGACGCCGACACCATCGAGACCGGAGGATCGGCCGTTAACCGGTCTGTCATCGCCAAGATTGCCCTGGCGGCCGAGCGGCGCGGCGTCATCATATTAACCGACCCCGACCATGCAGGCGAACGGATCCGCAAGATCGTATCGTCCAAAGTTCCAGGCTGCAAGCATGCTTTTATCCCGGAGCGGGATGCAACGCGCAAAGGCGATATCGGAGTGGAAAATGCTTCACCGGAAGCGATCCGGCATGCTCTTAAGCATGTGCATACCTCGTTTGAGGGCAACCCGCCGGTCATTGAGATCGGCGATCTTATGGAAGCCGGGCTGCTGGTGCATGAGCGGGCCGCAGAACGCCGTATGGCGCTCGGCAATCTGCTTGGTATCGGCTACTGCAACGGGAAGCAGCTGTATAAGAGACTGGCGATGTTCGGCATCACGAGAGAGGAATTTGCGGGCGCGGTCGCCCGAATCGAGCAGGAGGGCGGCGGAGTATGAACGGCAGAGAGGATATCGCCTCGCCGAGGCGAACGAAGGAAATTATTAACCGGCACGGCTTTTCGTTCAAGAAGAGCCTGGGACAGAATTTTTTGATCGATCAGAATATTTTGGACAAAATTGTAGGTGCAGCCGAGCTTGACGGCTCAACGGGAGCGCTGGAAATCGGTCCAGGCATCGGCGCGCTTACGGAACGTCTGGCAGAGGCCGCAGGAGCGGTCACCGCTGTTGAGATTGACCAGCGTCTCATTCCGATCCTGGAGGAAGTGCTGGCACATCATCCGCACGTAAAGGTGCGGCATGCCGACGTGCTGAAGGTGAATCTGCCGGAGCTGTTCAAGGAGGATTTTGCCGGCGTGGACAAGGTCAGCGTAGTGGCGAACCTCCCATATTATTTAACAACCCCTATTCTGATGAAGCTGCTGGAGGACAAGCTGCCTCTGCGGCACATTGTGGTGATGATTCAAAAGGAGGTTGCCGAACGTATGGCGGCTGCGCCAGGAGGAAAAGAATACGGCAGCCTCAGCATCGCCGTCCAATATTACAGTGAGCCGGAAATCATCTGTACGGTTCCGCATACGGTTTTTATTCCGCAGCCTAATGTCGATTCCGCGGTGATCCGATTGAAAATCCGCGAGCGTCCCGCCGTGGAAGTGGCGGACGAACAGCACTTTTTTGAAGTTGTACAGGCTTCTTTCACACAGCGGCGCAAGACGATCGCCAACAATCTGAAGGCCCGGTTCTTCCCCAAAGAGGGCCGGGAGCGCCTGGAAGCCCTGCTGGCGGATGCGGGGATTGATCCGGTTCGCCGGGGAGAGACGCTGAGTCTGGAGGAATATGCAAGACTAAGTGATGTTTTGCTGGCGGCAGGCGTAAGCTAAGCTGTGAAAGACTTGGGATGTGAGTATAAGGCCGTAAGGGCGGCCTAACGTCCGCTGGAATACCGGCGAACTCCAATCCCGGATGAACCAACCGGAGCATTTGCCCATACATTGGGGTAGAGGTGATGTTCTGATGAACCTGGGAGATTTGGTCGTCCGAAAATCGTACGGCGGGGATGTAACGTTCCGAGTGGAGCAAATGCTGCAGAATCAGGCCATCATTAAAGGGACTGAATTCCGGCTGCTGGCTGACGCCCCCTTGGACGACCTGATGCAGGTGCCCCCGCTTCGGATGACAGAACGCGGACAGCGGGCACAGATTAAAGCCAGACAATCGTTGTCCCAAATCCGGAAGGAACGGCAGGAAATAAGCGAACGCAGCCTGGCCCAGCTGTGGAAGGATATCCAGCCGGAGAATGATCCGCTAGGAGGCGGGACCGGCGGGTTGTGGAATCAGCCGTCCAAGGATAAGGCCTATTTTGAAGTGCCGGGAAAGGTGCTGCATCTGGACGGGGACCCGGCTTATCTCAATAAAAGTCTGAATCTGTATGGACAGCTGCGCATCCCCGCCGAAGGCCATCATGTCCGGGAAAGCGAAATGGCCGACGCCTTGTTTCGCCTGCTTCCCCGGGTACGCCCGAATATTGTGGTGATTACCGGTCATGACGGTGTGCTCAAACGGCCTCAGCCATATGACTTATACAGTTTGAGCAGCTATAAAAATTCGCAGAATTTTGTGGCGGCGGTCCGGACGGCGCGTGAGTATGAACGGAATTTTGATGCGCTGACGATTGTGGCGGGGGCCTGCCAGTCGCACTTTGAGGCGCTGCTTCAGGCGGGGGCAAACTTTTCCAGCTCGCCGGGGCGTATTTTGATTCATGCCCTCGATCCGGTCTATGTTGCGGCCAAAGCTGCGCTCACCTCAATCCGGGAAACGGTGAATTTAAGCGACATTTTGCAGCATACGATTAGCGGCGCCCAGGGTGTGGGGGGGATTGAGACACGAGGCAGCTACCGGATCGGAATGCCGGGGCTGCAAAATTTGTCCACGCTCAAAGTAACGCCTTCCGTGATCGGATGAGATACGGTGACAAACGACAGAGAGGACTCCGCCAGGGGTCCTTTTTGTATGGAAAGGGTACGCAAAAAAGTCGTTGACAACAACCATCTGATTCCACTATAATTATTTGTTTGTTTGACATTTAGTTAAATACGCGGTATAATGGACAAGGAAAGAGGTGGTCGTCAGGCAATGGCTAATAACGCGCTGTTGGAAATTAAACGCAGTCTCGAAGCACACGTAGGTCACAAGATTACCCTCCGTGCGAACGGGGGCCGTCGCAAGACTGTCGAACGCACCGGTGTCCTGGAAGAAACGTACCCTTCTGTCTTTATTGTGAAGCTGGATCAGGAGCAGCAGACATTCAAACGCGTCTCCTACAGCTACGCCGACATTTTGACTGAATCCGTGGAAATCACGGTATGTGAAGATGAAGGGCAAATGAAGATCACGTATATCAAATCTTAGCAGTTCAGTTCTTGAGCGGCCTTCCTGCGGGGAGGCCGCTTTGCTATTCTTTTAACAACGGAACAATAAAATTAAATTCGGATATAGGGGCGGAGTCCGGTACACAAAAGAGGTGTATGTTTGACCGCCGGGCTAAGCATACTAAGGGTGTACCCATATTTTCATTTTTGTCCAAGGAGGTCAACGTGGTGAGCCGAAGAAGACGGAGCATGATGTCGGAGGAACTGAAGACGGAGCTTGCGAAGGAACTTGGCTTCTACGATACCGTGGAGCGTGAAGGCTGGGGCGGCATTCGGGCCAAGGATGCGGGGAACATGGTGAAGCGGGCGATTCAGCTGGCTGAACAGGCTGCCCGTAGCTCCAAGTTGTAGCGTAAGCTGCACGGGGGCCCGGTCCTCTGCCGGCGTAAGCCTTACGTCTTGAAGCAGAAGAAGGATGAGACCGGCCGGGGGCCTGTTTCATCCTTCTGTTTTATCCAAAGGTAAAAGCACGGCGTAATCGGCGTATCTCCGTGTCAGGATAAGGAATGGACTTCATATCGAGATTTTTTTATAATATGTTAAGTTGTTTTTGAGGGGAAAAGTGAGAAATGGGTGAACGCCGTGAAAAGATATGAGAAAGCGCCGGCCAAAATTAATCTGATGCTGGATGTGCTGCACAAACGTCCGGACGGATTTCACGAAGTCGAAATGATTATGACAATGGTGGACCTGGCCGACCGGCTGGAGCTGTCCGAGCTGCCCAGGGATACCATTATTATAACTAGCCAGGCAGGATATATTCCCCTGGATGAAAAAAATCTGGCGTTCCAGGCAGCCAGGCTGATTAAGGACCGGTATGGAGTTCGCCGAGGCGTACATATTCACCTGGACAAACATATTCCGGTAGCGGCGGGATTGGCCGGTGGCAGCAGCGACGCGGCTGCGGCTTTGCGGGGGCTGAATGCCCTCTGGGAGCTTGGCATCCCGCAGGAGGAGCTTCTGCAGCTTGGAGCGGAGCTTGGTTCGGATGTGCCCTTCTGCATAACCGGAGGTACAGCGCTTGCAACAGGCCGGGGAGAGAAGCTGACCCCGATCGCCAATCCGCCTCAATGCTGGGTGGTGCTAGCCAAACCGCCGATCAACGTATCCACCGCTGAGGTGTACGGTAGACTCCGCAGCAGCCGTATCGCAAAACATCCGTCCTCCGCGGCAATGCGGGCGGCAATCGAAGCCGGAGACTTCGGGGCGGTCTGCGGGTTGCTGGGCAACGTGCTGGAAGAGGTGACGCTCCCCATGCATCCGGAGGTCCGCCGGATTAAAGAGACGATGGAAAAGTTGGGGGCGGACGGCGTGTTGATGTCGGGCAGCGGACCGACTGTGTTCGGCCTCGTTCAGAAGCAATCCAAGGTGGCCCGGATTTATAACGGACTCCGGGGCTTTTGTAAGGAAGTTTATGCGGTTCGCCTGCTGACATGAACGGGCATCTTGTGTAAAGCCGTACAAAAGTGATATATTTTTGTATAATATTCGGTTTTGGCGAGGAGTAGCCCGTGAAAAAACTAAAAAGAAGTCAGCGTTTGGTAGATATGACCCAATTTCTGCTGGAAAAGCCGCATGCGCTGCTGCCGCTGGCCACGTTTGCGGAACGGTACGGATCGGCCAAGTCTTCCATCAGTGAGGATTTAGCTATTATCAAGGAAGTATTTGAAGGCGAGGGCATCGGCGACCTGCAGACTTTGGCGGGAGCCGCCGGCGGCGTGCGGTTTATTCCAAGAATTCCGAAAGAAGCGGCGCTGGAGTTCATTACCGGTTTGTGCGGACAGCTGGAGGACAGCGACCGGATTTTGCCTGGCGGTTATTTATATATGTCGGATCTGCTGGGCCTGCCGTCATTGATGGAAAAAGCCGGTCAGATTATCGCCACGGCGTTCCACGGCGTGGACATTGACGTCGTCATGACGGTGGAAACGAAGGGGATCCCTCTCGCTTATGCCACCGCGTCCCAACTCGGGCTTCCGGTTGTTCTTGTCCGCAGGGACCATCAGGTTACGGAGGGTTCGGCCGTCAGTATCAACTACGTCTCGGGTTCCCACAAAAGCATCCATACGATGTCCCTTTCCAGACGGGCGCTGAAAGAGAAGTCGAGAGTACTGATCGTGGACGACTTTATGAAGGCAGGGGGCACGGTTCGCGGCATGGTGGACCTGCTCGGCGAATTTAATGCGGTTGTCGCTGGCGTAGGCGTGCTCGTGGAATCCGGGGTTGTGGAGTGGGAGGAACGGCTGCTCCATGATTATGTGTCCTTGGTAAAGGTGTCCGAGGTCGATCCTAAAGAACGGCGGATCACGGCAAGCCCGGGCAATTATTTCGAAAATTAACCTCTGGCGGTGTTTGTCGAAATCTTGTGGAATCCACAAGAAAGAAAACGAAACTTGTCAGAAACCTCCGAACGAAAAAAAATTCTTGCCATACAGGTATTTTATGGAACAAAAAAGAAGGATTTTGGTTTGCTTGTGTGGAACTATACACCAAGTCTCTGATGGAAAAAGGTGGTGAACACACACAATGCAAATCACGGATGTCAGACTCCGCCGCGTCAACTCTGAGGGGAGAATGAAGGCAATCGCATCCATTACCATCGATAACGAGTTTGTTGTTCATGACATTCGCGTCATCGACGGCAATAACGGAATGTTCGTGGCTATGCCGAGCAAGCGTACACCGGACGGCGAATTCCGCGATATCGCGCACCCGATTTCTTCCGGCACACGCGAGAAGATCCAATCGGCGGTTCTGGCCGAGTATGATCGCGCCGCAACCGAAGAGGAAGTGATTGAGGAGGGTGCTTAATCTGACGGCAGCCGCCATTAGCGGCCCGCGGTCATACCGATATCGATATGCCCGAAGCAAATGCTCCGGTCCGCATACCGGTAACCGGGAGGGGCATCTATTCCCGCTTTTCTAATTGGGGTTCGAAGAAAAGGGAACCATCGTAAAGATGGTTCTCTTTTCTTTTTGCCTGGAATGAGATATATTCAGTAATGAGTTCAAGAGTAGGAGGTCGGCATTCTTGAAAAGAATGGCTGTAGTCCTTGCCGCAGGTCAGGGCAAACGTATGAAATCCAAATTATACAAAGTTCTTCACCCCGTTTGCGGGAAACCGATGGTGGGGCATGTATTGGATACAGTAAAAGCAACGGGCTGCGAACGCAGCATTGTTATCGTAGGCCATGGGGCAGAAGCCGTCCAGGCCTATTTGGGCGCTAAAGCGGAGTATGTGCTGCAGGAGCAGCAGCTGGGTACCGGACATGCGGTGCGCCAGGCCAAGGAGCTGCTTGGCGGCGAGCAAGGCACAACAATCGTTATTTGCGGCGATACGCCGCTTGTACTGCCGGAGACGCTGGAAGGCATGATGGCGCTGCACGAAGAACGCCAAGCCGCAGCAACCATTCTGACGGCGGTGATGGAGCAGCCTGCGGGCTACGGCCGGATTATCCGCGGCGAAGACGGCGGAGTGCGGAAGATTGTAGAGCAGAAAGACTGCTCGCCTGAAGAAGATCAGGTTCGCGAGATCAACACAGGCACCTATTGCTTTGACAACGCTAAGCTGTTTGCTGCGCTTGAGCGTGTGACCAACAGCAATGCGCAGGGCGAGTATTACTTGACGGATGTAATCGGTATTCTCCGTGAACAGAACGAAACCATCCTGGCTTACCAAACGACGGAAGAAGCCGAGTCCATCGGCATTAACGACCGTCTGGCGTTGTCCGAGGCGGAAAGTCTGATGCGGCAGAGAATCGCGCGCAGACATATGCTGGGCGGCGTAACGATTATCGATCCTGCTTCGACTTACATCGGCGCAGAGGTGACAATCGGAGCAGATACGGTCATTTACCCGGGAACCTCTCTTAAGGGGGCAACCGTTATTGGAGAGGATTGCAAGATTGGTCCTTCCAGCGATATTGAGGACAGCCGCGTAATGGACGGGGCGTGCGTGATGCATTCCGTACTGAAGCAGGCTGAGGTCGGCGCACGGACTTCCGTTGGGCCTTTTGCGTATTTGCGTCCGGACACGGTTCTTGGCGAGGATGTCAAGATCGGCGACTTCGTGGAAATCAAAAAAGCTTCAATCGGAGACGGCTCCAAAGTATCCCACTTAAGCTATATCGGCGACGCAACTGTAGGAAGAAATGTGAATATCGGATGCGGTGCGATCACCGTGAACTATGACGGGTATAATAAGGCAAAGACGGAAATTGAGGATGACGCCTTCATCGGCAGCAACGTCAATCTGATTGCACCCGTTAAAGTCGGTAAAGGCGGTTATGTCGTGGCGGGTTCCACCATCACCCATTCCGTTGCGGAGAACGATCTGGCTATTGCCAGAGTGCGGCAGGAGAACAAACCGGGCTACGCGGACAAAATCCGTTCGCGGGCCAAGGCGAAGAAAAACAATTCGAAGAATCCATCATAGAACGCGCCGGAATTGAAATTTAAAGAACCGTCACGGAGGGTTTGCATTTTATGACTTATCTTGATTCCAAATTAAAAATCTTCACCTGTAACTCCAACCCCAAGCTTGCTCATCAAATCGCCGACTATATCGGCATTCCGATGGGCGAATCGCATACGACCAGCTTCAGTGACGGAGAGATTCAGATCAAGTTGTCCGAGAGCGTGCGGGGCTGCCATGTCTATGTGGTGCAGTCCACCTGCGGCCCGGTCAACGACAACCTGATGGAGCTGTTGGTGATGGTGGATGCGCTGAAACGCGCGTCCGCCAAAAGCATCAACGTGGTTATCCCGTATTACGGTTATGCCCGCCAAGACCGCAAGGCGCGTTCGCGCGACCCGATCACGGCCAAGCTGGTGGCGAACCTGATCGAAAAAGCCGGGGCACACCGTGTGATTACGATGGACCTGCATGCCATGCAGATTCAGGGCTTTTTTGATATCCCGGTGGATCATCTGCTCGGCGTGCCGATTTTGGCCCAATATTTCCGCTCCAAGCAAATTGAGAATCCGGTTGTAGTGTCTCCCGACCACGGCGGAGTGGTCCGCGCCAGAAAGCTGGCTGATTTCCTGAATGCGCCGCTGGCCATTATCGACAAACGCCGCCCTGAACCGAATGTGAGCGAAGTGATGAACATTATCGGGAACATTGAGGGGAAGACGGCGATTCTGATCGACGACATCATCGATACCGCCGGAACGATCGTGCTGGGGGCCAACGCGCTGATGGAAGGCGGAGTAAAAGAGGTTTATGCCTGCTGTACGCATCCGGTATTGTCCGGACCGGCGCATGAACGTCTGGAGAACTCGCCGCTGAAGGAAGTTATCGTAACCGATACGATTCCGATCCGCAGCGAGAATCCGACCTCCAAGCTGAAGGTATTGTCCGTTGCTCCGCTGATGGGCGAAGCGATCATCCGTGTGCATGAGGAGCTGTCTATCAGCAAGCTGTTTGAAATCGAGTAAGCGTAAGACAGGCTATCCGGATCAGGGTTACTCCTTCCTAGAGAAGAGGTAACCCTTTGCCTGCGTGAAGCGGCCGGATCAATATCCCGGCCTGGAGACGAAGGTAAACCGGCTGCGGTTGTACAGCGTTCCTTGGAGTTCGGCGAAATGCGTGTCGACCGCGGTCAACAAACCGATATCCACATGGACGCCGTCACGGTATACCTCGACCGGTATCCCCTGCTCGATATGATACTGGAACTGACGATGGAGCGTAAGCACTTCGCCCGGGTCAAGCATCGCTACGATCACCTGTCTTCGTGTCTGGGATGGGGGGCGAAGCGATGGCCTGGCAGACCAGGAACCGCTTCTATATTGCTATTGTACCAAAATTGGGCGTCTCCTGCCGGAGCGCCGGGGAAAGGAACGGGCTGCATAATGAAATGGATCGTCGGTTTGGGCAATCCCGGACCGCAGTATGCCAAAACCCGGCACAACGTTGGGTTCATGGCGCTTGATACGCTAGCTGCGAGACACGGGATTTCGTTCAACCAGAATAAATGCAAAGCTGTAATTGGCGAAGGAATGATTCAGGGCGTCAAGACCGTCCTGATCAAACCTATGACTTATATGAACCTGTCAGGCGAGTCCGTCCGGGCTTATATGGACTATTACAAAGTACCGCTTGAAGATATGATTGTCGTCTATGACGACCTGGATACGGAAATCGGCAGAATCAGACTCCGTTATCAGGGAAGCGCAGGCGGTCACAACGGGATTAAGTCGATTATTCAGCATACCGGCACCCAGGTGTTCAACCGGGTCCGGATGGGAATTTCCCGGCCGGAACCGGGGTTTGCCGTCGTAGACTATGTGCTGTCGCCATTCCCTAAAAAAGAAAGCGATCGGCTGTCAGCGATGATTGACTCGACTTGCGATGCGCTGGAATACAGTCTGGACCACTCCTTTGAACACACCATGGCAAAGTTCAACGGGTGAGGGCCGGGGCAGGCTAAACGGAAGACTAGCGGGCATACTGAAGGTATAACGTATCTTCAGGAGGCATATAGATGGCAATACATTATGTGTGCAGGCACTGCCGGACCTTTCTCGGCAGCCTTCCCGCCGGCCCGGCCACGGAAATGCGGCTTGGCCTTCATTCCTTGACCCCCGACGAGCGCAGGGATATAATAGCGTATGATTCTGAAGGGGAAACTACGGTTAAGGTCACCTGCGACTACTGCAAGGAAACGCTGGAGCAGCATCCCGAGCTTAGTCTGCTGGCCAATCCCCTCCAGTAAGAAGGAAAGAATCCATTTAGATTTTTACGAGGCGGCTGTCTCCGTGTCATCCGCAAGCCTTGGCGTATGAGCTGAGGCTTCTTTTCGATTTTGAATAACGACCGGCCTGCCGGGACGCTGATGCAAGGTTGGCGCCGGAGGGCCGTAAGAGAGGTGCGCCCTTTGCTACAAGGTCTTATCCAAGCTTTTTCACAAGATACCGACTTCCAGTCCATTGTCCGCGGCGTGGAAGCCGGAATGAAGGAACAACTGGTCTCGGGACTATCAGGATCGGCTAGGCAGATTATACTGGCCGCCCTGCACGAAGAGACAAAACGTCCGATGCTGATCGTCACCCATAACGTGTTCTCGGCGCAGAAGATCGCCGATGATTTACAGGAAGCGCTTTCACCTGAGCGGGTTTTGTTGTATCCGGCCAACGAGCTGGTTGCCGCGGAATCGGCTGTATCCAGCCCGGAAACCCTGGCGCAGCGGATTGAAGTCATGACGCAGTGCGCACGGGGGTTTGACGGTATCGTCGTTACCCCGTATTCCGGCGTCCGCCGGCTGCTGCCGGCGCCTCATGTCATGGCTGAGGCCAATATTACGATAACGCAGGACGGTACGCTGTCTCTGGACGACTTTTTAATAAAAATGATCGAAATGGGTTACGAACGCGTGGAGCGGGTTGAGAACCGCGGAGAGCTGAGCGTCCGCGGGGGAATCATCGACTTCTTCCCGATGACGTCTGCACTGGCCTACCGGGTGGAGCTGTTCGACGAAGAGGTCGATTCGATCCGCACGTTCGACCCGGCCGATCAGCGTTCCATCGACAAGGTGCGGAGCGTCTCGATTTACCCGGCAAGAGAGATCATTGCGGACGCTTCCCGCCGGGAGCATGCCGCAGCCGAGCTGTCCGTTCTGCTGGAGCGCCAGCTGGACAAAATGACCGACCGTCAAGCCAAACAACGGCTGCGCGAAGAAATTGGACGCGAACGGGAGCTCATGGCCGAAGGGGCTTATTTTCCCGAAATTTATAAATATATCTCCCTGCTTTATCCTGAACGAACGCATATGTACGATTACATGCGCAAGGATACCCTCGTAATATTTGAGGAGCCTGCACGGCTGCTGGAAACCGCACGGCAGCTTGAACGCGATGAATCCGAATGGAACCTGCATCTGCTGCAAAACGGGAAATCGCTGCCGGAGCTGCCGCTGTCGGTCGACAACGACGACATCGTGTACCGCCGTCCGTTCCAGAGCTTGTTTATGTCGACATTCCTGCGTCAGGTCCCGCATGTTCAGCCGCAAAATATTTTGGGCTTCATCAGCCGGGGGATGCAGGATTTTCACGGTCAGATGAATGTGCTGAAGGCGGAAATGGAGCGCTGGCACAAGTCCGGAGTCAAAGTGATGATTCTGGCAAACGGTGAAGAGCGGATGGAACGTGTCCGCAGAGTGCTGTACGACTACGGGATTGAAGAGCCGCAGATTGTTCAAGGCCATCTGGGCTCCGGCTTTGAGCTGCCTTCCATCCATTTGGCTGTCATCACCGAAGGCGAAATGTTTTCACAGAAACAGCGTAAAGCCCGTAAGGTCTCCAAGACTATGGACAATGCCGAGCGGATCAAAAGCTATACGGAGCTGAAAGTCGGCGATTATGTCGTCCATCAGAATCACGGGATCGGTAAATATATGGGAATCGGCACGCTGGAGGTAGGCGGCATCCACCGGGATTACATGCATATCATGTATGCCGGCGGCGATAAGCTGTCCGTTCCGATCGAGCAGATCGACCTTATCCAGAAATATGTCGGCTCGGAGGACAAGGAGCCGAAAATCTACAAGCTTGGCGGCAACGAGTGGACAAGGGTAACAAACAAAGTCCGTTCGTCCGTACAGGATATTGCGGATGATCTCATCAAGCTGTATGCGGAACGTCAAAGCGCGCCGGGATACGGCTTTGAGAAGGATACGCAGGAGCAGCGGGAATTCGAGGAAATGTTCCCCTACGAGGAGACGCCCGACCAAATCCGTGCGATCGGCGAGATCAAAAAGGATATGGAGCAAAACCGGCCGATGGACCGGCTTCTCTGCGGCGATGTAGGCTACGGCAAAACCGAAGTAGCCATCCGGGCCGCCTTCAAGGCGGCGATCGAAGGCAAGCAGGTAGCGGTGCTGGTTCCGACAACCATTTTGGCCCAGCAGCACTATGAGACGTTTAAGGAGCGGTTCGCCGCCTACCCGATCAACATCCAGGTGCTCAGCCGGTTCCGCAGCCGCAAAGAGCAAAACGATACGATCAAGGGGGTCCGCCAGGGAACGGTGGATGTTGTGATCGGCACGCACCGTCTTTTGTCCCAGGACTTGGTCTTCAAGGACCTCGGCCTGTTGATCGTCGATGAAGAGCAGCGTTTTGGCGTAACCCATAAAGAGAAGCTGAAGAAGCTGAAAACGAATGTGGACGTGCTGACCCTAACCGCTACCCCGATCCCGCGGACGCTGCACATGTCGATGCTTGGCGTTCGGGACTTGTCCGTTATCGAGACGCCGCCGGAGAACCGTTTCCCGGTCCAGACGTATGTCGTCGAGTACAGCCAGACGCTTGTACGCGAGGCTGTGGAGCGGGAATTGGCGCGGGGCGGACAGGTCTACTTCCTGTACAACCGGGTGCAGGGTATCCAGGAGATGGCGGCCCAGATCTCGATGCTTGTTCCGGACGCCAGAGTCGGCATCGGCCACGGCCAGATGTCCGAATCGGAGCTGGAGAAGACGATTCTTGATTTCCTGGACGGGGAATATGACGTGCTCGTCAGCACAAGCATTATCGAGACCGGGGTGGATATTCCAAATGTTAATACGCTAATCGTCCATGACGCGGACAAAATGGGCTTATCCCAGCTGTACCAGCTCCGCGGACGGGTTGGCCGTTCCAACCGGATCGCTTATGCGTATTTTACGTATCAGAGGGACAAGGTGCTGACCGAGGTGGCCGAGAAACGGCTGCAGTCGATCAAGGAATTCACCGAGCTTGGTTCCGGCTTCAAAATCGCCATGCGTGACTTGTCGATCCGGGGTGCGGGTAATTTGCTGGGTGCGGAGCAGCACGGTTTTATCGCATCAGTTGGCTTCGATCTTTATTCACAGATGCTGGCGGAGGAAATCCGCAAACGGAAGGTGACGGTGCTGGGGGAAGAGGACACGGCGCTGAAGGAAGGCAATACCGTGATCGATCTGGAAATCGATGCGTATCTGCCCTCTGAATACATTTACGACAGCATTCAAAAAATCGAAATCTATAAAAAAGTGGCGGCAGTCTCCTCGCTGGAGGATTCGGCTGAACTGGAGGACGAGCTGCTTGACCGCTTCGGCGAGCTGCCGGAGGCGGTGGTCAGTCTGCTTGCCGTCGCTCGGCTGAAGGTATACGGCAAGCGTTACGGCATCGATTCGATGGTCCGCCGCGGCGACCAGGTTACGCTGAATTTTTACGAGGGTGCATCCTCGGCGTTCGATACCGCCAAGCTTGCCAAAATTGGCAATCGGTACGAAAGACGTGTACAATTTGAACAAGGCTCGAAGCCTGTAATCCGTATCAACGTCAAAGGTATGGGAGATAAGGAACTGCTGGGGCTGCTGGAACAATTTTTGGAAGACGTCAAATCGTCTTTAAAATCGAAGGGAGAATTACACAATGCGGTTAAGTAAGACAAAATCTTGGAAAGTGCTGGCCGTGTCACTGACAGCGGCTCTTTCCATCGCAGTGCTGTCGGCCTGCGGCAACTCGGATGACAAAGAAGCGGTCGCCACTTATAAAGGCGGAGAAGTGACGGCTGCGGAATTTGATAAAGAACAGCGGACGATGAAGTTTTTGTCGCCTGAATATGCGCAATTAATGGAGCTGCCTGATTTCCAGGAGTACATGCTGAAGCAGGAGATTGCGTTTGAATACCTGGATTCCAAAGCGGGCGAGGCAGCGAAGAAGGCAGGCGAGGAGCAGGCTGACAAGCAAATGGCCCTCCTGAAGCAGCAGCGCGGCGACGATGCCTTTAAGTCTTCCCTTAAGGAGCAGGACCTCAAAGAAGCGGACGTGAAAGCATACATGGTCCGTCTGCTAACCGTTATTGAAGACATGAAGGGGAAAGTAACGGAAGACGAAGTGAAGAAGGAATTCGAGAACACCAAGGATAGCTATACGGTGGCAACCCTGCGTCATGTACTCATTGGATTCACCGATGCGGACAACAAGCAGCGCACACCGGAAGACGCGCTGAAGCGCGCGAAGGAAGTGAAAGCGAAGCTCGATGGAGGCGCGGATTTTGCCGCTGTGGCCAAAGAGTATACTGACGACACGGGGTCGAAGGAAGCAGGCGGTCTGATTGCAGACAAGACTCTTGGTTCTTACGTAGAGGAATTTAAGGCAGCCGCGGCTACCCTGCCGATCGGGACGGTCAGCGATCCGGTAGAGACGCAGTACGGATACCATATCATTAAAGTGGAGTCCCGTACGGAGAAGACGTATGACCAGCTTGCCGCCGACCAGAAGGAAATGCTGAAAAGCTCCGTTGCCACCGCTAAAGTGGACAACTTCATGAATGCCGAGCTGGATGGCATTATTGAAAAAATCAACCTGCCGAAGAGCTCGGCAGCGCCGGCTGCTTCCGATGCAGGCGGTACAGGGACGGCGCCAAGCCCTGCGGCTTCCGCGGGAGCGGCAACGGCAGCGCCTGCGGGAACCGCGCCAGCTGCAAGCGCCCCAGCCGCAAGCGCGCCAGCGGCGGCAGCTCCTGCTGCCACCGCTTCGCCGGCTTCCAAGTAAACCCTAGGCGGAGGCTGAAGGCGGCCTGAATAGACGGCCTGGGGGATGCGAAGCCTACAGATACCGCCTGTTCATGTCTTTTAGCTGCAGTATCATACTTGCTGAAAATGGCAAAGCACCGAAACCAAAACACCGAATGACCAAAGCACCGAAACCAAAGCGCGCAGTGCCCGGCTTACCGCCCGGTGCTGCGCGCTTTGCCGCATGTATAAGGAACTGGCAACAGATGAATACTATGGTCAGAAATCTCGAGAAATCGCCTGGGATTATCCGTTCCCATAATGAACACAGTAGTTGGACAAAACTTCTTAAGAAAGCGGGGCAACATGTGAATGAAAGCTACTGGTATTGTACGACGTATCGATGACCTCGGCCGAGTCGTCATCCCTAAGGAAATCAGACGGACGCTGCGGATCCGGGAAGGCGATCCGCTGGAGATTTTTGTGGACCGTGACGGTGAGGTCATTCTGAAGAAGTATTCGCCGATCGGCGAGCTTGGCGATTTCGCCAAAGAATACGCTGAGTCCTTGTATGAGAGCACCGGGCATGTCACGCTCATTTCCGACCGGGATTCCTTTATTACCTTGGCCGGAGGGTCCAAAAAGGAGTATCTGGAGAAGCCGATCGGGAATCTGCTGGAGAAATGCATGGATGGCCGGAAGACGATTCTGGAGACGAACGGCGGCACTTATGAAATCGGCAGAGATCATCAGGAGGCATTATCATCTTTCGTGGCGGCTCCGATTATTTCCGGCGGCGATCCGATTGGAGCGGTAATCCTGATGAACAAGGATGAAGCGGTAAAAATGTCGCAGATGGAAGTGAAGATGGCCGAAACAGCTGCTGCTTTCCTCGGCAAGCAAATGGAGCAGTAGAGATTCACTCCAGCTGTCCGGTGCGGCGGCGGAACAGCTGCCCGGATTATGGTTTAAACAAAATGATGCCCGCCTTGCCAGGAAGTTCGGTCTGGACAGGCGGGCGTTTTGCTTTAGGGCGCAGCGTCAGCGGATTGGAGGCATCGGGGTTTTAAGGTATAATATATGAATTCATTCCATTACTGGCCGTGCTGCCCATAAAGTAGGTTGTCATCATGAAATTATCCTCCCGGCGCTCCGGACTGCTCGAGGGCGCCTTTATCCTGAGTGCGGCGGCTATTTTGTCCAAGCTGATCGGCACTCTGCAGAAAATTCCGCTGCAAAACCTGGGCGGCGACGCGGTGTTTGGAATTTACAACACCGTGAACCCTTTGTACACGCTGATCGTTACGTTTGCCATGCTAGGGCTCCCGGCGGCAGTGTCGAAATTCGTAGCCGAGACCGCTGCGGACGGACGGGAGGCCGAAGGGAGGCAGGTGCTGCGCTCGGCCTGCCTGGTATCGGGAATTAGCGGGTTTTTGCTGGCCTTCGCCACCTATGCGGGTGCGCCCCTGATTGCCCGGTGGATCGGGAACTCCCATATCACCGAGGCGCTCCGGGCCGTGTCCTTTGCCCTTCTGTTTGTTCCGGTGATGTCTGCGCTGCGCGGCTATTTCCAGGGACAGCAGAACATGATGCCGACAGCCGTCTCGCAAATCGTGGAGCAAACGGTCCGCGTCGCCGTTATGCTGGCCGCACTGATGCTGCTGACGCGGCAGGGTGCGGGAGCCGAAGGCATTTCCGCCGGCGCCATGCTGGGGTCGGTTGGCGGCGGAGCGGCGGGACTGGCCGTTATGCTGCTGTACTGGCTGAAGCGGCGGCGGACAATCCGGTCTGCGGGCTCCGCAGCTGCAGGGAGGTTCCCGGCGGACGAGGCGGATCCAGCAAAAGCGTTTGCTGCAGGTGCAGCTAATGCGATTCATGTGGTGGACGCAACGAACGCAGCAAATGCGGTAAATGCAGCAAATGCGGCGGGCGCAACAAATGCGGTAAATACAGCAAGTGCAGACAGCTCAACAAACCCAGTAAAGCCAGCAGACGACCGCTCAGGACGGAAACATTCCCCCGCAGCAGGCAAGTGGACCGGCATTCGAACGCTCCTGTCCTATTCCGTACCGGTTATGTTCGGATCGCTCGCTGTAACGCTTATTGGGCTGGTGGATGTATTCACTATGCCAAGACTGCTGGCCGAGGGCGGCAGCGAGGCGGGGGCGATGGTCAAGTTCGGCATTTATAACCGCGGTCTGCCGCTCGTCCAGCTTGTGACCATGATGGCTACCTCCCTGTCCGTTATGTTTATCCCGGCCCTGGCGGAAGCTAAGTATAAGGGCGACGTCAGCCTGATCGACAGCCGCTGCCGGCTTTCGCTGCGCTGGTTCTGGCTGCTTGGCCTCGCGGCGTCCGTGGGCCTTGCGGTGCTCGCCGAGCCGATCAACATCGCGCTTTACGGCGACAACGCCGGCAGCGCGACCATGCGGCTGCTCGCGTTCACCGCCGCCTCCGGCACGCTGAGCGTCATCACCGCCGCCCTGCTGCAGGGCCTCGGCGAGGTGCGCGCCCCTGCGCTGCACCTCCTGGCCGCCGCCCTCCTGAAGGCGGCGCTCAACCTGCTGCTCATCCCGCAGCAGGGCATTGCCGGCGCGGCCGCCGCTGGCGTGGCCGCGTACCTCCTGGCCGCCGCGCTGAACATGCGGCGGCTGCGGCAGGCCGCCGGCCTGCGGCTGTCGCTGTCCGAGGCGCTGGCGAAGCCCGCGCTCGTGACGGCCGCTCTTGGCGCGGCGGCATGGGCGGTCGCCCAGGGGGCCGGACTGGCCCTGGGCGCGCTGGGTTTGGCCGGCGGGCGCATGGCTGCGCTGGCCGAGACGCTCGCCGGCGTCCTTGCAGGCTGCGCCGTCTTTGCGGTGCTGACCGTGCGCCTGCGGCTCATCAGCGAGCCGGAGCTGCGGCAGCTGCCCGGCTTCGGCGCACGGCTGGCCGACAAGCTGAGCCGGTGGAAGCTGTTTCCCCGCAATACCGATACTTAGAACACCCGCCGCCCGGGCTGAGACCAGCCAGCGGACGGGATAAGGAGAGATGACGATGAGCGCCTCATTAACTATAGTCGGACTGGGTTCCGGCAATCCCGATCAGCTCACGCTGGGCATCGTAAAGCGGTTGCGCGCCGCTTCGGCCGTAATCGTCCGGACAAAGGAGCATCCGGTGATGGCTGCCCTGGCCGAGTTGGAGATCGCAGCGGAGTCGTTTGACGGGCTGTACGAATCGCTGTCCTCTTTTCCGGAGGTGTACGAGGCGATTACGTCCGCCCTTATCGAGCGGGCCAAATCGCTCCCGGATGGCGCGGAGCTGGTTTATGCAGTGCCGGGTCACCCGATGGTGGCTGAATCGGCCGTTTCCCAGCTGCGCCGGCGGTGTCCGGAAGAAGGGATTGAACTGACGGTTCTCGGGGGCGAAAGCTTCCTTGACGAAGCGTTTATCCGCCTTGGCTTTGACCCGATTGAAGGCTTTCAGCTGCTGGACGCCTCCGGCATTCGCAGCTCCCAGCTGCAGCCGGAGCTTCATACGCTGATCGGACAGGTGTACGATACGTTTACGGCGTCAGAGGCGAAGCTGTGCCTGATGGAACGTTACCCGGACGATTATGAAGTCATTGTGGGACATGCTTTGGGCGTGGATAACGAAGAAAAGATTGAGCGCGTTCCCCTTTACGAGCTCGACCGGCTTGAGGGCTACGGCAATCTGTCCCTGATTTATATTCCGGCAAACCGCGAAGAAGAAATTCAGCGGCGGAGCTTCGCCCGGCTGCATGAGATCGTGGGTATCCTCCGCAGTCCGGAAGGCTGTCCATGGGACCGGGAGCAGACGCATGATTCGCTCCGTAAAAATCTGATCGAAGAAACCTACGAGGTGCTCGAAACGATCGATGAAGACGATCCCGACCACATGAAAGAGGAGCTGGGTGATCTGCTGCTGCAGATTATGCTTCATTCGCAGATGGAAGAGGAAGTCGGGACGTTTACTGTATACGATGTGATCGAGGGGCTGAACGACAAGCTGATCTTCCGCCACCCGCATGTGTTCGGCGACACAGCCGCGGGGAATGCGGAAGAGGCCTTGCGGAACTGGGACGGCATGAAGGCTGAAGAAAAGCGCCGCAAAGGCATTCAGCCGGAACGCGAATCGGCGCTTAGCGGGGTGCCCCGCGATTTGCCGGCGCTGATGAAGGCTTACAAGCTGCAGAAAAAGGCGGCTAAAGTCGGTTTTGACTGGGACAATATCGAAGATGTTCTCGCCAAAATCGCGGAGGAGCTGGAAGAGCTGCGGCAGGCTATACAGGAAGGAACTGGCGAAGAACGGATGCTGGAACTGGGCGATCTGCTGTTCGCCGCCGTTAACGCGGCGCGTTTTATCGATACGGACCCTGAAGAGGCGCTCACCCGGACGAACCGCAAATTTGTCGAGCGTTTCCGCTACATTGAAGACAGCCTGCACAAGCAGGGCCGAACCGCCAGTGACAGCACGCTGGACGAGATGGAACACCTGTGGCAGGAAGCGAAGCGCAAGGAAGGGAAGTAGCAGCCGCGCCGTCCCGCAGCGGCAGCAGCAGTGTTTGGAACCCCCGAACCACGGGTAAAATGGGATAAAGAAGCGAAAAAAACGTATTTTTCTGAGGATTTCGTCAAAAAACCGACATTGCCCGGCAGGAATCCGCACGATTATCCAGAATAGTGTTAAGACGAAATGGCAGGGATCGGCCGGTCCGTCCATTTCGAATTTTGTATCAGGCTCATAATTAGGAGGACCATTCATGAACAAAACAGATCTGGTAAACAACATTGCGGAAAAAAGCGGCTTGTCCAGAAAAGACGTTGAAACGGTAGTCAACGGATTTTTGAGCGAAGTAACCGACGCCTTGGCCGGCGGAGACAAAGTGCAGCTGATTGGTTTCGGCACGTTCGAAACGCGTAAACGCTCCGGCAGAACGGGACGCAACCCGCAGACGGGTCTTACGATTGAAATTCCGGAATCCACAGTACCGGCATTCAAAGCCGGCAACAAGCTTAAAGAAGCCGTCAACTAATGCGTCTGGATAAATTCTTGAAGGTGTCCCGTCTGATCAAGCGCCGCACCGTGGCCAAGGACGTGTCCGAGCAGGGCAGGGTGCTGATTAACGGCAAGGAATCGAAGCCAAGCAGCAATGTCAAAGTCGGCGACGAAATTACCGTGCAGTTCGGACAGAAGCTGGTGACCGTGCGAGTCGAGAAGCTGGTGGAAACGACCCGTAAGGATGAGGCCGCGGGGATGTATACGCTGCTTCGCGAAGAGCCGGTGGCCAAAAGCGGGGATCTGGAGTGGTAGGAGCGGACCTGGCGTCCGGTTCCAAACGTCTCCTTCATTGAACATTCCAATAACAAGCGCGTCTTCACACCGGTGAAGGCGCGCTTTTTGCCGTTGTCTTTTACGTTGGCCAGGCTTGGGATCAGACAGGATGCGGCCGGCTGCTTAGGTGCGGTTCTCCTATTTGTTTTTCCGGTTTCGGCAAAGCGGATGGATACGGGCAACGTATCTGTACCGGACAATTCCGCCGGTTCTAAACCGCCCCCTAGTCCCATAGATTAGGACTAAGAAGGAGGGGTACATGCCATGACCGAAACCCATAAAGGAATCAAGCAGCATGATTTGCATATGCTCAGCCGCAAGCAGCTTGAACTGACCGGCGTACAAAATGTCGAGAGTTTTGACAGCGAGGAATTTTTGCTCCGGACGGAGCTTGGTCACCTCACCATCCGCGGCACGAATTTACATATCAAAAATTTGAGCCTCGAAAACGGACTGCTGTCGCTTGAAGGCAACGTCCACTCCCTTGTGTATCTGGACCCCGGTTCCCAGACCAAATCACCGGGACTGTTCGCCAAGCTGTTCAAATGAATCCGGATATGCAGTGGGCCACGCTGCTGTGGATGCTGCTTGCGGGAACCAGCATGGGAATCGTGTATGACAGCTGCCGGGTGCTGTCCTTGAATCTGCGCTTCCCGAGATGGCTGAATGCGGCCGTGGATTTGCTGTACTGGCTGGTCTCCGCCTTGTTTGTCTTCCGCATGCTGTACGCCGGGAATCAAGGGCAGCTCCGTTTTTACGTATTTTTGGGGCTTTTTCTCGGCGTATGGATCTATTTTTTAATCTTCAGTGTCAAGGTGCGGGGTTTTGTGGTAATGTTAATTCAGGCGTTTCGCTTTATGTGCAGGCTGCTGCTGCGGATTCTGGATCTGCTTGTGGCCGCACCGCTCCGTCTGCTGTGGAGGTTGACGCTTTTCCTCCTGGGACTTGTAGGCGGACTCCTCTCCGCGATATTGAAGCTGCTGCTGCGGATCTTTAGACCGCTGTGGGCTCGTCCGGTTACTGCGCTTCGGCGGCGGCTGTCCGGGTGGAAACAGCCGGAGTGGATCGGCAAATGCCGGCGGTGGTTGGCGAAACGGCGGAAGCGCTGATTGAAATGGAGGTACGCTTGGATGAACAACCCTTCCCTTGACAGGAAGACACAGAATGCGGGCGACCGCCAGGGCGGCTCCGCCTCCGCAGGCGCCAAACGGCGCAAGTTGATCTGGCTGGCAACGATGGCTGTATTTTTTGGATGGGCCGGCTATATTTTCTACGCACAAAGCGGGCTGATATCGGACAAGAGTGACGAGCTCGCACGCAAGCAGGCCAATCTGCAGAGCGTGGAGCAGTCGATGAACCAGCTGAAATACGAAGTGGCCCGTCTGAACGACAAGGAATATATCGGGCAGCTGGCACGCAAATGGTATAATATGTATCCGCAGGGCGAGACCGCAATCCGCGCCGAGCAGTCCGAAGAATAAAGCTGAAAACGGGCGGTTGACTCTGTTGCCTTGCTTTGTTCTATACTGTATAATCAAATCACCGCAGCGAAGGACGCTGATGCGCTTCGTCTGTATATTTTTAAGGGAGGATCATTTTATTCTATGGCAATTGAAGTGGGCACCAAGTTAGAGGGCAAGGTGACAGGAATCACGCATTTCGGAGCGTTTGTGGATCTGTCAGGAGGTGTCACAGGTCTCGTTCACATCTCGGAAATCGCCGATAATTACGTCAAAGATGTTAACGATCATCTGAAGATCAACGATGTGGTGACAGTTAAGGTGATCAACGTCGACAAGGACGGGAAGATCGGACTTTCCATTAAACAGGCCGTCGATAAGCCCGCGTCCGAAGTTCGTCCTCCTAGAGCTCCAAGACCGGATCGTCCAAGCGGCGGAGACCGTTATGGCGGCGGTGGCGGTGGCGGCGGCGGTTACAATCGTGAACGGGGTGGGCGTCCATTCAAGCCTGCAGCCGGCAAAACTTCATTTGAGGATAAAATGTCCCGGTTCTTGAAAGACAGTGAAGAAAGAATGTCTTCCCTGAAGAAGAATACGGAAGGCAAGCGCGGAGGCCGTGGAGCCAAACGCGTGTAAGAACTATACATTTTCGAACCGCCGGAGCGTAAGCTCCAGCGGTTTTTTTGATTTTTTATGCCCTTCCCCTTACACTCGCCTTTTACGTTTTCATCCGCCCCTTCCCCTACACTCGCATCTCATGTTTTCCTCTGACCTTCCCCTGTGCACAAGCGCCCCGGTTCGGGGCACTTTGTTTATTTTGTCGCCGGAAGGGTTTTCACCGACAGCATCCCTGCGCATTCCGCGGCATGTATGGGAAATCGCCGACGAAGATTTGGCGGATACGGTAGAGCTGCCATTGGCTGGACCGAGCAAGAGAGCGGTGAAACATCTGCGGGATATGGGATTCGCGCGTTCCGCGCCCCTTTGCCGCGTTGAGGCAAATTTGTCGGAAATTTCTCCGGACAACCTCTGCTGTTCTGACAAACTTTGGCAGCCAGGCCGACTTATAATGGGAACCATAAATTCCGAGACAGGTGGTGCCAGGGAAATGAGTAAAAGCAATGTGGTCAATTTTCCGGAGTGGACAAGATCGGGGCAGCAGGGGTATACGGAGGATTCCGGACGGGGAGAGCGAATCCGGCGGTGGCTGGAGAACCGGCGGGGCGTTCAGCTCCTGACCGCACATAAATGGACGATCCTGCTCACGTGCATGGGTTTTTTACTTGGCCGCGCGATGATCCTGGATGAGCTCACCCCGTTTGCCGGCGCCTTTTTCGCCATCGTAATGTTTATGCGGAGAGAAGCGGCCATTCCGGTAAGCGCGGCGCTGCTGGCCGGCAGCTTGTTTATCCCTTTTCCGGGCGCGCTTGTCATTGCGGGAGAACTGCTTTTGTTTGTTTTACTGTACCGGGGGCTGGCTGCTTTTCAAAAAATAGACTTGTCCTATGCTCCGCTTATGGTATTTGTCTCGGCCTTTATGGTCGGTTTGTTCCGGGTGGTGATCGGGCCTTCCATCGACTGGTACCCTTTGATGATGACGACGCTGAACGCGATGCTGGGATTTGTGCTGACGCTGGTATTTTTGCAAGCGGTGCCGCTGCTGACCTACCGTGCCAAAAGCCGGGCGCTGCGGAACGAAGAGGTGCTCTGCCTCATTATTTTGCTGGCTTCCGTCATGACCGGACTCGTGGGATGGAGTGTGGGCGGCTTGTCCCTGGAGCATGTGCTGTCCCGCTACCTGGTGCTGTTGTTCGCAATGGCCGGAGGAGCTCCGCTTGGCGCGGCCGTCGGCGTGGTGACCGGGCTGATTCTCAGCCTCGCCAATGTGGGAGCGATTCACCAGATGAGTCTGCTCGCTTTCTCCGGCATGCTGGCCGGCATGATGCAGAACGGGCGGAAAGGGGCGGTTTCCATCGGGATGCTGCTTGGTTCGGTTATCCTCTCCGTTTATTTTGCCGGTCCGGGTGATTTATTGGCCTCAACATGGGAGACATGCGCCGCTATCGTGCTGTTTCTCCTTACGCCAAGGCGGGCGATTGCAGAAATCGCCAAATATGTGCCGGGAACGGAGGATCACAGCCACTCGCAGCATGAATATGCTAAGCGGGTGCGCGATATTACGGCGGAGCGGGTGACCCAGTTCTCCCAGGTGTTCCGCCAGCTGTCCAGCAGCTTTGGCCAGGTGCCGCAGGCGGAAGCGGGGAAAAGCGAGCGGGAAATGGAGCATTTTATGAACGCTGTTACTGAAAAAGCCTGCTCCGGCTGCATCCGGCGCTCCCACTGCTGGGATACGAAATTTTATCAAACCTACAAATATATGACCGATATGATGACGGCGGTGGAAGACCAGCCTGAGATGAATCCCGGCGACCTTCCCCCGGAATGGAGGAGAGTCTGCGGCAAAACGGATGAAGTGCTTGCTGTAATGCAGGAACAATACGGCTTATACCAGCATGATATGCGCTGGAAGCGCCAAATATACGACAGCCGACAATTCGTGGCAGAGCAGTTATCCGGCGTCTCGCAGGTTATGGAAGACCTGGCGAAGGAAATCAAGCGGGAGGGGCAGGCGATGGACCGCCAGGAACGGCAGATCCGCGAGGCGCTGGAGAAGCTGGGCCTGTCTATACACAGTATTGATATTTTGAGTCTGGACCCCGGCCGGGTTGAGATTGAAATCGTGCATGCTTATACCCGTGGCTTTGACGAATGCCGCAAAATGATTGCGCCGCTGCTTACCGATATTCTGGACGAGCATATCGCCGTCAAGACCGAAACAGCCGTTCATCCGCGGGACGGGCTGTCCACCGTCGTATTTGGCACGGCCAAAGCGTATGAGGTATGCACTGGTGTGGCCGGCGCCGCCAAGGGGGGCAACGATTTATCGGGAGACAGCTACAGTACGCTGGAGCTTGGGAACGGCACCTATGCGGTGTCCGTAAGCGACGGCATGGGCAACGGCGAACGGGCGCGAATGGAGAGCAGCGCGGCACTCGGCATGCTGGAGAAGCTGCTGCAGTCCGGCATGGATGAAAAGCTTGCGATCAAGTCGGTTAACTCGGTGCTGCTGCTGCGGTCGCCGGACGAGACTTATGCCACCGTCGACATGGCACTGATCGACCAGTATTCGGCCCGGACAACGTTTATGAAAATCGGCTCCGCTCCCAGCTTCATCAAACGGGGCGATGAGGTCATCCCGATTACCGCCAGCAATCTGCCGATCGGCATCGTTCAGGATTTGGAGGTGGATTTGATCTCGCTGCAGCTCCGGCCCGGGGATCTTCTGATTATGATGACCGATGGTATTTACGATGCCCCCGGCTATGCCGTTAATAAAGAAATATGGATGAAGAGGCTGATCCAGGAGCTGAACACCGACGACCCGCAGGAGGTGGCGGACCTGCTGCTGGAGAAGGTAGTGCGCTATCAGCAAAATGAAGTTCACGACGATATGACGCTTGTCGTCAGCCGGCTGGATCATCTCCGTCCGGAATGGTCGACGCTGCATATTCCCGGTCTGTCACGGATGGAGCGTCCCCGTACCGTAAGTTAGAAGTTTTCTTTAGGCCGTCCGTCCATCTTTTTTGTGCCGCGCCGGTTTGAACTCTACTCCTTCTGGAAATCATAGAACTAGTACTCTTTCACGCAAATAGTAGGACAATCTCCTTCTGGGCTGCGGGACACGCTGCTGCTTCTCTTGGAAGAGGAGGATGGCGTACTAGAGATTTCGGATGAAAGAATAGGGGGACAAAACGATGAAACAAATTCTGCTGATAACGGACGGATGCTCCAATGTAGGAGACAGCCCGGTAATGGCCGCGGCGCACGCGCGGCAGGAGGGAATCACGGTCAACGTGATCGGTGTCGTCGATTATGGAACAATCGGCGAACTGGGGAGCCGGGAAATTGCGGATATCGCGAAGGCGGGCGGAGGGCTCAGCCGTATTGTCGGCACCCCCCAGCTCGCACAAACCATGCAGATGATGACGCGGAAAACCGTAGTTCAGACGATTCAGCAAGCGGTTAATAAAGAGGTGAAAAAAATTTTAGGCGACGGGTCGCTGCATGACCTGCCTCCGGACCAGCGTTCCCAGGTCGTCTCGGTGGTCGACGAACTGACGGAAACGTCTTCACTGCGCATCGCGCTGCTGATTGATGCCAGCGCCAGCATGAAACCGAAGCTGGGGGCGGTCGAGGAAGCGATTCGCGATTTGGCGCTTAGCCTGGAAGCAAGGGAAGGCCAAAGCGAAATTTCCGTGTTCCATTTTCCCGCCTCAACCAGCGAAGCGGCCGTAATGGATACCGGCTGGACATCGGACCTGTCGAAGCTGAAGTCGCTGTTCGGGCGGCTGCAGATGCGGGGAGCAACGCCTACGGGCCCGGCGATATTCAAGGTGCTGGAATATTTTTGTTATGATACACTTAAGGAAGAAGATCGACAGCGGTCGAGATCGGGAGACCGCGGCCTCAGAGAAGGGATGCTTGGTGATTATGTCGTCTAATCCGCCCCTGGCCTCCGGCACCGTAATCGCGGGCAAGTGGCGGGGCAACCGATATATTGTAGAGCGGCTGCTCGGCAGAGGAGCGAACGGGACGGTGTACCTGGTACAGCGGCAGGGAAGACGGGATAAGTACGCCCTTAAGATCGGATATGATGCGCTGGATCTCCAGTCGGAAATCAATGTGCTGACCTCCCTCCAGTCGTACCGGAAACGGCTGGAGCACCGTGCCCGGCAGGAGTCGCCGTTGTCGTCGTATCTGCTGGAAGCGGATGATTTCAAAGGGGGCGGGGACGTTCCCTTTTATGTGATGCGTTATGTGGAAGGCCAGCCGCTGCACCGTTTCTTGGCCAAGCGCGGGCCGGCCTGGCTGGGACTGATTGGACTAAGGCTGCTGGACCGGCTGCGTGTTCTGCATGCCTGCGGCTTTGTATTTGGCGATTTAAAACCTGAAAATGTCATGGTATCGGATTACGGCGAAGTCGAATTGATCGATTTTGGAGGCGCAAGCCCGATGGGGCGCAGTGTGAAGCAGTTCACGGAGTGGCATGACCGGGGATTCTGGAACGCCGGCAGCCGGACCGGGGATGAGAGCTACGATCTGTTCGCCTTTGCCGTGCTCTGCCTCCGGCTGCTGGACGAAGCTGGTCTAAAGTCCGCGGCAACGCAGCTGCCGCAGACCCGCGGCGCGGAGGATCTGATTAAGCTGGCGAAGGCTGTGCCTGACCGTAGACTAGCCTCTTGGCTTTGTTTTGCGCTGCAGGGCAAATTCGCCGGTTCACGCGAAGCCCGGGAAGCGTGGAGAGCGCATGTCTACACGCCCAAGGCGGTCAAACCGGACCGGCCGCAGACGCCGAGATGGCTGCGCGGCGCTTTTGTCGCGTCGATTTGTCTGTTAGGATTTACGCTTTACTGGGTTATCCGCTCCTGAAGGGGATGCGGAGCGGGGGCGGCTGCCTGTATATGGGTGCCGGGAGAAGAAAGGATAGTTACACCTATGGATAGCATGAACAGGATGATTGAGTCAGTAATGGAAGCCTCGGCCGAGCACGGGCTCCTGGCGCCGGGGGACCGGATCGTAGTCGCAGTTTCCGGAGGGCCGGATTCTGTGGCTCTTTTGCATGTCCTCCAGCATATATCCGAGCGGCGGGTGCCGCTTATGCTGATTTGCGCGCATGTCAATCACGGGTTTCGCCCGGAGTCCAAGGAGGAAGCGGAGCTGGTCCGCAGCCTGGCGGACGGGCTGGGCCTGCCGTTTGAACTGGCGGAGCTTGATATACCGGGCTATATGAAGGCCAGCGGAAAAGGACCCCAGGAAGCGGCTCGGGAGGAACGTTACCGGTTTCTGATGGAAACGGCGGCTAAGTACGGCGCGCGCAAGATTGCGCTCGCTCATCATGCCGACGATCAGGCGGAGACGGTGCTGATGCGGATTCTCCGGGGCAGCGGCACTTCGGGACTCGCGGGGATGCGCTGGAAACGCGCCGAAAAAAATGTGGAACTCATCCGTCCTTTTTTGCGTATAAACAAAACGGCTCTTTTGCAGCTGTGCCGCGACATGATGTTTCCCTTTGCGGAGGACCCGAGCAACGGGCAGACGAAATATACCCGCAACGCCATCCGGCTGGAGCTGATGCCCGAGCTGGAACGGTATAACGGAAGGCTGACCCAGGCGCTGACTCAGCTCGCAGAGGTGGCGGCCGACGAATCGGATTATCTCGATAATGAGGCAGCCCGGACCTATAAGGAACTGGTTCGCGGCGAAGGCGGGAATTCGATCTTGGAAAGGCCTTCATTCCTCTCGCTGCCGTCGGCTTTACAACGGCGTTTGATTAAACTAATATTAAATTATCTGTCGGCGGATCCGTCCGTCGTGGACTTCCACAAAGTTGAATCCGTACGCAGAGGAATCCTCGCGTCCAAACCTTCTTCCTGGAGGCTGGATTTGGGCGGCGGACTTACCTGCATACGGCAATACGATATCCTTCAGTTCTCGTCCAAGCCTCCCAAGCGGCTTGAAGGCTATACATACGAGCTGTCCTGTCCCGAGACCCGGCTGGAACTGAGCGAGATTGGCAAAGTGTTAACGATCAACCGGCTGGACCGGCGCGACTTCCGCGCCACCCCCGAGCCGCCCGGAAGACAGACCGCGTGGTTTGATGAGCGGCAGCTTGTGTTTCCGCTCACCGTGCGTTCCCGATTGCCTGGAGATACCATGCGTGTCATGGGATTAAACGGAAGCAAAAAGGTAAAGGATATTTTTATCGACGACAAAATACCGCCTTCCGAAAGGCCGCGCACTCCGATGGTGTGCGACGGCCTGGGCAATATTGTCTGGATTCCCGGCGTCCGGCGTTCGCAGCATGCGCCTGTTACCGCGATCACTTCGTCGGTGCTGCTGCTTACCCTGGAATAAGGCCCCCGGCCGTTATGCTCACAGTAATTCTTTCATAGTATATCTTTTAGGAGGTCTCGCAAGTTGCAGAATGACATTCAAGAAATATTGATCAGCGAGGAAGAAATTCAGGCCAGAATCCGGGAATTGGGCGCTCAGCTCAGCGCGGAATATGAAGGACGCACTCCTTTGGTTATTTGTGTGCTGAAAGGTGCGTTTATTTTTATGGCGGATTTGGTTAAAGTCATAACAGTACCTGTCGAAATGGATTTTATGGCGGTATCCAGCTACGGGGCATCAACCAAGTCCTCGGGCGTTGTGAAGATCATTAAGGATCTGGACGTTCCGGTGGAAGGGCGGGATGTGCTGATCGTCGAAGATATCATCGACAGCGGCCTGACGCTCAGCTACTTGATTGAAATGCTTGAAGGCCGGGGAACGGCCTCGATCTCCGTGGTTACCCTGTTCGACAAACCGGCTGGAAGAACGGTTAAGCTGGAAGCCGACTACAAGGGATTCGTGCTTCCCGACGAATTTGTTGTGGGATACGGGCTCGACTATGCCGAGAAATACCGGAATCTCCCTTACATTGGGGTGCTGAAGCCGGAGATTTATTCCAATTAGACTATTGACAGCCTTGATCATCCGGATCAGCGACCCGGACTTCCTCTATTTGAGGTGCTCCGACAGGCTATGTTAAAATAACTTAAGTGTTGCGAGAGGAGGTAGGGGATGAATCGGTTCATCCGAAATTCTGGTTTTTATTTGATTTTATTTCTGGTCGTGGTGGGCATCGTCCAATTTGTCAGCAGAGGAAATGAAGCCGCCGATTTCCCTAGATACGACGAGTTACGGCAGGAGCTTAAGGATAATAATGTTAAGGATTTGACGGTCCAATTCGAAGGGAACGCCTTCCTGGTACAGGGTACTTACCGGAATGCACCTGAAGGCCAGAAATCGGACAGTTTCTCCACATACATTCCTCCTACCGACGCTGCGGTCCAGGAACTGGTGCAGGCCAGTGAGAGCAACGGGATCGAGTTTACGCAGAAGAAGATGGAAGGCGATAGCATCTGGCTGACGTTCCTCTCCTCGATGATCCCGCTGGTGATCATGTTTATTCTGTTCTTCTTCCTGTTCAACCAGGCTCAGGGCGGCGGCGGCAAAGTCATGAACTTCGGCAAAAGCAAAGCCCGCTTATACAATGAAGAGAAGAAACGAGTCACCTTTGAGGATGTCGCAGGTGCGGATGAAGAGAAGCAGGAGCTTGTCGAAGTCGTCGAGTTCCTGAAAGACTCCCGCAAATTCGCCGCGGTTGGCGCCCGCATTCCAAAAGGCGTACTGCTCGTGGGCCCTCCGGGTACCGGTAAAACGCTGCTTGCCCGTGCAGTAGCCGGCGAAGCAGGCGTACCCTTCTTTAGTATTTCCGGTTCGGACTTCGTGGAAATGTTCGTAGGTGTAGGCGCATCCCGTGTCCGCGACCTGTTCGAGAACGCGAAGAAGAACGCACCGTGTATCATCTTTATTGACGAGATCGACGCTGTCGGCCGCCAACGTGGCGCCGGACTCGGCGGAGGTCACGATGAACGCGAACAAACGCTGAACCAGCTGCTTGTCGAGATGGACGGCTTCGGCGGCAACGAAGGCATTATCATCGTAGCTGCGACGAACCGCGCCGATATTCTTGACCCGGCGCTGCTCCGTCCGGGACGTTTTGACCGTCAGATTACGGTTGACCGTCCGGATGTGAAGGGCCGCGAAGCGGTGCTGAAAGTACACGCCCGCAACAAGCCGCTGACAACAGATGTTCAGCTTGACACGATTGCCAAGCGGACGACCGGCTTTACCGGCGCCGACCTGGAGAACCTGCTGAACGAAGCGGCACTGCTTGCCGCACGCCGTAACCGCAAGGATATCTCCATGCGCGAGGTGGACGAAGCAATCGACCGCGTTATCGTTGGTACGGAGAAACGCAGCCGCATCATCAGCGACCGGGAGAAACGGATCGTCGCTTACCATGAAGCGGGCCATACCATTGCCGGGTACTTCCTGGAGAATGCCGATATGGTTCACAAGGTTACGATTATCCCTCGCGGCCGCGCAGGCGGATATGTCATCATGCTTCCTAAGGAAGACCGTATGCTGGTAACCAAACAGGAGCTGCTGGACAAAGTCACCGGCCTGCTTGGCGGCCGGGTTGCCGAAGAATTGTTCATCGGCGAAATCGGTACCGGCGCATACAGCGACTTCCAGCAAGCTACACGGATCGTGCGCAGCATGATTATGGAATACGGGATGAGCGATAAGCTTGGCCCGATGCAGTTCGGTACGTCCCAAGGACAGGTGTTCCTGGGCCGCGATATCGGGCACGAGCAGAATTACAGCGATTCGATCGCTTACGAAATCGATCAAGAGATGCAGCGCTTCATCACCGAATGCTACGAGCGTTGTAAAGATCTCCTGATCAAACACAGCAAGGAAATGCACTTGATCGCCAACACGCTGCTTGAGAAGGAAACGCTGGAACTGGATCAGATCAAGGAACTGATCGAGCAAGGCTATCTGACCGAAGACGGCAAACCGGAACCGAAGTCCGAAGACGAAGCCGGCGAACCGGTAATCGACTCGCTCGGCGACGTGCGGGTTCGGATTCAAGGCAAATCGGAGGGCGCGCAGCCGGCAGCGCCGGATCTGTCCAAAGATATTCCGAACAATCCGGGCAGCGGCACGGACAGCGATCCTGGCGACGACAACAAAGGCGGAGGCCCGTTATCCTAAGAAGCCCCGCTCAAAAAAAGGCAGACCGGACTTTTCCGGCCTGCCTTTTTTGTACGTATGCTAATTAGTAAAAAGCGGACAAGTTTCCGTTTTATGTTCGTTATGAGAGCAGCTTGGTTTTTGCAGGGGAGAAAAAGTTTTTGCAGCGCTTCTCACCTTGTATGGGAGAAAAAAAGCGGGGAGTATACATTAAGATTCCCCTGTTTAGGCCTCCGTTCGTCGATTGACAGCAAGTTGATCGTTGTGTACATTAGTGATTATATTAACAATCTTTATTTTTAGGTAATTTACGGGGGATTTTAACGGATTTGCGCCGGCCTACCGCCGCGAAGACATAAGGGGGAGAAGGAAACGTGGAAGCTCTGGCGCTGGAGCGCAAACAGGAACAAAACCGGGAACTGCGCGAACGTCTGGAACAGCTGAAGAAGGAACGGAACGCCATTATTTTAGCCCATTATTATCAGCGGGATGAAATTCAGGAGGTCGCGGATTTTCGCGGGGACTCGTTTTTGCTTGCCCAAAAAGCCGCCGAAACCGATGCGGAGACGATCGTGTTTTGCGGTGTGCACTTTATGGGGGAAAGCGCGAAGATTCTTGCGCCAGATAAGACGGTGCTTATTCCCGACGAGCGGGCCGGCTGCCCAATGGCCGATATGGTTAATGTGGAAGGTTTGCGGAAGCTGAAAGCGCAGCATCCGAATGCCAAAGTTGTCACTTATATCAACTCATCGGCCGAAATCAAAGCGGAGACGGATATTTGCTGTACTTCAGCCAATGCGGTCCGGGTAATCGAGTCGCTGGATGCGGAAGAGATTATTTGGGTTCCGGATAAGAATCTGGGTCAATACGTTCAACAGAAGACGGGCAAGCAGCTGATTATCTGGGAAGGGTACTGCAACACTCACGATATGCTGACCGTCAAAGATGTGGTGGAAATGCGCGCCAAATACCCGGACGCCGAGTTCGTCGTGCACCCTGAGTGCCGTCCTGAGGTCGTGGCGATGGGCGATTTTGTCGGCAGCACAACCGCGATTATTGATTACTGCCGCAAATCGGACCGCAAGGAGTTTATTGTGGGAACCGAAGACGGCACAGGTTACCAGCTTCGCAAGGACAGCCCGGACAAATCGTTCCATTTTGCTTCCAAGTTCCTGGTCTGCCCCAATATGAAAGTAAACAATCTCAAGAAATTGGTCAAATGCCTGGAGACGATGAAGCCGCAGATTTATGTACCCCCTGCAATCGCCGACAGAGCCAGAACTTCCTTAGAGCGCATGCTACAAGTCCGGTAGCATGCGCTACTCTTTCGTTGAAACAGGTGAACAGCGGTGAGTATACCTCAGTATTTGATTGATTTCGATCTCGGGGAGCTGCCCAAGGTCCGGACCGATTGCATTGTAATCGGTTCAGGAATCGCGGGATTGTTCACGGCCGTCAAGGCCGGAGAAGACCGGAAGGTTGTTATGATCACCAAAAAATCGCTGATGGAGAGTAACACCCGATATGCCCAAGGCGGCATCGCCGCGGTCATATCTGAAGACGACTCCCCTTTGTATCATAGGCAGGATACCCTGCTTGCCGGCGCCGGACTATGCTCGTCCGCTTCCGTGGATGTGCTGGTGAACGAAGGGCCGGAAGGGGTCCAGGAGCTGATTCGCCTCGGTACCCTGTTTGATCAAGAGGATGGCGTGCTGGCCTTGACGAAGGAGGGCGCTCACAGCCACCGGCGCATTTTGCATGCCAATGGAGATGCAACCGGATTCGAAATTGTCCGGGCATTGTCTGAGCAGGTGGCCGGTCATCCCAATATTGAAGTATGGGATGACCATTTTGTTATTGATCTGATCAATGACGGCACCCAGTGCATCGGCGCCCTGGTGCAGCGTCCGGACGGAAGCCGGCTGTTTTTGCAGGGCAATGCGACCATTCTCTGCTCCGGCGGGGCAGGGCAGCTTTACCGGTACACGACCAATCCCGAGGTAGCGACAGGAGACGGTGTAGCCATCGCTTACCGGGCTGGGGCAAGGATCAAAGACATGGAGTTTATTCAGTTCCATCCGACCGCGCTTAGTTATCCGGGTGCGCCGCGGTTTCTGATTTCGGAGGCGGTCCGGGGCGAAGGGGCGGTACTGCGGAATATCCATGGGGAACGGTTTATGGACCGGTATCATGAACTGCTGGAGCTTGCACCGCGGGATATCGTTGCCCGCGCCATTGTGAGCGAGATGGAAGCGACTAAGTCGACTTTTGTGTATCTGGATATTACCCATGAGTCTGCGGATAAGGTGAAGCATCGTTTTCCTACCATATATGAAACCTGCATGAGCTATGGGCTTGATCTCACCACCGACTGGATTCCAGTGGCTCCGGCTGCACATTATATGATGGGCGGGATTCAGACGGATCTGAACGGCGAAAGCAGCATTCCCCGGCTGTTTGCCTGCGGGGAGGTCTCTTCGACGGGCGTGCATGGGGCGAACCGTCTGGCCAGTAATTCGCTTTCGGAAGCAGTGGTATTTGGACGCCGGATTATAGAGCGTATTCGTCAGCTTCCGCCGCTGGGCAATACAGAGCCTGCGGTTTCGGGCTTCGACAAGGAGCGCAAAGAGGCTCCGACCCAGCCCATTGTAGAACGCCGCCTGAAGCTGCAGAAGGTTATGGTGCGTTATGTGGGTCTCCGCCGAAACGAACTTATGCTGGAAAAAGCGCTGGATGAATTGAAGCGTCAGCTTCCGCTCTTCCATGCGGCGCTCACCAAGCGGGAGGCTTACGAATTCGCAAATATGCTGACCTGCTGCCTGCTTGTGACGGAATCTGCTCTGGCGCGGCAGGAGAGCCGGGGCGCCCATTACCGCGAAGATTACCCGCAGCGGGACGACAAGCAGTGGCGGAAGCATCTGCTGCAGGTCCGCGAACTCGGGATTGTGGAGGAATTTAGCGATGATGTTTAACGGATACAATGAAGAACTGGTCGACCGGATCAAGGGCTGGCTCCGTGAAGACGTAGGGGCTGGCGATATTACCACGCAAACAACGATCCCCGCGGGGCATGAGTCCAAAGGGATTATTCATGCGAAGGAGTCCGGCATTATCTGCGGACTTCCCGTTGCCGAGCTGGTGTTCCAGGTGGTTGATCCCCTGCTTGTTTTTACCGCGAAAGTCGGAGAAGGACAACGGGTGGAAAAAGGGACGGTTCTGGCGGAAGTGGAAGGGAGCACCCATTCCATTTTGACCAGTGAACGGCTGGCCCTGAACTTGATGCAGCGGTTGTCCGGGATCGCCACACGTACGGATACGTTTGTACAGGCGCTGGAAGGGCTGCCGACACGCCTTGTCGACACCCGCAAAACTACACCCGGACACCGGATGCTGGAGAAATACGCGGTTCGGGTAGGCGGGGGCGCAAACCACCGTTTTGGCTTGTACGACGCGGTGATGATTAAAGACAATCATATTAAAGGAGCCGGCGGCATCCGCCAAGCGGTCAGCCGGGCCCGGGCCAATATCCCGCATACGATGACCATTGAGGTGGAGACCGAAAGTCTGGAGCAGGTGGAGGAAGCGTTGGAGGCCGGGGCGGATATCATTATGCTGGACAACATGCCGGCTGAGCGGATGAAAGAAGCCGTGGCCAAAATCAAAGCAAAAGCGCCGCATGTGCGAACCGAGGCCTCCGGCAATGTCTCGCTGGAGACGGTGCGGGGGATGGCAGAGTCGGGCGTGGATGTAATCTCCGTGGGCAGGCTTACGTATTCTTTTGCGAGTCTGGATATCAGTCTGGACCTGAACGCGAAGAAGGAGGGCCGGTTCGCATGATGCTTGCCGTCGATATCGGCAATACCAATATTGTGCTTGGCGTCTACAAGCAGCGGGAGCTGCTGCATCATTTTAGACTCAGCACTTCCCGTCAATCGACCGTTGACGAATACGGGGTAGCGATTTATAACTTGTTTCAAATGTCAGGCCTGTCGCTTAATGAGGTGGAGGGGGTCATTATTTCCTCCGTTGTTCCGCCGCTGGTTCAGGTCATTGTTGAAATGTGTGTAAAATACATCGGCAAAGATCCGCTGATGGTGGGACCGGGCATTAAGACGGGCTTGAATCTCCGGTACGAGAACCCGCGTGAAGTGGGGGCTGACCGGATCGTTAACGCAGTGGCGGCGATTGAACGTTACCAGTGCCCGCTGGTTGTGGTTGATTTTGGCACCGCAACAACGTTTGATTGTATTGATGCAGATGCCAATTATTTGGGCGGAGCGATTGTGCCGGGACTCGTCATCTCGACAGAAGCGTTATATCAGCGCGCTTCCAAGCTGCCGCGGATTGAATTGGAGAAGCCGAAGAAGGTTATCGGGCGCAATACAGTGCATGCGATGCAGGCAGGCATTATTTATGGCTACGCCGGCCAGGTGGAAGGCATTGTGAGAAGGATCAAAACGGAGATGAAAGCACCGGATTTGAAGGTGATCGCTACCGGCGGGTTGGCTTCGCTGATTGCCGGCGAGACCGACTGCATCGACGAAGTGAACCCCATGCTGACCTTGGAAGGACTGCGCATTATTTACGACCGGAACAGGCAACACTAAATTTGATGGAGAGAGACGGGCGCCAGAAGCGCCCGACTCTTGTATAAAGGAGGCTTTGCACCCCATGGTGGAAAAAAAGAAAGACCGGCTTGTACGGGGAACAGCGCTGAACGGCAAAGTTAGAGCTTTTGCGGCGCGGACGACCGAGCTGGTGGAAGAGATGCGGCGCAGGCACGATACGTATCCTACGGCCACGGCGGCAATGGGCCGGACGGCTACCGCCGGGGCCATAATGGGCGCAATGCTGAAGGGCAATGAGAAGCTGAATATACAAGTGCGCGGCGATGGGCCGATCGGCCAAATTGTGGTGGACAGCAACGCTGCGGGCGAAGTCAGAGGTTACGTGGACCATCCTCACGTCCATCTTCCCAGCAACAGCCAAGGAAAGCTGGATGTGCGGGGAGCGGTTGGCACAGAAGGCTTCATACATGTCATCAAAGACTTGGGCATGAAGGAACCTTACCGCGGGAGCATTCCGATTGTGTCGGGTGAGCTGGGCGAGGACTTTACCTATTATTTTGCGGTTTCAGAGCAGACGCCGTCGGCGGTCGGCCTGGGCGTGCTGGTAGGTACGGATAATGCGGTCATTGTAGCCGGGGGCTTTATTATTCAGCTGCTGCCGGGGTTAACGGATGCTGAAATTACTGATATCGAGCAGGCGGTCAGCACCCTTCCCCAGGTAACGGCACTGCTGGAGCAGGGGCTCGAGCCGGAAGAAATGCTGCGGCTGCTGCTGCCGGACACCGTTGTTCTGGATGAGATGGAACTGACTTTTAAATGCCAGTGTACGCGTGAGCGTGTGGAACAGACACTGGTCAGTCTAGGCCGGCATGAGCTGGAACAGCTGATTGAAGAGGACGGCCAAGCTGAAGTGGTATGCCATTACTGCAATGAGGCGTTTCGTTTTGACCGGGAACAGCTGCAGGATATTCTGAATCAAGCGAAGGCGTAGGATGCGGGTATGACCAGACAGGAACGGGCGCTGCGAAAAACCGTTGTTATTATGGCTTTGGCGCTGCTTCTGCTGGTGCTTCTGCTCGTCTGGAGCTTCTCGGATGGGAGGTTCGGGTCAAAAGAAAAACGGGACGGCACCCGAACCGTCGCTTCAATCGCCGGGCGGAATGTGACGGAGAAGCAGTGGGACGAAGAGCTTCGGCGGCGGTACGGAGATGAGGTGCTGCTGCAGATGGTCAACCGGATCGCGGTTGAGCGGGAGGCGGAAGCATTGGGGCTGACGGTATCCGAAGCGGAAGTCGACCGGGAGCTGCAGCATTCGATGGCGGGGTACGGCTCCGAAGAGCAGTATTACGGTCAGATGCTGAACGAGCTTGGCTTGACGAAAAAAGAGATCCGGGAGGAAACCCGGTACCGGCTGCTGCTGCAGGCAGTGGCCACGCACGGCATCAATGTGACCGATCAGGAAATTGACCGCTATTTATTGGAGAATGGCGATCGTTACCGGCCGCGCAAAAGTCTGGAGCTCTCCATCATTATGCTTGCTTCGTATGAGGAGGCGGATGCGGTGCTGGACAGGCTGGAGCAGGGCGAGGATTTCGGCAAGCTCGCCAGGGAGCTGTCCACTGACGAAGACAGCCGGAAGCGGGACGGCCGGATCGGCATGGTGGAGGAAGATGACCCGTTTTGGCCGGAAGAGGTGCTTGCTACCGCGGCTGGGCTCTCCGCCGGTGACATTGCCGGACCGCTGGCGATGGAAGACCATTACGCCATCATCCGGCTCGAAAGTGTGACTGAGCCCCCTGTGCCTGACATGGAAACCGTAAGGCTGGAAATCCGCCGGGAGATTGCACTGGAACAGGCCGTTCCGCTGGATCAGGTGGAGAGTGAATTAAGGGCGAAGTACGGTGCATCGATTGAGGTTGACAACCGGCAGGAAGATTGATATTATGAAGATAATGTAAAACCTACTGAAATAGTCGGAAATAAACAGCGGCGGGCTGGTATGGCGCGCTGCGGCGTAGGCATCCAGGAAGACGTTTCCGGATCATCCGGTGGACAGCCGCATCAATCATATACCCGGACCCAAGCTTGTGAACTTTTTTCCGCAAGGGACGAACTCTTCATTCATCATTCCAAGGAGGTTATTCTCATGGCCAAAGTTGTCAACAATGTAACGGAATTGATCGGGGGCACGCCCCTTGTTCGCTTGAACCGGGTGGTTCCCGAAGGCGCTGCGGAAATTTATGTGAAGCTGGAATACCAGAACCCGGGCTCCAGTGTGAAAGACCGGATTGCCATCAGCATCGTTGAAGAAGCTGAGAAGGAAGGCCGTCTTAAGCCGGGATCGACGATTCTTGAGGCGACAAGCGGCAACACGGGAATCGGTCTGGCTATGGTCGCTGCAGCCAAAGGCTACAAGGCCATCATTGTGATGCCTGAAACGATGAGCTTGGAGCGGCGCAACCTGCTGCGCGCGTATGGAGCGGAGCTTGTATTGACGCCTGGAGCGGAAGGTATGAACGGAGCAGTAAAGAAAGCGGAGCAGATTTTGAGCGAGAACCCGGACTACTTTATTGCGGACCAGTTCCGGAACAAAGCTAACGTGAAGATTCACCGGGAAACGACAGGACCGGAGATCGTGGAAGCAATTGAGTCCATCGGCGGCAGCCTGGACGCTTTTGTGGCGGGTATTGGTACCGGCGGTACGATCACAGGCGCTGGCGAAGTGCTGAAACAGAGCTTCCCGGACATTAAAGTGTATGCTGTAGAGCCTGCAGCCTCCCCAATTCTGGCCGGCGGCAAGCCGGGTCCGCACAAGATTCAAGGGATCGGAGCGAACTTTGTTCCTGAAATTCTCAACCAGGAAGTGTATGACCAGATCATTCACGTGGAAAATGATGAGGCGTTCGAGACAGCCCGCCGTGTAGCCAAGGAAGAAGGCATCCTGTCGGGAATCTCCTCCGGAGCCGCCGTGTTTGCGGCGATCAAGATCGCCAAGGAACTGGGCCCGGGCAAACGGGTTGTCGCAGTTGTTCCAAGCAACGGCGAACGCTACCTGAGCACGCCGCTTTATAACTTCGAAGCTTAATATTGTATAACTTCGCAGCTTAATCCTGTCGAATTCCGCAGGCCGCCGTGCAGTATTGGCGGATGCTGATCTCTAACCGCAAGGCAAGCCGGTCAAGGAATAATCCTTGGCCGGCTTTTTTTGTACCAGCGTTCTCGGGAAAGGGACTTTCCAAAAAGGCTTCGGGTACAGTATACTGACAGGCAAGCGACCCGGGAAATCAACCGGGAACGAACGGCAACAGGCCGCGAGGTAAGCCAAAGCTAGGGGGATGGACTTGGAAGCAGTTACGCACATAGAACAATGGGAACAGTGGTACGCTGAAGGTAAAAAACTGCTGCCCATGATCATTAAGACCCGTCCTGATCTCTACGGACTTCCTCCAGCATGGACCCGGGCTTGGGAAGGAAACCCTTACTCTGTGGTTCTGGAAAGCGGCAAAGGCGGCCGCTACACTTATTTGGCGGTGGAGCCGGTTTCTATCCTGCAGGGCAAGGAAGAGCAGGCGAGAATTATGGACCCAGGTCAGCCGAACCGGCTGGAGGCCGTATTGTTGGGCAAACCGCTTGAGGTTCTAAAGCAATGGATGGCGCCTTACGAAGCGCCGAGACCGGTAAACGGGGAGCTCCCTCCTTTTGTGGGCGGATGTATAGGGTTCCTTGGGTATGATGCAGTCCGTTCGCTGGAGCGTCTTCCCGTGCTGGCGGCTGACGAACCCGGCTTTCCCGATTACTTGTGGATGCGGTTCGAAGAGCTCTGGATCTATGATCACGCTGAAAATATGCTTTACTGCACGGTGCATACCTTAGTTGACGGAGATGGGTCCGGACCGAATGCTGTGCACTCTGCAGTCCGGGGGCAACAGGCATCCCGACATGCTGCCAAGGGTGCTCCTGCTGAGGATGCTGGCACGAATGTTACCGGGGGTGCTGCTGTCCGGTATGCTGGCGCGGATGGTGCCAAGGATGCGGCGGCCGGACTGCGCGAGTGCTACGCTCAGGCGCAAAAGCGTGCCGAACGGATGGCCGGCGTCTGGAAGCAGCTCCATTCCGCTCCGCCAGCCGCCGAACCGGAGCCGGAGGCGGGAGCGGAAGCTCCTGCCTCCGGGCCATGGCGGGGCGAATGGCCGGGAATGCGCTCGGCCTTCTCCCAGCCCCGGTTTGAAGACGCGGTCAGACGGATACAGGAGTATATCCGTCAAGGGGACGTCTTCCAGGTAAACCTGTCGCTGCGGCAGGAATCGCAGCTGGCGTCGCCGCCGGAGCTGGTCTACGAGTGGCTGCGTGCGCTGAATCCGTCCCCGTACATGGGGCTGCTGCGGTCGCCCGGCTTCACGCTGGCCAGCGCTTCGCCGGAGCTGCTCGTCAAGCTGCACGGGGACCGGGTCAGCGCTCGGCCAATCGCCGGCACCCGGCGGCGGGGCCACAGTTCCGCGGAGGACGCCGCCATGGAGGCGGAGCTGCGCGGAACGGAAAAAGAGATCGCCGAGCACATCATGCTGGTCGATCTCGAGCGCAACGACATCGGCCGCATCGCCGCCTACGGCTCGGTTCGCGTGCCGGAGCTGATGACGGTCGAGCGCTACTCGCATGTGATGCACCTGGTCTCCCAAGTCGAGGGGACGCTTGGCGCCGGCAAGGATGCGTACGACACCATCGCCGCTTTGTTTCCCGGCGGGACAATCACCGGCGCGCCCAAAATCCGGACGATGGAGATTATCGAGGAGCTGGAGCCGGTCCGCCGCGGACCTTATACAGGCTCTATGGGCTGGATTGACTACGGCGGCAATATGGAATTAAATATTATTATACGAACACTGGCCGTTAAGGAAGGTATCGGGTACATCCAGACCGGCGCGGGCATCGTTATCGACTCCGATCCGTACCGTGAATACCGGGAATGCTACAATAAAGCCAAAGCGGTCGTTCAGGCCGTACTCCGCAGCGAGCGGCAGTACCGGACAAGCGGCGCTAAGGACTCAAGGGGGAACCAACTATGATTCTGGTCATCGATAACTACGATTCGTTCACGTATAACCTGGTGCAGTACCTGGGTGAATTGGGCGAGGATGTGACTGTACGCCGTAATGATGAAATCGGCATTGAGGAGATCGAGCGGATGGCTCCGGATCATATTCTGATTTCGCCAGGACCCTGCACGCCGAACGAGGCAGGAATCAGCCTGGAGCTGATTGACCATTTTAAAGGCAAAATCCCCATCTTTGGAGTATGCCTCGGACATCAGGCGATCGGGCAGGCTTTTGGAGGAAAAGTGGTACGCGCCGAAAGACTGATGCACGGCAAAACCTCTCCGATCCAGCACCGCGGAACCTCGGTATTCCAGGGAATGGAGTCGCCGTTTACGGCTACCCGCTATCATTCGCTGATTGTCGAAAGAGAGAGTCTGCCGGATTGTCTGGAGATTACCGCCGAGACCGCGGAAGGCGAAATTATGGGACTGCGGCACAAAGAATACCCTATTGAGGGAGTTCAGTTCCATCCCGAGTCCATTATTACCGATCATGGGCATACGATGCTCCGCAATTTCCTGAATCAAACAGCCGGCGAGCGGGCATGAAGTATATAGGAATCAATTTTTGCGCGCTCCGTGCTGAAGAAGCCGTGATTTCCGTCCGGGATCACGGCTTCTTGTACGGTATGGGGCTGTTTGAGACTTTCCGGACGTATGGAGGAAAGCCGTTTTTGCTGAAAAAGCATCTGGATCGGCTGCGGCGGGGCTGCGCCGGGCTGGGCATTCCATGGGAAGCGGAGGAACAGCGGCTGCTGCGCTGGATTGCCTTGTTGATGGACAAAAACGGTCTGCAGGAGGCGTACATCCGCTACACGGTAACCGCCGGCGAAGAAGCATTGGGACTCCCGTCCGGCGATTATGGAGAACCTTGTCAGGTTCTGTATGTCAAACCGCTGCCCGCGCTTCCCGAAACTCTGTACAAGGAAGGTAAAAGCCTTCAGCTGCTTCATCACCGCAGAAATACACCCGAGGGTGAAGTGCGGCTGAAATCGCTGCATTATATGAACAATATTTTGGCCAAACGTGAGCTGACGGGTTATCCTTCGGCTGCCCAAGGGGCGGAAGGACTTATGCTGACCCGGGAGGGCAGAATTGCCGAAGGGATCGTCTCCAATATCTTTTGGACCCGGGAAAATGTATTGTACACCCCGGCTGTTTCGGCTGGGATTCTGCCGGGCATTACCCGGGAAATGGTGCTTGAGCTTGCCCGGGAGGACGGCATGGCCGTAGAAGAAGGGCTGTATGAACTAGAGGCGCTTTATGCTGCCGACGAAGCGTTCCTGACGAATTCCATTCAAGAGCTTGTACCTGTGAACAGACTTTGGAGTACAGACGGGCAAAGCCGGCTGATCGGAACGGGCACTGCGGGAACAATTACGCAGCGTTTTTTACAACTTTATCGGGAGAGGGTGAAACGGGCGCATGAGACCGACGCTTTATAAACGGACCTACCGCTGCGGCGGCACGGTGCTGGAACTGGGGAATCGTACGCTGATTATGGGGATTTTGAATGTAACACCGGACTCTTTTTCAGATGGCGGCTTATGGAATAATCCGGATATGGCGGTCCGGCATGCGCTGCAAATGGCGGAGGACGGAGCGGATATCATCGACATCGGCGGGGAATCGACACGTCCTGGCCACAAACCGGTTGGTCTGGAAGAGGAACTGGCCCGGGTAATTCCCATCGTGGAGAGTCTTCACCGGGCAGCCCCGCAGCTGGTGCTGAGCGTCGACACCTACAAAGCCGAAGTGGCGCGGCAGGCATTAAACGCCGGTGCGCATATCATTAATGATATTTGGGGCGGACAAGCCGATTCCGAAATGACCCGAGTGGCGGCTGAAGCCGGTTGTCCAATCGTGCTGATGCATAACCGCCATGACCGGAACTACGGAGAGCTGATCCCCGATATCCTAGCCGACTTGGAGGCTGAAATCCAGGCAGCATTACAGGCGGGAGTGCGTACGGAACAAATTATTCTTGATCCGGGGATCGGCTTCGCCAAAGATTTTGCCGAGAATCTACGAACCATGTCGGCGCTGGACGAAATAACGAAGCTTGGTTATCCGCTGCTGCTCGGCACCTCCCGCAAAAAGTTTATCCGCACGGTGCTGAACCAGCCTTCCGACAACGTTGTCGAAGGAACGGCGGCTACGGTCGCTTTTGGCATTGCCCAGGGCTGTCAAATTGTGCGGGTTCATGATGTCCAACTCATCAAACGTACGGTGGATATGTGTGACGCCATGCTTTATGCCGGACAGCCAATAGTTAAAGAATAACGGCGCATTACAATCTCAGCAGGATAAACCAAGAAGCAGAGGATGATACTCATGGACAAAATGAAGCTGCACCGGATGGAGTATTACGGATATGTCGGTGTTTATGCCGAAGAACAAAAGCTGGGACAGCGGTATTATGTCGATTTGGAGCTGGATATGGATCTGAAGCCCGCAGGCCGGAGCGATGATCTGGAGCTGACGGTTAATTATGCCGAACTGCATGCCCTGGTTAAAAATATAGTGGAAACGCGCAAGTTTAAACTGATTGAAGCCTTGGCGGAATGTATTGCATCTGCGATACTGGACACTTATACTATTATAGATGCGGTAACGGTCAAGGTTACCAAACCGCATCCGCCGTTCGACATTCACTTCCAAGGAGTGACCGTCGAGCTGCACAGATCCAGAAAGTGAGACAGTCAGATGAACAATCATGCCACCTCTGAGCAATCAGAGGCTTATATTGCTTTAGGGGCCAATTTGGGACAGCGGGAGCGAACGTTAGCCGAGGCGCTTGAACGCTTGAACAACCAGCCTGGGATTACGGTGATCCGTACTTCTTCTGTTTACGAGACGGATCCTGTAGGGTACTTGGATCAGCCCTCTTTTCTTAACATGGCCGCAGCCTTGCGCACAACGCTGGGTCCGGTGGAATTGCTGCGTGTGCTGCTGTCGGTTGAGACGTCGCTTGGGAGAGTCCGGAACATTCCGAACGGTCCACGGACGGTTGATCTTGACCTGTTGTGGATGGAAGGATGCACATTGGAGGCTCCGGAGCTGTCGCTGCCGCATCCGCGCATGGCGGAACGGGCGTTTGTCTTGGTGCCGCTGGATGAGATTGTGCCGGAAGACGAGACGTCCGGGCTTCGTAAGCTGGTCACCTCTGCATTGCAGACGCTGGATGGAAAGGATGGAATCAGGTTGTGGACATCAAGCGTTTGGGCCGGCGGATCCGGTCATTCCGCAAACTAAAAGGATACACACAGCATGAGCTGGCCGACCTTGCCGGCGTGTCGCTGGCCCTGCTTGGCGCGGTGGAACGGGGAAACCGCCGTCTGGATAATCAAATTTTAAATAAAATTGCGGAGGCTTTAGGCGTAAGCGCCGAAGAACTGACGGAATCAAGCATAGAGGAAAGGAGTGAATGATATTGCTGAAAATCGGCGGAATAGAATTGAAAAACCAGGTGGTGCTCGCGCCGATGGCCGGGGTTTGCAATCCGGCTTTCCGGCTGATCGCCAAGGAATTTGGCACGGGATTGGTCTGTGCCGAAATGGTCAGCGACAAAGCGATCATTCACGGCAACAAACGCACGCGGGAGATGTTGTTTGTCGACGAACGGGAGAAGCCGCTCAGTCTGCAGATTTTTGGCGGCGACCGGGAGACGCTGGTTGAAGCCGCGAAAGTGGTCGATAAGGAGACAAACGCGGACATTATCGATATCAATATGGGCTGCCCGGTGCCGAAAGTAACCAAGTGCGACGCTGGCGCCCGTTGGCTGCTGGATCCAAACAAAATTTACGAGATGGTGTCGGCTGTCGTCGATGCTGTAGAAAAACCGGTCACGGTAAAAATGCGGATCGGCTGGGACAGCGACCACATCTACGTTGTCGACAATGCGCTGGCGGTAGAGCGGGCCGGAGGCCAGGCGGTTTCCGTACACGGCCGCACCCGGGAACAGCTGTACACGGGACATGCGGATTGGAGCTACATTCGCGATGTGAAGCAGGCGGTGTCGATTCCCGTTATCGGCAACGGCGATGTTGCTACCCCGGAAGATGCCAAAGCCATGCTGGATCAAACCGGCTGTGACGGCGTAATGATCGGGCGGGGAGCACTCGGCAATCCTTGGATGCTGTACCGGACGGTTCAGTACCTGAGCACCGGCGAGCTGCTGCCTGATCCGGAAGCAGCCGAAAAGATCGATGTAGCCATTCTCCACATGGACCGGCTGATCAGCTTGAAGGGCGAGGCGGTCGCTGTCCGCGAAATGCGCAAGCACCTGGCTTGGTACCTGAAAGGGCTCAAAGGAGCCGCACGTGTGAAAGACGACATAATGGAAGGAACCAAGCGTGATGAGATGGTGAAAATTCTCCGGGATTTTGTCGGCCATTTGCAGGAAGAGCAGGCGGGCGGAAATGCGGAGGCCGATCTGGCGGTGTCAAACGCTTAAATCGGCGCTGTCGGGCATCATTTGATCTTCACCAAACATTAGAGCGGTATCATTGACATTTTGTAACGGTTCCCATATAATTTCACAGTATAAATTCGCCGTTGCAATTTGAAACGCAGCACGAAGGGTTCTTAACCCTTTAGATCCGCATATAGTTATGGTGTTTTCAATAAATGTATACGACAGGAGAATCGGTTGAGATGAGCGATAAAGAAGTCATTCTTACACCGGACGGACTCAAGCGTCTGGAAGAAGAACTGGAGAATTTGAAATCCGTGAAACGCCGCGAAGTGGCCGAGCGGATCAAAGTGGCCATCGGGTACGGTGATATCAGTGAGAACTCGGAGTATGAAGACGCGAAGAACGAGCAGGCTTTTATTGAGGGACGGATCATTACCCTCGAGAAGATGCTCCGCAATGCGCGTATCATTAATAGCGACGATATAGACACGGATGTAGTAAGCGTCGGCGTAACGGTCACGGTAGAAGACCTGGAGTTCGGCGATACGATGGAATATACCATTGTCGGTACTGCGGAATCCGATCCGCTGAACAATAAGATTTCCAATGAGAGCCCTGTAGGGAAGGCCATCATCGGCAAGAAAAAGGGCACTGTTGTGGATGTAAACGTTCCGGCCGGCGTTATTCAATATAAAATCATCGATATCAAAATGAAGTAAAGAGGCTCTGGCTGGCCTGTATACTAAAGCTGCTTACCCGCACAGGTGGAAGAGGCGGCAGGCGAGGAAATGGTGGAGAAAGCTTCCTTAGGGAAGCTTTTTTCTGCAGATTCAAAGGGTATTTAATCGATCAAAGGGGATGTATGGCATGAGTGAAGAAGTAACCAACCAGGAGAATGAGCTAAGCGAACTGCTGCAAATCCGGCGCGCAAAACTGGACGAGCTGCGGGTACTGGGCATCGATCCGTTCGGCGGCAAATACGACCGTACCGCAAATGCCGGCGATCTTCTGGCGCAATATGACGGAATGGATAAGGAAGAACTGGATGAAAAGGCTGTAGAAGTGAAGATCGCGGGCAGAATTATGGCGAAACGGGCAATGGGCAAAGCCAGCTTCGCACATCTGCAGGATCTGACCGGGCGCATCCAAATTTATGTTCGCCAGGATTCTGTTCCGGAGGCAAAATATGAGGCGTTTCGCATTCTCGACCTCGGTGACATTATCGGCGTAACGGGTACTATTTTCAAAACCAAGACCGGCGAAACCAGCATTAAGGTTCACGACCTGGAGGTCCTCACCAAATCGCTGATTCCTCTGCCAGAGAAATATCACGGCCTCAAAGATGTAGAGCTGCGCTACCGCCAGCGCTATGTTGATTTGATCATTAACCCTGAGGTCCAGCAGACCTTCATCAACCGCTCTCGTATTATCCAGTCGATGCGCCGTTATCTGGATGCTCACGGATACCTTGAGGTGGAGACGCCTACGCTGCATTCCATTGCAGGCGGCGCTGCGGCCAAACCGTTTATCACCCATCATAATGCGCTGGACATGCAGCTTTACATGCGGATTGCCATTGAACTGCATCTGAAGCGGCTTATTGTCGGCGGTCTGGAAAAAGTTTACGAAATCGGCCGCGTCTACCGGAATGAGGGGATCTCCACCCGGCACAATCCGGAGTTTACTATGATAGAGCTATACGAAGCTTATGCGGACTATAAGGATATCATGCGATTGACGGAGAATATGATCTCCCATATCGCTCAAGAAGTACTGGGCACCCAGAAGCTGAACTACCAAGGGCAAGAGGTGGATTTGACTCCGGAATGGCGCCGGGTGTCGATGGTGGATGCGGTTAAAGAAGTGACGGGTGTAGACTTCAGCGTTCATATGACCAATGAAGAAGCACACCGACTGGCCCAGGAACATAAGGTACCGGTAGAGAAACACATGACCTTCGGGCATATCCTGAACGCGTTTTTTGAGCAATTTGTCGAAGAGACGCTGATTCAGCCTACTTTTGTTACGGGACATCCGGTTGAAATCTCGCCTCTGGCCAAGAAAAACGATCAAGATCCGCGGTTTACCGACCGCTTCGAGCTGTTTATCGTGGCACGCGAACATGCGAATGCCTTCAGCGAATTGAATGATCCAATCGACCAGCGCCAGCGCTTTGAGGCCCAACTGCAGGAAAAAGCGCAAGGCAACGACGAAGCACATGAAATGGACGATGATTTCATCCGTGCGCTCGAATACGGCATGCCGCCTACCGGCGGGCTGGGAATTGGTGTCGACCGTTTGGTGATGCTGCTGACCAATGCGGCGTCTATCCGTGACGTACTGCTGTTCCCGCATATGCGGAATCAGGCATCGCAGTAAGCTGTCCTGTAGTTATAAAAAAAGAAAAAAAGTGCAGCAGTAAAGAAGTGTGAGTAAAAAGTATAGAAGTATGAGAACTGCCTGAGGGCAGTTCTTTTCTTTAGTAGGAGTCAGTGCGGGGGTGGGTACATTAGGAAGTTAACATTTTTGGCGAATTGCCTTGCAATTTATTCGTAGGCATGGTATATTCTTATTCCGGCCGAAAAACACTGGCTGGCTCGAAAAACTAAATCAAAAAAAGAGCTTGCTTTCTTGCTCAGGACATGATATAGTATAAGAGTTGCTGATGAGACATTGACCGGCAGCGAACGAGAAGCTTGATCTTTGAAAACTGAACAACGAGTGAGTGGA
>NZ_JBHOFD010000039.1:0-61299 GCF_046543445.1 Paenibacillus nanchangensis
GCTTCAAAATGCCCCCCAAAGTTTGGAAAAGCGAGACTGTGTTCAGGCAGGGAATGTTGTTATAACGTGGAGTTCGCACCTTCTTGTTGGCATGGTTGGCCGCACGACCATAGTACCAAACAAGTGAGATGTTTTTTGTCCATACAAGTAAATCTATTGAATTTTTCTTACTCCCTCAAGGGTCTAAGCCATTTTTCCAGCTGCGAAAGTTGAGTGATTAACAAATCCCTGTACACGTTATCCTGCCCGAGCCAGGAATCCGTGCAAAGGGCACGTTTGAGTACGTAGAGATAAGCGCAACTGCCTTATCTAGTTTTGTTGTCCAAATGCGTCTACTCCCAAGAATGCCGGACAATCACTAGGAATGCTTAGACCGTTCAGTATTAAGTGTAGCTTGTATAATTAGCAACAGCTCAGATACGATTTGATTATCAAGCCAGTCTGCTTTCTCCCAAAATTCTATGTAGCCAAGAAGTTGTTCTTCTACAAGCAATAAATCTTCCAAAGATAACTTTGAAAATTCATATTTTCCATGGGCAATATCTGATAAAACTTCAAAACATACAATTGGTCTACCTTCTACTGAAACTCCCTGACACAACTCTTTAAGTAAATCTATTTCTTCAATTTGCTCTTTAGAAAACATGGCTGCTCCCCGTCCTTTTTTAAGCCAGTTGCTAGAATAGAACCTAAAAAAATTATCACCTGCTCACTCCTGATAGGCAAACAAATATCGTCTGAAAGCATAGCCATGGGCTGCAAACTGAATCTCATAAAAAACGGCTCACGCCTTCAAGATCCGAAAGGATCCTTCAGGCCTGAGCCGTTTTATTTATTCTGCTTCGCGAACTGCCTTCTTTTCTCTGCAAAATCCAAGGTACAGCCGTGGAACTAACCTCCGCCGCAAATTACCCCTTCACCGCAGATCCCACCGTCATCGCCCGTTCCACTTGCTCGCTCAGCAGCAGGTACAGCAGCACCATCGGCAGCGAAGCAATCGTCATGACAGCGCCCATCGCGCCCCAGTCGGTACTGTACGAACCCTGGAAGAACTGCAGGCCCAGCGGGAGGGTTTTCATATTTTCATCCGAGATCAGGATATACGCCAAGGTGAATTCGTTCCAGTTGTTCAGGAATTGAAAAATCGCAACTGTAGCGATCGCCGGAGCGGCCAGCGGCAAAATCACCTGCGCAAACAGCCGGTAAATGCTGGCGCCGTCCATGCAGGCGGCTTCTTCAATCTCTTTTGGAATCCCGGTCAGGAAGCCGTAGAACACCATGGTCGAGAACGGCAGCCCGATGGCGATATAAGGAATCACCAGCGCTCCGTACGTGTTGGTCAGATGGAGATCCCGGACCAGGATCGCCAGCGGGATCATGATGACCTGCAGCGGCATAAACATGCCGACAACCATATACGTCCTTACCGCCGAGCGGAATTTCCACTGCATACGGGCTACGGCAAAAGCAAACATCAGCGCCAGCAGCAAAATAAACAGCGTTGAGATTACCGAGACGACCAGACTGTTCATAAAGTAACGGGGAATGTTGAACTGCGTCCAGGCATTCACATAATTTTCGAACCGGAAATGCGTCGGCAAGCCGAAAGGGTTCGTGACGAAGATTTCGTCGTTATTTTTCAGCGAGTAGGAAATCATCCACACCAGCGGATATACGGACACGATAAAATACAACCACAACGGAATTTGCAAAGCCTTCTGTCCAAACTTGCTCCAAGCACTTTTATTCATGTTGTTCTCCTTTCCGCCTGCTATTCTGTCTCTACGCGGTCTGCCCGCGGTCAAAGATCCGGTTGATCACTACCGTCGCCACCAGCGAGATCAGAACAAGCAGGACCGATACAGCACATGCATAACCATAGTTACTTTCCATAAAAGCATAGCGGTAAATCATGAAGGTCAGCGTATAGTTGCTTGTGCCCGGACCGCCGTTGGTCATAATAAGCATCTGGACAAACGCCCCGATGCCGGACGTAATGGCGATAATAAAACAAAACTTGTAGGTTTCTCTCATTAAAGGAAGCGTAACGTGCAGATGCGCTCTCCATTTGCTGCAGCCGTCGATCGTCGCCGCCTCAAAATAATCCTCCGGAATCGATTTGACCCCGGCGTACAGCAGCGCAAACTGGTACCCCATGAACTGCCAGGCGTTAACAAATGCAATCGCGATAATCGACTGTGTAGGCGAGGTCAGCCAGTTTTGCTGATAAGGAATCCCCACAAGCTCGAACAGCCGGTTAATGAGACCATTGGTCGGGTCATACATGGCGATCCACAGCTGGCACACTACGGTCACCGACAGCACAACCGGGATAAAATATGCCGTTTTGAGCAGCTTCCGGCCCCGGGTGCGCGGATCGGCACAGACCAAAGCGAGCACGGTGCCCAGTCCAATCTGGAATACCACAAGCACCAGGGCGAACAGCAGCCCGTTTTTCAGCGAGGTGGCGAGCAGCGGGTCTGAAAACAGATCGCGGTAATTGCCGAACCCTATAAATTCGGCGGTGCTGAGCCCGTCCCATTCATAAAAGCTGCGGAAGACGCCCTGCAGGACAGGGTAAATCAGGATCACACTGTACAAAATCAAGGCAGGGAGCAGAAACAGCGCCAATGCCGGTTTATTTCCCAAATATTTATTCATGCGTAAGTGTTCCTCCTCTCCGGTAAGGGCGACCCCCGGTGGCGTTCGCCCCGGGGGTCTGTTTAGCCAAGCAAATTATTTGTGTTCTTTTTCAAGCGCCCGGTTCAGGTTCGCAACAAAATCCTCCGTCTTGAATCCTTCAACCAGCATGCTTTGGGTGTTGTCGTTTAATGCGTTCTGAATCTGCGTGTTGTTCAGCATCACCGCGTATTCCTTGGTGTTCGGCAGCAGTTCGGTCGCTACACGCTGCATCATGGCCGGCACGTCCGAAGCCATTGGCTTGTCCGTTTTTGGCGAGATGATCGGGCTGCCGAGCTGGGTATAGCGGTATTCAGCGGATTTCGAAGCCAGGAATGCGGCAACTTTAATGGCGGTTTCCTTGTTTTCGCTGCCAGGGGACACCGCATAGCCCTGCGGAGCGCCAGAACCGGCTACAAAATACTTGGACTGCTCGTACGTCGCTTCATCCTTGGCCGGCCAGTACATCCAGTCAACCTGGTCGCCCAGCTTCTCCTGCGAGCTGTAGATCTCCCATTGGCCGTTTACGAACATGGCCGCTTTGCCTTGATAAAAGAGGGAAGAAGCCTGGTCATAGTTGGTGTTCGTCGCATTGGCGTCAAACAATCCCGCTTCCTGCAGCTGCTTCAGCTGTTGGGCGGCCGTTACAAACGCCTCCGGCAGCTCTTTTACGTCGGCCTGATCCAGGGCGCCGAAGCCTTTTGGCTGTTCGCGCGTAACCAGTCCGTTATAAAGCGCGCTGGTAATCCATTTTTCTTTGGCAAAAATCGAGAGTGGGATGTACCCGGCTTCCTTCAGTTTTTTGGATGCTTCGGCCATTTGATCGATGGTCTTGATTGGCGTCGTAATACCCACCTTGTCGAAAATTGACTTGTTGTAGTAAATGACCTGGAACTCAATGCCGGTATCCGGGTAAGCGTATATGTGGCCGTCCGGTGCAATCAGCTTCGATTCCACGCCGGGATTCAAGTTGCCCTTGAACTGGGTGGTCGTCTCGTAATCGTCAAGCACCTCAACGTTTTTCGATTTCGCGAAGGTCTGCAGCGTCGGCCAGTCGGTAAAATAAATGTCCGGCATATTTCCGGTTGCCGCGTAAGTCTTCAGCTTCTGGTAACCGTCTTGCACCGCGGGGTCCAGGTCGATTTCGACATTCGGCATTTCTTTTTTCAGCTCCGCCACCGCATAATCGAACGGCCCTTTGGTATCGGCGTCAAAATGCTGCGCATACACCTTCAGCTTCACGGCGCCGTCGGCCGCTCCGGCCTGCTCAGTTGCCTTCGTGCCTGACGCTTCGTTGTTTCCCCCTCCGCCGCATGCGGCGAGCGCAAGCGACATCGTAAGTGTTAAAGCCAATGCCTGTAAACGTTTGCGGTTTTTGTTCATATGGTACATCCCCCTTGTCTAATTTTGCGGGTGTTTAGGTCTTTCGTCTTTCTCCTCCACATTATAGCCCGGGACCCCGTTTCATTTTAACGAACAAAACGGGCACAACCGGGAATAAACGGGACAATCCCATCCGCTCAATCCCATCCGATCGATTCGATCCTATTCGGTTCAATCCGATTCAAGCCAATCCTATTCAAGCCCATCCGAAGGAATAAAAAACCTCAAGGCGGCTTTCGGTCGCGCCTTAAGGCGGGTTAGGATGGCTGGGGCGGCTGGTATACTGTGCCAGTTGACCAGGTACGGTGCAGCGTATACAACACACCGTTCACAGAGGGCACCCGCAGCGCCGCATATACAGCGCCGCAGACTTACCGCTTCACCAGCTGCTCGTATTCGGTTGGCGTCATGCCAAAGCGCTTTTTGAAGCTTTTGCTGAAATAACCGGGGTCGCTGTACCCGACGCTTTCCGCAATTTCGGTCAGCTTCCGGTTGCCTTCCAGCAGAAGCTCCCGCGCTTTTTTCATCCGGATATGGGTAATGTGATCCACGATGGAGTAACCCGATTCCTTACGGAAAACGCGGCGCAGATAACTCGGGTCAACAAACACGCCGCCCGCCACCTGCTCCGCCGACAGCTCGTTATCCGCGTAATGGCGTTCGATATAGGCAATAGCTGCGGCAAACAGATTGGAGGCTTTGGTCGGCCGGATATCCGCCGTAAGCTGGATCAGCCTCCGGTACAGGGCAAGCATCCACTCTTCGGCCTCTTCCCACGATTGAAGACTGCGCAGCCGATCGTATGGCGCCCGGTCGTCTTCCGTCTCCCAGACCCGGTCATACGCAATGCCGCGTTCCGCCGCATACGACAGCGCCAGCGACACGAACCCCATCATCATCGCATTGGTATATTCGTCTCCCCACGGATGCGTCCGAAGCTGGCGGACCGCTTTGCGCAGCTCCTCCAGCGTGTCGCCATCCTTCATCCGCAGGCCAAGCACAATCGTATCGCGAAAATGCCCAAGATCCAGCAGGTCCTGCGCCGGCACCTGTTCTCCTCCCCTGCCTTTGCCTTCAGGCTCCGCGTCCTTAAGCGCAAGCTTCGGCAGCTTGGGCCGGATGCGTTCCAGCATCGCGGTCATTTCCTCTTTGTTGAACGGCTTCAGCAGGTAGTCCTGCACCCCCGTCCGGACCGCTTTTTGCAGATATTCGAATTCGTTATGGCCGGAGATAAACACAATCACGATCCGTTCGAATTTGGCTTTCAGCCGGCCCGCCAGCTCAATCCCGTCCATAAAAGGCATGTTGATATCGACCAGCGCAAGATGCGGATGATGTTTCTCTGCTTCCTGCAGCGCCTCCTGCCCGTTTCTTGCTTCGCAGCAGACCTCGAACCCGTGGTGCGCCCAATCCATTTTGATCCGTAAAAAATCGCGGAACAGCGGCTCGTCATCAACAATCATCACTTTATACATCCGTTATTCCTCCCCCTTTTCCCAGCATGGGCAGCACCAGCTCCACCACCGTTCCTTCTCCTGGACGGCTCTGAACCGACAATCCGTAGCCGGGCCCAAAATACAAATGCAGCCGCTGCTGCACGCTGTACGTGCCAATCGACCGGGTATCCTCTTCCGGCGAATGTCCCGACATGATCGCTTCAACCTGCGCGCTTTCCATGCCAATTCCGTTATCCTCCACCCGCACGACCACGCTGCCGTCCCGGACGAAGGCCTGAATGCTTATAAAACCTTTGGTTCCTTTCGTCTTGAGCCCGTGATAAATCGCGTTCTCCACCAGCGGCTGCAGCGACAGCTTAGGAATCGGCGTGCCCGCCAGCTCCGCCGGGATATCGAGCTCGTACCGGAACACATCGGGATAGCGGATCTGCATAATCGCCAGGTAGTCGTCGGTGATCTGGGCTTCTTTTTCCAAAATGATCAGTTCCCTGCCCTTGTTCAGCACCATCCGGTAAAAATCCGCCAAAGCCTTCGTCGTATCCCGCGCCTCCTCGTTGCGGTCCAGCTCGTTCAGAACATAAATCGTGTCGAGCGTATTGTATAAAAAATGCGGCTTAATCTGCGCGCTGATCAGCGCCAGCTCAAATTCCCGCTTGCGGTTCTGCTCCTGCGTTATCTTCTGCAGCAGCTCCTGCACCCGCTCAACCATGTAGTTGAACGCCTCCGCAATCGTACCGATTTCGTCTTCGGTCCGCACCGGCGCCACCGGGTTCAGATCACCGGATACCACCTTCCGCATCGCACGCGTAAGCTGCTCGAGCGGGCTGACCACCATCCGGGACAGCAGGTTGGCCCCCAGCCAGGAAAACACGAGACAAAGGGCGCCGATCAGGAACGTCAACCGGACATTTTCGCTGACGTCAGCGGTGAGCAGCTTCAGGGACACGACATGCACCAGCTTCCAATCCATCCGGTCAAACGGACTGACTGTAATCAGGTTGCCGTCTTCCTGGTACGAAAAACTTTGATTACGGCCCCCTTCGTCACCGGCCTTGTGTTCCAGCGCCGCCGCCATTTTTTCGTTCACCGGCTTCAGCAGGCTGTCCTTATCCGCGGCCGACGCGATCCGCATGCTATGGTCCACAAAATAATACGCTTTGGGCGACGCGGGATCGCCGGATTGCAAATCGGCCGACAGCCTGTCCTCTTGGACCAATAGGAACAGGGTTCCGTAGGTGTCGCCGGTATCGATATTGATAACCATTTTGCCGAGGGTTAACACCGGGGAAGCCGGATCGGGCGTCAAAAAATCCCGCTGTTCCATCTCAAACCAATGGTCCGTTCCATAGCTTTCGGCGTCCTTGACCCGCTCCAGCATTCCGCTGGCGAGCAGGCCGCTTTCGTCCCGGTCCGATGTGTAAGAGGTATAAATCCGGTTGTCCCGGCTTACAAAAACGGCCGCATCCGCCTCCTTAAAAATCGACAGGTCGGTGGACAGCCTGCTCTGCATCAAATTCGCAAACCGGTTTTGCTCCAGCGGAGTGAGCAGCGGCGCCGGAAACGATTCGTACAACCGGTTAATATTCGTGACCATAATGTCGGCCGCGGTTTCCGTGCTGCTTAAAATATAATCCGTCCGGGACAGGATTAGCTTGGACTCGTTTTCGACGTTGCGGGTCGTCCGGTCAATCAACGATTTGCTGAACACATGGCTCGACAGCAGGCCGAGCACCAGCAGCGACAGGATTAAAAGCGGCATGAACACCGCAATGACTTTGCTTTTGAAACGCAGTCGGCCGAACCATTTCCGCAGCAGTGTAGAGGTATTCAATCTGCAGCCCTCCGCATTCTTTTTTTATAAAATTCGTAAGTCGTACAGGCTGTACTTTAAGAACTATAATAGCCCGAAGCCACTATACTTTGGCAATGGAAATTGGCGGTTAAAAGATGAGGTTGATGATAACGGTTGAAAAGATAAGGTAACGATGTCAGATAAAGATGTCAGATAAAGATGCCAGGTAAAGATGTCAGGTGAAGATGTCAGATAAAGATGTTAGGTAAAGATGTCAGGTGAAAAGATGACAGTTGAAAGATAGAGAAGTCTATGTTAGCATGAAAGCGTTGTTTTAGTAAATTTATTAACTAAAAAAGGCGTGAGCACCTTGGCTACGATCAAAGACATTGCCCAGGAAGCGGGCGTATCGCCGGCAACCGTGTCCAGAGTGCTGAATAACGACTTGTCGCTGTCTGTTAGCGAGGACACCCGGACCCGGATTTTTGCGGTGGCTGAAGAGCTTGGCTACAAGCCGGCCCGGCTGAAGCAGCTGAAGCGGGCGACAAAGCAAGCGGGAAAAACGGTCACCCTACTGCTGTGGTGCTCGATTGAGGAAGAACGGGATGACCCGTTTTACGCTTCGATCCGCCGGGGCATCGAGCTCCGCTGCGAGGAGCTGGGGCTGGAGCTTGGTCAGACGCTTCGCGGACGCACACCCGCCATGATCCCCCGGGACAGCGACGGCCTGATCGTGGTAGGCGCAGTCGATGCAGAGGGTCTCGACCGGTTCCATGCCGACAAAAGCACTATTATTCTCGTTGATCATCAGCAGGAGCAGTCCGGTATCAACGTGGACCACAAGCAGGGGCTGACCGATAGCCTAGCGGGTCATCAACAGGGACAGCAGCCCAATAGCCTCGTGGGTAACCTGCAGGGGCTGACTGATAGACTCGTGGGACAGACCAATAGCCTTGTGGGCCGTCAGCAAGGGCTGACTGATACACTCGTGGGGCAGACCGATAGCCACGTGGGCCACCAGCAAGGGCTAACTGATAGCCACGTGAAACACCAGCAGGGGCTGACCAACAGCCTCGTGGGACACCTGCAGGGACAAACTGTATACGATTCCGTTCAGCTGCACTTCGGGCAGGCTGTGGAACAAGCGCTTGGCCATTTATTTGGGCTTGGACACCGCGAGATTGCGTTTCTTGGCGGGGAGCGCTCGTATGGGGAGCATAAAGAAAATGATGTAAACGAGCAGCGTAAAGAGCATTTTGAACGGGTTATGCGTGAGTATGGGTTGTTCCGTCCGGAGCTTGTCCGGACCAACGGCTGGAGCAGCTCGGACGGCTACCGGATGATGACGGACCTGCTGTCCGGACCCATCCGCCCGACAGCCTGCTTTGCGGCAAGCGACCCGCTCGCGATCGGTGCGCTGCGTGCCCTTCACGAACACGGCATCGCCGTACCGGAGCAGATGAGCATCGTCGGCTTCGATGACATCGAGATGGCCGCTTATGTGCAGCCGCCGCTGACCACCGTGCGCGCTTATCCCGAACAGATGGGCAAAGCCGCCGTCCAGCTGCTCGCGGAACGGTTCGAGGGCCGCGAAGCCCCGTCACACTCGATTATCGGAACGCAGCTTGTGGTCCGGAACAGCACCGCAGCGGCCCCGGAAAAAGCATGAAGTAAATGCGGGGACTTGGCGGAAGAACCTAAGCTGCTGAGCTTTTTGAGGGGAACATTAAAGTTACAGGCGGTGCACCTGGCAGTGGACCTGATGTAAGGATAAAACACACCGCCTGCATGCGCACAAGGCATAGTTTAATAACGTAATGCAAGATAACTAACCGTACAATCGTACTGGAAGCGCAAGGCCATTTTTCCGTTTAGGAGTGAATTTGATGAATATTCATGTTGACGAAACGCTTGGTCTTTTTCATCTGCAGTCCAAGGACTCCAGCTATATCATTCAGCTTGTAGAAGGGTATCCCGCCCACGTGTATTGGGGAGCGCAGCTGCGTCACGACAGCAGTCTGGCAAGCGCGCTGGAGCTGCGCACCCGCTGCTCTTTTTCGCCGAATCCTGTTCCAACCAACCACAAAGTATCGCTTGACACGCTGCCGCAGGAATATCCGCAGTACGGAACCAGCGATTTCCGGCAGCCGGCCTATCAGGTCATGCTGGATAACGGCAGCCGGATTACGGAGCTAAAATATGCTGGTTACCGTGTAACTCAGGGTAAACCAGCGCTGGACGGACTTCCTTCGGTCTACACGGAGTCCGACGATGAAGCTTCGACCCTGGAGCTTGTGCTGACCGACGATCTGGCTGGGCTGACGGTTACCCTGCTGTATACCGTGTTTGCCAATCATTCCGCGATCACCCGCTCCGCGCGGTTTGAACATAAAGGCGGCGCTCCGATTCGTCTGGAGCAGGCGATGAGCGCATCCGTCGATTTTGCCGATTCGAACTATGACGCCCTGTTCCTCTCTGGTGCCTGGGCTCGTGAACGCCATGTGCAGCGCCGCCACCTTGGACCGGGTGCTCTGCGTCTTGAAAGCCGGCGCGGCTCCAGCAGCCATATGATGAATCCGTTCCTTGCGCTTCTTCGTCCGGAGGCCACTGAAGATTATGGAGACGTATACGGCTTCAGCCTGGTGTACAGCGGCAGCTTCGCGGCGGAGGCTGAAGTTGAGCAATTTGGACAGACCCGCGTGTCGATCGGGATCAACCCGTTTGATTTTTCTTGGCTGCTGGAACCGGGACAATCTTTTCAGACGCCGGAAACGGTCCTTGTGTATTCGGGTGAAGGGCTTGGCGGCATGTCCCGCACTTACCATCGGCTGTATCGGACACGGCTGTGCCGGGGCGTTCACCGCGACAAAGAGCGTCCAATCCTCGTAAACAACTGGGAAGCGACGTATTTTGACTTCGATGCGGACAAAATCGAGGCCATCGCTAAAGAAGCGGGACCGCTGGGCATTGAGCTCTTTGTGCTTGACGACGGCTGGTTTGGCAAACGCGACAATGACGACAACTCGCTTGGCGACTGGTTCGAGCACAGCCGCAAACTGCCGGGAGGACTGGCCGAGCTGGCCGGCCGGGTTAACAGGGAAGGACTCCAGTTCGGATTATGGGTCGAGCCGGAAATGGTGTCGCCGGACAGCGAGCTTTACCGCAACCATCCCGACTGGTGCCTGCACGCCGAAGGACGGCGGCGGACGGAAGCCCGTACCCAGCTGATTTTGGACTTGTCCCGCAAGGAAGTGTGTGATTATCTCTACGAGACGCTGAGCGCTGTTTTTTCCAGTGCCCCGATCACGTACGTAAAATGGGACATGAATCGCAACATGACGGAAATCGCCTCGGCAGCCGCACCAGCCGAACGCCAAAAAGAAACCGCCCACCGCTACATGCTGGGCCTATACGATCTGATGGAGCGCCTGACTTCCCGCTTCCCTGACATTTTGTTCGAGAGCTGCTCGGGCGGCGGCGGACGTTTCGATCCGGGGATGCTCTATTACATGCCGCAAACGTGGACCAGCGACGATACAGATGCCATCGAAAGACTGGCAATCCAGTACGGAACAAGTATCGTGTATCCGGCAAGCAGCATGGGTGCGCACGTATCGGCGGTTCCGAACCACCAGGTTGACCGGATCACTTCGCTTGCAATCCGCGGGGACGTCGCTATGAGCGGTAACTTCGGCTATGAGCTTGACCTGACCCATTTTACCGATGCGGAAAAACGGCTGGCAGCCAAGCAAATCGCCCAGTACAAAGAAATCCGTTCTTTGGTGCAGCAGGGCGACCTGTACCGGCTCCAAAGCCCGTTCGAAGGCAAAGGCGATACCGCCTGGATGTTCGTCAGCGAAGACCGCAGCGAAGCATTTGTCGCTTACTTCCGGGTACTCGGCGAGCCAAACGGACCAATCCGCCGGCTGATGCTGAAAGGACTGGACCCGCAGCAGGAATATGTCATCGAGACAGGTGCTTCTGCTGAAGCTGAGGGTGACGCGCCTTTCCATCCGGCTTTTGACGGCGCTCGCTTCGGCGGCGACCGGTTGATGCGGATCGGCTTGGTCGTTTCGGACCTGCGCGGGGATTTTGCCAGCTGCACGTATCGGTTGCGGGCTGTGGGGAAGTAAGTGGAGATTAGTTAAAAAGGTGGAAGGCCAGTCGCTGTGGCGGCTGGCCTTTTATTTTTCAAAAGTGACAGTTAGTGTGAATACTTAAGTGATTACAAAACTACACCACTATTTTGTTTTGAGCAAAATCACCGTATAAACTGCAATAAATCGTAATCCTAAATTATTTCCATACCCTGTATGCCTTACGTGCACAATTAAAAAATCGCTAAATTCAGGATGTCAATTACTTTTCCAAAAAGAAAGACCACATGAAGTCTGAGACTCACATGTGGTCGACATTGTTACTTTAAATAAAATTAGATTGCCTATAACGCGCCCATACCACTTTATAGAACTATGAGATCAACACGTTCGTTACAGACAACTCTTTTCTTTAAAAGATATTCCATCGTCTTTTCGTTGCAGAAAACTTGTTTTTAATGGGCGGAGTGTAATCCCAACTAATCAATTTTATATTGTATTTCGTAAGTAATTCATCTGCAAATATAATACCTTCACTAGCACTTCCATCCGCATACTTTTCAGAATAACTTGCATCAGGAAAGCTTTGTGTATATGTTACTCCTTCATTCATATCACCCATATAATACTGAGCAGGGCCCGGATCGTAATATATTTCTTTTTTGTCATTAACCTTCAGCAACGATATATTTTGATTCCCGCTGGCTAAACGCTCTTTCCATTCCCGATATTTTCCCCTGCCTTCATCTATGCCTATGCCATCATACTCACAGATTAAGGTATCTTGAATAACCTTTCGTTTACCGTTAATTTCATATTCTAGACGGAAAGGAAACTCACCGTATGTTACTTCGGGACGTGGAGGGCTCGGCAAAAAGAAACTCCCTATAAATATCATAAGCCACGGCAATACGGTTATATACAGCACAATCGCGATAATTGCCGTCACCGTAATAACGAAAATTGAAAGTGGGTTCCTTTTCATTTATAATCAGCTTCCTTTAATGCATTCATAACTGCATGCATCGAGTGATTTCGTATATTGTCATACATACTTGTTTTCCCCTAATCCCTCGAACCTCCCCCATATTGTTAAGTTAAATAACGGTTTGACTTATTGGTTTATTGACTAACCTTCTACCCTTTAATTTATTTGATCCCTAATTTAACGTTAAGTTATTTAAAAAGTATAAGGAGAAGAAAAAAATAGATGAAAATAACCACGATAATTGAAAGTCCTATAGCTAACTTTTTTTGTAATGAAGGATTATCTTTGTTATAAATCACAGTCCCAAATCCCATTGTAACAATGCCAATAGGCATTATAAAAGAAATTGTGTCGTTAATTAACTTCTCAGGGAGATCGACTTGTAATTGACGTAACTATTTTATTGAGCTAGATCTATTGCTCACCGAGTCTTTAAATCATTCATCAAGCCTGTTGAGCCAATACTTAGGTCTCACTGTACTAGGAATAGATTTAAGTATATTTCCTTTTTAGTTTAATTGAATTATGTCGGTTTTTAATTTTTGCTGTGCATCTTCGGGTTTAATTGCAAACTTTATCGGAACAAAGTTCAACAATATCGGAATTATTAATACACATAATGTAATAGAGATTACTTTTCGCTTCACTCTCCTGCCTTTATTCAATGCCATTTACATCATCCTTATTTTGTAAACGAGTCGCTTTGTTTGCAGCTTCAGGGTATCGTGCAGAGCCTGCATTGAAAATTCTCATATCCGAACCCTTTGCTATAACTACTATAACTAGAGCAAATAACACATCAATTTAACGAAGAACGGACCAATTGAAGAATTGAATTTAAACAAGCGTTTTACTAGCGTAGGAGGTGTATAAAGAAAAGACCTTGAAAAAGCGTATCTTTCAAAGCCAAAATAACACCTTACATTATGTCGTTATAGGGTCTGTCAATAACTTTGTGTAAACTCCTAACAAGGAAATCCCCCGAGGGGGATTTGGCGGCTTAACGCAGATGGTTACCAACTCGTTCCGGGAAGAGGAAGGAGAACTGAAGCAGCATTTGGCCCCAATTTTGTACCCGGCCCGTCCATTTGCGGGTGACATCCATCGTAACCAGATAGAGCATTTTCAGCAGCGCTTCATCCGTAGGAACATGCTTTTTCCCTTGGTCACTTTACGAAGCTGCCGGTGGTAGCTTTCAATCATGTTGGCCGTGTAAATCAGCTTGCGAATCTCGGGCGTGTACTTGAAGAAAGTCGAATGCTCCTCTCAATTGTTTCGCCAGGAACGGACAATGAGCGGGTACTTGGCACCCCAGACTTCCTCAAAGCGATCCAGTTCAAGAAGCGCTCCCTGCTCGGTTGCTGCCTTGTAAATCGGTTTGAGATCAGAGGTAACTTTCTTGAGATCTTTGTAAGACACGTAACGGTTGGAGTTTCGGATCTGGTGAATGATACACTTCTGAATCTCGGTCTTTGGATAACAGGCGGAAATCGCCTCGGAGAAGCCACTCAGATTATCTACGCAGATGATGAGGATGTCCTGAACACCGCGGTTCTTCAGGTCGCTTCCCATGTGTTCTCCCAAACTTTCTATTACTTCCATTTTACTGGGTTTAGGGGTTTACACAAACTATTTTACACACTCAAATCCTGCTCCCGTACATTGGGTGCTATCAGCGAGTGCGGTCGTTTTTCGATGAATTGGAACCTCAGTCCCTTCCTTGTTGAAAAAAAACATGAGATTAAAGTTTACTTAAGTGTACACTATTAAGTTTCTCTAATCCTCCCTCAACAACAAATATTACAATCACTTCTGCTTCTGACTTAAGCCCAACTTGAAAATTCTTAAGGGTGTGTTTTGGATCTTCCATCAATTTAATATTAAAAGTTTCAGTCTTTCGAACAAACTCTTTTATGATTGTTCCCCTGCTTGGTATCCATCCTTCAAAAAACAACTGTTCAGGAAATTCTATAGCTTCATCAAAGTAAATGTTTATTGACTCCAGTTTTTCGTTCGGGTTGTCACTCGGAAATGATAACTGCATCGATCCGTACTTTACTGTGATTGGTTTCTTTGAAACAGAGATATCTTGCGGTTTTCCCAGTAAAGTCTCTATAAATCTTCTTTCCATTCCTATTGAAATTACTCCAAGTACACCCGTTTGGATAAATTTTATAAACAAGGTTATCCTTCACCTTCTAAATTTTTTTGATCTTCCAATTAGAAGTGTACCCCTCACTGTCACTGCGTATATTACAAACTCATTTCGATATTCTATTTCTGACTCACTTTGAATCTTAACTAGCTGACGCCGATGGAGGTTTGACGACACAATGCTATATTGTTTTCGATAAAATTATCAGATAAACTGCTATAAATATAAGCTGACAGACTAAAAGTGGAAATTGAATTCCCACAGAAACAATCATTAAAAGTAGCGCTGATGTATTTATTACTATTAATGCTAACGTAATTTTTCTGATGCCAAACACTTTAAATCTAAGCCAAGCAACTATATTTATTAGAATACAAGCTAATAATGCTTCCACTTTACCCCCTATTTTAATTACTTCAATTGGTATGAGCGCTAAAATTAATGCCGGAACATACTCCACAAGCGCCTACATTCCCCTGACTCTAAAAAAGAATCCATCGCTTTTTAGAAAAGTTATTTTTAATGGGCGGAGTATATTCCCAACTAATCAATTTTATATTGTATTTTGTAAGTAATTCATCTGCAAGAATGATACCATCTCTGGTACTTCCGTCCGTATACTTTTCAAAATATCTTGCATTAGGAAAACTTTGTGTATACGTTACACCTTCTTTCATATCCCCCATATAATACTTAGCGGAACCCGGGTAGTAATATATTTCTTTCGTGTCATTAACCTTAAGCAACATTATATTGTGATTCCCGCTGGCTAAACGCTCTTTCCATTCCCGATATTTCCCCCTTCCTTCATCTATACCAATGCCATCATACTCACAGATTAAGGTATCTTGAATAACCTTTCGTTTACCGTTAATTTCATATTCTAGACGGAAAGGAAACTCACCATAGGTTACTTCGGGACGTGGAGGACTCGGCAAAAAGAAGCTTCCTATAAATATCATAAGCCACGGCAATACAGTAATATATAGCACAATTGCGATAATAACCGTCACAGAAATAATGACAATTGAAAGTGGGTTCCTTTTCATTTATAACCAGCTTCCTTTAATGCATTCATAACTGCATGCATCGAGTGATTTCGTATATTGTCATACATACTTGTTTTCTACAAATCCCTCCTCCTCTATATTGTGAGGTAAACATACCGCTTTGCCGATTGGTTTATTGACCCCTCCTTCTACACCATTAGTACATTTCCTTTTACAATAAATGCAGTAAGGCTGGTTTTATAATTGGAAGAATCAAACCTTTATTCCTTTAGTTTTACAGTCGAAGGATTGAATATGATACTCTTGTTATTCGTTGCCACTACATTTGCTGCTGCCTCAGCTCCACCTTTTGAACGTCCAATCACTTAAATCGACAAAATTACTCCTACCTGAAAGAGCATCTTTTTTTCTTTCTCAGCACTATAAACTTTGTTTGCCATCATTGCAGCTTCTAGCTGAGTAGGAATATGCCCACTTGGGCCAACATGAATTAAAGAATTCTTTTCCACGCACGTATACAAATTCAAACTCAGCGGATTATCAATCTGCCCTTCATAAGTATCCATGTACTTTGTCTATTCGGCATCACGTTGCTAGATCTTAGTAACCATATTCATCGTCTAAAATATTTATTTTCTTCATTTTATAGATGTATATAGTATGTGAGTGTAATGATTTATCTAACTTAACACTTCCAAGATAAGGATTATTATAGTGCGATTTTGTTAGTAATTTACTGTATTTTCTATACCAAAGACTATCCACCTTTCTCCCTCCAGAGACTAGAATTATATTTTTTTTATAATCCATTGCTGGTAATTCTAAGTTATATTGTTCTACCAAGCTATTTCCTTCAGCATTAAAGACAAACCCCCACCACGTTCCTGGTAATTCCTCATCAACCTGTACTTCTTTCACCAAAGTTACATCTATATAATTTTTCTTTACATAATAGTGCAAGTAAAGAAATACTGAGACAATCATCACGCAGCTAAGTAATATTAATAGTCTTCGTTTGATACGTACCCCCCCTAAAATTATTACGTTATTCTCATCAAGATTCAGGCGAATTGTAATCAACAGTAATATAACCCTTTGAATTTTTAGTATATTTCACTTCTCCTACAGGAAGCCGAGGTGCGCCCTTCATCCATTTTATGAAAAATGACCATTGATTCCTCCTAATCTTGGGGTATAAGTGTTCCCTCTTTTGGTATAACCAAGTTCACCGTCCCAGGCAGTGACTTTTTGAATATTATTGTTCTCTAAGAAAGTGATTGCTGTATTATTTGTATAATTAATATTTCCACCATTGCAAGTTAATACATCCAGCTCAATAAATGTCTTATAATTTAAACTTCCGATATATAATGCCGGAGTGCCAGATTCATATGTTTTTCCTTCTGGATTTGTTGTAACATATTGCTTATTTTCTGCATCAATAATAATAGTTGCTGGATGCCCATGGAATAGCAAAGAAACACCTTCACTGTTTATTTTATTTCCTTTAGAATCATATCCGCCCATCCGATTCCAATTTTCTTTAAATACTTTAGTATTTGAAATGGGAGGCAAATGAATTGGTGTTCCATAGAGCTTCGTTAAGCGTTACGCCTCAGATTTAACCTGACCAGACCAATCTATTGGTTCATAAAACAAATAACTATTATGGCCGCTAGAGTCAATTCCATTAATTGGGTTATTCAATGTATAAGTATATAAATCACACTCAGCGGATTATATATCTGCCCTTCATACGTATCCTCATTGATAAACCGTCCGCGACTTGGGTTATAATATCAGGATCTCAAATAATCGTTCAGGACGATCTGTTTTATTAGCTGATTTCGTCGTCGTTTTCCACGCACATCTTACGTATAGACATCCCGTGCCCAATTTGGGTGGTTAGTTGGTAGAATGAGCTCCGCTAAGAAATAGCTCGAACTAGCGGAGCATTCTTTTTTTCTGGAGGTGTTTATTGTGAAAAATAAGTATTTGGCTACTTTGATTTTGTTGGTACTGAACCTACTTTGTATTTTTGCAGTCGATTTTACAACGTTTAAGCATAAAACTGGAGATGCAATTTCAGGTAACGGAAACCAGGGATCATTGCGGTATTTCTAGGCCTACTAGTCCTTATCATCTTTTTAGTGTTTTTGTTTTTTGCATCTGCAGAATATTTCAAGAAGATATCTTTTGAATTTTCAAGAGGCATTATACCCTCAAGTCTGATCATTATTGTAATTCTAATGTTGTTTGCTGAAGGAAGAAAAATTCACTTATTAGAGCATAATTTAAATGGATTTACAAATGAAAAGGGTTCAATTGTTTATCGCTTTGGCTGGGTTAATCAATATACAAATTCATTATTTTATAATGGGTATATCTTAATTTTTGGAGTTACATTAACGATACTTGCTTCTTGGGTTTATGTAAGAATACTGACACGAAAAAAACTACGAAGAAAACAATGAATCACTTTATCATATTTAAAACAGAAGATATTAACCAAACTGACGCCCATGGAGGTTCCACGTCAGTAAAAATGGATTGTCTAGTATTTAGTGCCTTACTCAAACAGAGGGTCTAACTATTTCCACTTGTTTATCTGTAAAAATTCCGTTTAGTTGTGTTAAAAAAACACTATCTGTTTCAAAAAAATCACTATCATTTCGCAAATTAAGGGTAAGTGGCGGAACTACACCAAAGCCACCACAAAGACAATCCTCTAGACTCATTAAATCAAAGCCAAAATACCCGCCTGGACCATTAATTGCCTCTCCTAAAGCGCAAAAGAAAGAAGATGAATCCTTTACGTAAGTTGCATCAAAAGTATATACTCCATGTCTTTCATCATGTTGATTAGAACTTCTCTTAATATATAAACGTGCCACCTCTAACCATCCTTCTCTTTGTTGATCTGTAAGATTAGACCATAGATTAGTGGATGCAGGAGGAGAATGTCTCCATTCCTCCCAAATCACTAAGGCTTCTTTTGACGCCTTTGTTAAAAGTGTTCCAATTAGTTCGAGATAATTTTCTTTATTTTCAGGCACGCGTTTATGAAAGTATAGTGGGTCTTTTAAGGAGAAATAATACGAACCTATAGAATCTCCATTTACATCATTGATACCTAAATGAATATTTATTACACCGGATTTCGTCTTAATACAATATTCCTTAAATGATTGCGTTATTTTAAAGTCCTGCAGTATGATTTTGTGGAAAGATTCGTTTTCCTCGATTGAAGTACATTCTCCTGAAAGCCCCAAGATGTCTACGCACGTTCCCACAACTAAATTGCTATCGTCATCTAATATTGAATACTTAGCCATTGTTCCTCCCAAGTCTATTTTCCACCTTCAGGATACCATGGTCCTGGGAATAATTTAGATTGTGGATGGTCATGAATTAACACGTATCCGAGCTTCCCATCCGGTTTGGATCTTCCTCTCACCCTACTTTTTATTAGCAACTAATATTACTTACTATCCATATTCATTAGCCTTCTCTTCTCATCTAGCCACTTCTCCTCTCTTCTCACCCATTCTTCAGGACTTAATTTTTCATCCGTCCAAAACGCAGAAGAGTCTACAGCATTACCATTTTTATCGGTTGCAATAACAGATGTCCTACTTTTACCGAACACTAAACTGGGACAAATTTGATTACCCTCTTCATTGTAAGATAAACACTGGATGCCTATGTTACCTTTGCAACATTTAGAGTTTTGATGTTCATCGTCGTCGCCGTATAAACAAGTCGCCTCAAGAACAATATGCCTCCATGCCATACTAATCCTCCTTGCAATAAATAAGCCATATTCAACTCTCTGATAACAGCCCTATAGTCGGGTTGTTAACTCCTATCCACTCAATCCTACCATTATCACGTATAATACCATATGCTCGATAAGAGCCATCAACTCTTGGAATTCAGGATTTTATGGGTGATACAGCGGCAGATAAGAAGAAAACCGCCAAGCGATGGACGCAAGACGGTTTGACGAATCAATTAGAAAACGTATTTTTGATTGGTGGGTCAGAATCCCAACTTATCAATTTAATAGAGTACTTATCAAGTAATTCATCTGCACGGACTAATCTATTACTAGTAAGTCTACCAGCCCGTTCAATAATTAAAGCATTAGGGAAACCATTCTGGTGATCCTCGTTATTTTCCAAATCACCCATATAGTAGTTTGAGCTACCTGGAGAATAGTATATCTCCTGCGTTTGATTAACCACTAGCAATGTTATTCTCTCATTCCCGCTAGCCAATCGTTTCTTCCACTTGCGGTATTTCCCACGCCCTTCATCTGCCCCAAAACCATCAAATTCACAAATTAAAGTATCTTGAATAACCTTTCGCTCTCCGTTAATTTCATACTCCAAGCGAAACGAAAATTCTCCGTACGTGATTTCAGGGCGAGGAGGGTTTGCTCCTAAATGAATACCTATGAATATGAGAACCCAAGGCAAAGCAAGATACACTACGTATACAAGTGCCCCCAACAATGGGATACCTATCAATAAAAATAATCTCGCTTTCAGTTATACCCTTCCTCCTTCAAAGCACTTATTACTGAATCCATGGAATGATTTTGGATACGCTTATCAATGATCTCATCGGCTCCTTAGTCTGCGACCGTGTACGGCCAGTATGGCAAGTCCAAACTACCACTTGTAGCTCTAAAAGAAAAACCTTGGGGACTAACTACCCAAGGTCTCATGATGTTATAATGGGTTTTCAAACTTTCATTCAACATCCATTTTTGAGAAATCCGTTATATATTTTGATAATTCCTTTTCAAGGTTCTCCAGCCCTAGTATATCCTCAATATGAATAGAATTCATCAACTCATCATCGGACACATCCCAATCATTCTCAAGATATTCGATTGGTATTTCATATTTTCGGAGCCAATACTTCATATTACTAGGATCTGCTGTATTTAGTTCCCCCCCCCTCTCAACAGCACTAACGACCACAAATGCTCGTTTCTCCACTGAAGAAGATGATATTTCCAATGCTAATGTTAAGCTTGGTAATATTACCGAGATTTTGTCCACAAGTTCTTGTATCAAAAATATAGCTGCAGCTTTTACTCAAACTTAAAAGATCCGCTTGATATTTTCACATCAGGATTAAGCTCTTTTAATTGCATGCCGTAATCCTTTTTCATCTGTGAAATATGTAGAGTTTCCAATTGTGGAAAATACTCTTTTAAATCAATTAAATCCACCTTTACTTTGCACAAAATGAAATCGATATGTCTAATCTGATGAAGTCCTCCAATATCGGTTAGATTCATTTCCTGCGTACAGCTGTTAACAATTAATGTATCTAGCCTTTTGAAAGACCTTATTGTACTTAAATCAAGCTTTTTACAGCCATCCACAACTAACCTTTTTACGTTACTATTGTCTCCTGTAAAACGTTCAAGGCTTCGACAACCCAGAATATAAACATCTAATAATCCGTTTATTTTTGCTGTGTTTCCAAATTCTTTAAATTTACAGCTTTTAAAGGACAGCCTTTCCATGTTAGCTTCTTCCCATTCCTCAAACTTAGGCTCCATGGAATGATAAATGTCTATGGTTTTGAGATGCTTACACCCTGCAATAGCAGTGAAGTCTTCCTTCCGTTCTACAAAAAGGTCAATAGCTTCTACTTTAGTATTAGAAAGCTGGGAGAGATCTCTGCTTCGGTTCCGATGGGTTCGAATCTTAATATATTCACCTTTATTAAATGATTCTATCCCATCCAAAGACTGAATATGCTGTCCATAGACAAACAAATACTTCAGATTATGAAATATGCTTATTATACTAAGATCTGATAATGAGGAATTATAGTCTATAATCAATTCTTCAATTTTATCAATGCCCTTCACTTGTTTTAGACGTGCAATCAAAGCCATAGCATCGATTTGTATTTCCGCTGTATTCCCTATTCTCAGACTATCAATTTGCGAGTCTATATTTATGAGTTGTGTAATTTTGGACTCATCAATGATTAGCTCTTCAGTCAATCTATTCATCCTTTCGAAACAGATTTAGCAGCATATAAAATTTTTTAGTGTTGAATAACTTTATACCATTGAAGTTATTGATAAATACTTCCCTCAGCTTCTATTTTCATGACCATGTGACAATTCTCTTTCTCAAGCAAGAACTACTCCACCTTATTCGCTCTTTGACTTATTGGATTAGGTAAGGAACACGATAATTACAAACATTTTACCAGAGTGTTTTTAATATTTTTTTAAAATCATAGTCATAAATACTGAGGTAACCTTTAGGTGTAAGGTATCTTCTAAAAGATGCTCTACTGATTGGATATACTATTTCCCATTTATCAACATCCAAATCAGCGTATAAAACATTGGTTTCCTTATTTCTCTCATACCGCCCTACTTCACCAATTAGTAGAAATCTGTTTTCGACTTCAAACCATTTCAAATCAAACTCTTTATCATTAAGATACTTATCCGGGCTATTTAGGGATACTTTCACAGCGATGTTCTCTTCTAAATGTGTATTAATATTTGTATCTGCAATCCATCCAGTATCCAGAACATATTTAGATTCTGTTACACAAATATAGTTTCCGGCTTTTAATTTTTGCTGTGCATCTTCGGGTTTAATTGCAAACTTTATCGGAACAAAGTTCAACAATATCGGAATTATTAATACACATAACGTAATAGAGATTACTATTCGCTTCACTCTCCTGACTTTATTCAATGCCATTTACATCATCCTTATCTTGTAAACTTCAATAAAGTCGCTTTGTTTGTAGCTTCAGGGTATCGTGCAGAGCCAGTACTAGAAAATCCATACGACATTCTGGCTAATTCAACAAATTCAGCGTAAGCAGCCCATTTACCGCCTAGTGCTCTGTTGACTTTTGCTTTCCAAGAAAAATATTCTCTTGGATACATCATATATTGATATGTTGTCTTACCTTTATATGCCCAAGTTGTCCCACCAACTTGGTTAACCCAAGCCTGAGCAAAACTTTGACTTCCGCCTGTTCCTGTATTACACGAGTAAAACCACGAAATAGGATTAAAAAACGCATTGCTATCAATATTTTGAATGTCAGCTATTGTTAAATCCAATTTCTTATTGTATGAAGAGCTATAATTATATGCTAATGGTATCATGCCTGTTAATCCATGTGAGAACACTGTGGAACTGGTTATTTTATCATTCATCCTGCTGTTACCACCAATTTTATTATTAATATAATTTATAAAATCTTCCGCACTTCTTAATTTGACTATATTTACATTTAGCGAGCTAACAGCTTCTGAGAAGTTAGCCCAATCTTTATCACTCCACCCTGCATCAGCAATAAGCCATGCAATTGTTTCGTCAGAATTAGCTTTCCTTAGCTCCCTTATTTTTTTAAGTGCAGGCTCGATGAAATTATAACTATATCCTCCATGGGAATCGACAGAGTAATCTCCACCCGATACGACTATCGCTTCGTGTCCACTTGGATCAGCATATCTTATAGGATTATTAGTCACGTAAGTATACAAATTCAAACTCAGCGGATTCGTCAAATCCCCTTCATACGTATCCTCATTAATAAACCGTCCAATGCTGGAGTCAAAATCCCGCGCCTGCGCATGGGAATAACCGCTGTAATAATCATAGCCGAGGCTGGTATAGCCGAACAGATTGTCCGGGCCGGACCAGTTCAGGTCAAACTTCTCCGGATCTTCGGCGACACCAAATTCGTCGTAGCGGTACCGCGCAGATATCGTGCCGTCTTGACCCTCCAAGCCAATTACGCTTCCCTGCGCATCACTAAGATAAAAAAGTGTCTTTAAACTTGCGCTCGCCCCTGCTCCGCTTGCTCCGGTCGCCGGCTCCCAACCGCTGTTCGCATCCCCGCTGACCCGGTAGCTCATACTGATCCGTTCTTCACCGGCTCCGTATACATAAGATTGCTTCCAGTTCTGTCCGTCGGCTCCGCTTGCGGTCAATGGCTGCGGAGTACTCAGGGTCACATCGTTGGTAAAATAAAGCTCAATCTGCCGCTTCTTATACTGCGGCTCCCAGCCATCCCTGTTGCCGGCAGGATGGTCTGGCAGATATGCATCCTGCAGCACTCCGTCCCCTATGGTTGTCCGCATGCTGACCCGGTTACCGTCACCGTCATACTCGTAAGTGGTGATGTCGCCGTACGCATTGGTGTTCCCAACCAGGCGGTTGGACGCATCCCAACGATTGCTTTCCAGCACTTGCGGGCCTGCGGCCCGTGCTGCTTGGACAAGTGCTGCTGGGTCAAGGGCCTTAGCCGCCCCATAGACATCATCCGTAACGCCTGGCTCAAGCTTCGCATTCGGCAGACCGGACAACGAGGTGGCGGAATCCTCCGCCGGGATCGTTCCAGCAGGACTTAAGGCCGGTGCTGCAATGCCCGAGCGCGGATTTAGCAAGCTGGACAAATCGTCTGCACCTGTTGTATCGGCAACATCCGCAGGAGGATCTACAATATCCCCTGTGTTCTCCTTCACACCGGTTGCATCCGTATATACGCTCTTAGACACCGTGATCTTTTGCGCATTTGTTTTGGCGCTGATCAGGCTTAATGCCGATTCACTGTCGATACCGGTGACTTCCAGCAGATTGCCGCGTTTATCGTAAGTGTAGTTTTTGTAGTCGCTGCCTTTTTCAAAACGAGTCAGTTTGTTCGCGGCATCGTAGGTGTACGACTCTGTCACGGCAGTTCCGGCTTCCATCGTTTCTTTACTCAGACGGTTGCCCACTGTGTCATAGGAATAAACCACCTTGGTTCCGTTCTGCTTCTGGACTTGGACCAGCTGATTCAGCGCATCATACGCATACTCCGAGATATCCGCCGGACGCTGCGTTCCGGTTGGATTATCTTCGTCACTTCCGCCTTCCTGGCGTTCGACACGAGTTTTGTTCCCCGCCGGATCGTACACATAGGTAAGCTGCTCCAGCAGCCCACCGCCCGGCGACATATGCTTCAGCTCCAGCAATTGCCCTGCACCGTCATATCGGTACGTACTCCGCCCGTTGTTGGGAAGCAGCTTCTCGGTCAGCCGCCCGGCCGCATCATATTGGTAGCTGGTGATCTGGTTTTGCCCGTCGGTCACCTGTTTGATCCGGTCAAGCTTGTCGTAGTCATATCTGACCACTGTATTGTCCGGATAGATAATCCGGCTGCGCTGTCCGGTTGCGGTCCATTCGTACCGTACATTACTGCCGCGCGGATCAATAACCGAAGTTAACCGGTTCAACGCGTCATAAGTATACCTGGTGCTCCCGGTGCGGTCAGTCATCAAGGATCGGCGTCCCGCGGGATCGTATTCATATTTCACCGTAAAATCATTACCATACTGGACCTGTGCCAGCTGATTACCTGCATTATAGGCATAGACTGTCGTATTTCCGTCCGGTTCGGTGACCTTCAGCAGATTACCGTTTTCATCGTAGTCCAGTAAGGTTGTCTCCTGCAGCGGGTTCACAGATTCAATAACCCGGTTCAGCGTATCGTAGCGGTAGGAGGTCACTGCGCCAAGTGCGTTAGTCTTATCCAGCAGGTTGCCGGAAGCGTCATAATTATAATGAGTAATGCTGCCTTCCGCATCTTTTACATCCGTTAACCGGCCTAGCGGGTCATAGGTAAAAGCAGTTTCGTGATGATTTGCGTCAATAATTTTCTCTACATTGCCCAGAGCATTATAGAAATAGGACGTTTCATAGCCAAGGGCATTCCGTACCAACGTGTTCCGTCCCATATCATCGTACTCGTAAGTCGTTTTTTGCCCTGCTGCGTCGGTAAATTCGGTCATCAGCCCGCGTGTATTCCGGGTGACTTTTGTTTCTTCATTCAGCGGATTGACTGTGCCTGCATCCAGGCCCCGGCTGTCGTATTGGGTCTTCCAGATCGAGTGATTGGGATCGATAACAGCAGTCCTGTTGCCGTTGTTATCATACTCGTATTCGGTTTCCGCACCCAGCGCATCCGTTACCTTTACCAGCCGTCCGAGTGCATCATAGTCATAATAAGTGCTGTTGCCCAGCGCGTCCGTGATTTTGATATTGTTGCCTGCCGCATCGTAGCGGTAGCGAGTTTTGCCTCCAAGAGGGTCGGTTACACTCAACAGTTCATTACGTTTGCTGTAGGTGTAGGAGGTTTTGTTACCCTTCGCATCCTGCTCGGTAAGCAGATTTCCATTATCGTCGTAAGTATAGGTGCGGGTTTTACCCTCCGCATCCGTGACTTCCTTCAGCTGTCCGGCATCATCATAACTGTAGGCTGTAACATTGCCAGCTTCATCTTTTTCCCCGGTCACGCGTCCAAGCGCATCGTATGTATTGCTTGTACTGTGCTTAAGCGGATTCTCCGTGCTGCTCAGCCGGTATACCTGATAATCGCTGATCGTTTTGGCACCAGCCTCATCTGTATGCTCCACAGGATTGCCGTTGGCATCGTAGGTGACGCTGCTCGTCTGGCTCAGCGCATTGGTGACGGCAACCGCCCGGTCTTTGCTGTCATAGTCGACAGCTTGCAGCATGCCCTCCGCATCTGTGATCCGGTTAGCCCGGTGCAGGGTATCCCGTTCAACAAGGGTGGTGTAACCGCTCGGGTCCTTGATTTCTTTCGCAAATCCGTCGGCATCATTGGTGTAGGCCGTTGTGTGTCCTTCCGCATCCTTCACAGACACCGGAACACCTCTGCTGTCTCTGACAATGGTGACTGTGCCGCCTAGAGCATTCGTGTTTTTTACAAGATTGCCTGCCACATCGTATTCATAGGTGGAACGGTTGCCCAAGGCATCAATCTCTTCAACGGGCCGGTTGGATGCATTGTAACGCATGATGGTGGAAAAGCCATTTTCATCCGTCATCTGCACCAGATTTCCGCGCTCGTCATAGGCCAATTTCCCTTTGCTGCCGTTGGCATCAGTTACCTCAGTTACCCTGTCGCTGCTGTCATAGCCGTATTTGACGACGGCTCCATTAGGCGCCTGCCGCTGAACAACCTGGAAATTGGAATTCCATACGTAAGCCGTCTTCTGTTGAAGCGCGTTGGTCCAAACCGTCTTGTTGTCGGTTGTGGCGATTGAGGAGGCCAATCCCGCACTGCTCCCAGCAACGGCCGGCTCGGGATCTGTACTTCTCGCATTTATCGTGTTTCTTTCGTTTCCTGTACTTCTTGCATTTCCTGCACTTCCCTCCCCGCCAGTGCCGCTCTGTGGATAGGTCAAAATGGTTTGGCCTGCCCCAATACCTGTATGAACGACCGGTGTCCGGTTAGGCGTCATATCCCCGCCAATCACGAACAGACCGCCAGTGCGCACATCCAGATTGTTGTTGACGCTGACGTTGTCACGGACGAACAAATCGCCCCCGGTAACCGTCAGATTCGCCGTCTGGTTGTTGGACACAATCCCCCCGACCACCATTTCCTGGGCAATATCCATCTCTACACGGGTGTTGATCGACAGATCGCCTGCAATCAAAATCCGCTGGGCATCTACGGTCAACCCTCCACTGTTGTAGGTCAGGCTGCCCGTTTGCAGTGTATCTCCTACGGTTACGGAGGAGTCATTGTTGAGATGTATCGTTCCGCCTGACCACAGATTGCCATAGCTCCCTTGCACCTTTTGGACTTCCAGTGCAAGCTTGGTATTGGCATTCAGTCCCTGCTTCAATATCAATGTGCCGTACACCCGGACGGTGATATCCTTGTTGGTATTCATCCCATCCACAATCAGAACCACCGGCTTGCCGGGCGATCCAAATGTAACGCTTTCCTCCACATTCAGGTGGCCGGTACGGATGATAGCGGGGGAGGCATTGCTTGCCGCAATCGCTTGTTGAACCGCAGGGATACCGCCCGGAGCAGACACCGACGAAGCAAGGAACACATCTTTTTTGCTCTCAATCGTTCCGATGCTGTCCGCAAGATAGTCCGAGATCAACGGCTTCAGCCCTTCAACCTGACGGTATGCGGGAGCATGCGCCAGATTGTGCATTGTGCCGGACAAAATTACCTCATCCGAGTCGGGAATGTCCCGCCCGTTCGCAGGGTCAATTTTGGGCTGACCGTCCTGCGGCTCTTCGCCCCGGACCACAGGAGCCACACGTCCTTCGTAGCTGGATGAACTCGACTCTCCATAAAAATCGGTATAACCGGTGACACGCTGATGTTCATCATAAGTGACACTCATCGCCGCCGTACCTTTTGCATCTGATACGCTAAGCACATGATGGCCGTCGTCGTAAGTCAGTTTGGTTTCGGCCCCATCCACATCGGTAATGGAAGTCATGTCGCCGGTTACCGGGTCGTAGTGGAACAACATTTTGCGGTCCGTATGATCGCTAACGTCAACCAGCTTTCCCGCACCGTCGTAGCTTAAGCTAAGTGATGCTCCGGGTGTACTGACCGCATCCAGCTTGTTTCCCTGATACGTCAAAGTGATTCTATTGCCATTTAGGTCCGTGATTGACTGCAGCAGTCCCTCCCCATTAAATCGGTAAACATCGCCTTGGGGCGATGTAAGTGTGTAGGCTCCTGCAGATGGAGCAGTAAGCGCCCAATCCGTCCCGCGCGGGGTCAGGTAGTCGCCTCCAGTCAACGGCACGTATTCAAAAAGCGAACCGTCCGGGCTTCTGACCTCCACCTTGCCGCCGCTTAGCGGAGTCAGCTTCCATTCATAGCTGTGGTGCCATCCCAGTCCATTAACTCCTTGGTATGGATCGCGGCTTAAATAATTCAACCCAAATTGCAGCGGCATCAAGGCCTGCAGCGTAATGGAATCCGTCGAGTAGACAAAATCCCCCCGGGCCGGATCAACCGGTTCCTGTCCGGACGGGTTCACAATCCGCAGCCGCTGCCGAATCGAGGTCTCTGTAAACTGGGCCAAATCCCCGCTGGTAATAATCCGGCTGGTCTGCGGACGGGTTAGCAGAATGGAGGTGAGCCCGCTGATCGTTCCCGTGGAAGCTGCCGACTGGTTTAAGACGGCAATGTCCTTTGCTTTTTCCTGCATGGTTTGCACGTTATCCAGCTTGTAATAATACGCCGCCAGCGCTTCCCAACTGATTGCAAAATCCGGCACAGGCTCCCGAAGCACCACAAGCGATTCCGAATACCCGGAGAGCTGGCCGTCTTGTTTCGCTTTTGCGGTGATATGGACAGGCTTGCTTGGTGTAATCGTAATCTGCTCACTCCACTGCCCTGCGCTGTTGACTGCAATGCCGGAGTAGCGCTTGTCCTCCCCGGTGGATGGATAATAAAGCTCCACCTCGATGGAAGTCCCTGGCTCCGCAGTTCCGGACACGACCGACTGCCCCGAAGCGGCCGGTTTGATCTGCAGTGCTGCAGGAGGCTGGACCTCATCACTGCCAAGGATTTCAAAGCTGGCGATTTGGCCGTAATACACCCCCACGCCGTTGTATCCAGCAGGGGAAATACAAATGTTATAACGCCCTTCATCCAGCGGCACGCCCCCAATTGTGCCATCCCACTTGTATTCGTGAACGATGTATTCACCGTTTTTTTTCGTAGGATACACGCCGGTCGTGATCAAATCCCCAAGCAGCGGGGCCGACCCATCTCTTTGCGGCGTGCACAAATTGATGTTGGTCTCGTGAGATTCCTGGCCGTCATCCGCTGCGTTGAAACTGAACGAAATCACAGCTTCTCCGCTCCCCGGTTTTAGCTCACTCGGCTCAATCCGCATATTCGTCGCCGCAGAAGCCGACGATGTAAGCTTGTTAAGTCCCGGAAAAACCGGGATATATGATACAACCAGCAGCAGCGCAAGCATAAGGTTTACGCGGGCTTTCATCCGGCCGCTGCGCCACAGCCTTTTTAGCGTTCGGGATTTCATAGATTGGTCTCCTATCCGTTATGAGTTAGAGGAATTTCAACTCCGCCAGCAGCTTATAGATCAGAACTGCAGCCTCGGCTCTCGTGGAGGAAGCCTTAGGCTTCAAGAACTGTCCGCTGCCCTGGACAAGCTTCTTTTCCACCGCCGCAGCCGCAGAATCTTTTGCCCATTTACTGATTTGGTCACTGTCCTTGAATTTGGTGAGGCCAGCTCGTGCCTTGGCCAAGTCCGCAGCGGAGGCGGATATGCCGGTAGTGCCGATGCTGTCATTGGTGTCGATAGTTTCGGTAGTGTCGGCGGTTTCGGTAGTGGCGGTGGTACCGGTAGTGGCGGTGGTGGCGGTGGTACCGGTGATCTTCAGAGTGTCCGGTCCGTGCGCAGCGTTCATAGTGACCGTAGTGCTGTCGATTGCCCGCATCAGCATAACCATCATCTGTTCACGGGTCAGCGGATCATTACCATGAAAAAGCCCATTGTCCCCGGTCACAATCCCCGCCTCCGCTGCCGCTTCAACATAGGGGTAAGACCAGTGTACAGCTGGAATATCCCGGAAGGATGGTGTACCTGGCTGGCTCGGCGTACCCTCCTGACTTGGCGTAACCGGCTGACTCGGCGCACCCTCCTGACTTGGCCGCAGACCAAGAGCGGATACCAGCAGTTTGGTGAATTCGGCGCGGGTCACGCTGCCTTTTGGCTTATACAAGTTTCCGTTCATTCCGTTCACAATTCCTCTTGACGCCAGTACCTCTACATTGTGCCGTGCCCAGTGGCCCGCCAAATCGGTGAAATGCACATTGCGCAGCATGACCGCATACAATCCGGAGGCTGTGATTGGCGCATGGACAAAGTCCCGCTCCACTTCAGTTACACCAGCTATATAAGTCCAGGTGCCTTTAGCCGGATCGTAACTGTAGATTCCAAGCTTCTCCCGCTCCGAGACCCAAGGTTCTTCCTTCGGATACCGGATCGCGAGCTTGACCGGGAGCTGGAATGCAGCGTCCGATTGTACCTGCCAGACGGAGCCAGCCTTGAGCAGCTTCAGTCCGTTTGCATCCAGCAGCTCTTTTGTTTCCAGTTCCGCCTGAGCCAGACTTACGCCGGTATTGTCCGGGAAGGTGCCTGCCGCAATCTCCAGCCGCGCCCAGCCGTTTAGGACAGACAAAACGCCGCCTGTATTCCCAATGATCCGGCTGTCTTTGGCTCCACTAACTACGGGCACTTTAACATTTGGGTTGGAGCCCGGGGTTGTGGCGGTTCCCATTCCTGGTGCCGAACCTGGTTCCGGCGTTGGGCCAGGTTCTGGTGTCAGGCTTGGAGATGGGTTCGCGACATGTGTTGGAGTTGGCGCCGGGAAGTTGCGTTCTTTTAGATCCAAGGATTGGATGTTGTCGTCCTTAGTGCTGTACAGCAGCTTGTCCCCGCTAATGCCAATCAGCTTCGCCCCCGTTTCGATAGCGGGCAGCGGCGTCACTTTTGAGGTATTGAGATTTACCTGCTGCAGCACAGCTGCACCGTTTTCCTCCTGCTGAAATACCGCGTATTTTTCACCAATGAACATGTGTGCATAAGAGGTGCCGCCATCCTTCATTTCGGTGAGATCCACAGGCTGTGCCATCAGATCTTGAATATTCAGCAGCACGTACTTACTTCCGGCAGCGCCGTTTTTCTGTTTATACAGCACCTGACTGCCATTAAAAACAAACCAGTCGACGGTGTTTGCACCACCCAGACTCACCAGTGCACGTCTCACTCCGCTGTTCACGTTCAGCAGACTAAGTCCCCCGTCACGGGCATTTTTATAAACGACATTTCCACTGGCCAGCATGGGGAACCGTCCTTCGCCCAAGTCGGCTTCAGCGCCTGTTGCCAAGTCGTGATAAATCATGCTGCCGTAATGTTTGCGTTCATACCAGACTACACCTACTCCGTCCGTCGTCGGATTCCCATAGGAACCGGGCTGCTTGTTGAGTTTCGCGGGCTTCCCCGTCTCCAGGTTGGTACTGTAGATATCCCACTGGAGCGATCCCGCCGCCTCATTTCCTTTGTCCGCCCACACCACAATCGCGCCGTTCACATAAGGCGCATCTTTTGGGGACGGGCTGGAGGTGAGTCTCGTACTAGCACCATTGCTCTGATTCAGCGTATGTACCTGCTTGACCCCAGTCGCATCCTGTTCCAGCCAGACCAGCCTTTCTCCCGATACGCTGAAGTCCGTTTTCCCCGGATTCATACCGGCTGCCACAGCTTGATGCGTGTCTAGAACGCCGCTGAACAGACCTCCAATCATTGACACGGCCGCGAATACAGCGATGGCCGTCTGCGCTAACTTTTTTTTCCTTGCGAACCTCATCCACGTCTCTCCCTCAATGCTATTTGCAGGCACACCAAAAAACCAAGTGCCTTGAGCGGCCCGGCTGCCTTAACATCTTTTTGGGATGAAGTAGGCCCGTGGCTTTGCGTCTCCGACTTTCGTACGGATTTGCCTTTGTTCCAAACTCGGTTCTTTTGTCCCTATGTGTTTGTTTTAAAGTGTCTTTTGATGTATAGGACACTTTTAATATCGGAATTTATCCCTGTATAATAAAGATGTTCTATATTTTCCTTTTTTAGGGATGTTGGAAAAACTGAATTTATTTATCGTTTGATTCCACTTTGAGTCTGACGCAACGTTCTAATTTGACTCCTCTCACTCTGCAGGCGCTCCTGCAGTTTTCCAACATAAAAAACCTCCAGAGATATCTCCCTACCTAACAAATGGGATATCTCTTGAAGGTGCTATGATAAGTTTAGTTAAAGTTATGACTCGCAGAGTGTACTCTATTTTGTAGGGGCTTGGCTATCGTCTGTCGCCTATGGTTTTAATCTGCCATGTTAACAGGTATTATTATTTTTGAATGTTTAAAGAAACGTACACGATAAGCATCTCCCACAGTTACTTTAATGTACCCCGGAGCTAGGTAATATGTCTGAACTTTATCATCATCATTAACCCAAACTTTATCGCTCGCTCTAAATTGTTGTTGCCTTTTTATGACCGTAATTTTCTTCTCTTGGTACCCATCTAACACGTCTCTAGTTAGACAGTAGACATCCACACCCGCTACACATAAAGAAAAGATAGAGAATAGGATCAACAAATATAACACTAGTTTCTCCCAGAACTTATTCCACTTATTGCGGTTCCGTATGATTGCTAAGGGTAATTCGACAGCAAGGCAGTATATAAACAAGTACACTCGGATTGCTTCAAATAGCAGTATACGTTGTTCATAGGAATTATATTTAATACATATAGTCGTTATGCAAAAAACAAAGAGCAGTGCAAATATTATCCTTACTATATTTTTACTCTTCACATCTGTGCTTGACCTCCTTAGACAACTGCGCCAGATCTATTCGCGTTTTTATCTTAACGCATCAAGCTAACTGTTTCTGCCACTGCTACCGCCTCAACAATATAGTTTCGTACTTCACTGATGGACCGGGTTCTTTTAGAGAAATATGGATTTAACCAATCATCTATTTTCACTACAACCAATTTAAAACTCCCGTTCTTTAGATCAAACTCTGGATACCAACCCAAATCTAGAACATAAATATTGTTATATCGAACTTGAAGAATGTCTTCTTTAAACGACCAAATCTGCTCAGCGTATGAAAGATTATCTACAAAATCAAAATCGTTTAAAATAACCTTACCTGCTTTGAAGTCAAACTCCCCCAAAAGTCTCCCTCCTGTTCATTGCATCAGGCTTTATTTTTTGCTCCATCACTTTTCATCCCATCATTGATTAGTTTGTCTTCCTTAAAATCTGGGGCTATCGGTAGGGAAAATCTCTTGCCCTTCGTCACCTTGCGGAGTTGCCGGTGATAGCTTCTACCATGTGCGCAGGTTCAAGACGGTAAGCCAGAAATTTGAGGTCTCATTCTCCCCGATCCACATCCCCAGCACATCTTTATTCCTGTCCAGATCGACCCCAAAAACCATATACGCCACCTTATACACATAATAATTTATTTGCACAGGATTCTTGATAATCCACCTTATAATTTTTTATCAAGATAAATCAAGAAAATTAATTCAATTGTAAATTGCAGAGTCAACACAACAAATGCAACATTCAGTATCTGAGAAAGACTGTAACTAGTTTGAAACCGATAGAATACATCTAAAAATATCATCAAACCAAGCACCACTATTAGTAAACTATGGTACCAAACTGTCGCTTTGTTCGCCTTACTCTGAATCGATTGCCAACGTTCATCATTTTTATTTTTTATAGTTTTTCTAGCTTTGTAAAATACATTTCCAATTAAGCCCGTTAATAATACGATCAATGCAACTGCCGTTATTATTTGATATGCCATTATTTATCATCCTCCTTCAGTGTAAATACTTCATTAATAGAAACATTAAATACTTTTGCAATTTTGAAGGCTAGCTCCAATGAAGGTGTATATTTATATTTCTCAATGGATATAACTGCCTGTCGTGATACTCCAAGAAGTTCAGCCAAATCAGCTTGTGTCCAATCCTTTGTAGCTCTCAAAATTTTAATGCGATTTTCAATCAATGTAATCCACCCCTTACTTAATGTAACCATTTGATTACATTTTTATTGTAACCACTTGGTTACATATTGTCAATATATGGTTTACTCAAAAAACAATGTTTATCATCCTCTTGCCATATATCGCCCGCTAAACAATACCACTCCGAGCAAAAAATGCTGAGCGCGGATTTAGCAGTTTGTTCGCAGCATCATAGGTGTACGACTCTGACACGGCAGTTCCGGCTTCAGTCGTTTCTTTACTCTGACGGTTGCCCACTGTGTTATAGGAGTAAACCACTTTGGTTCCATTTTGCCTTCTGCACTTGAACCAGCTGATTCAGCGCATCATACGCATACTCTGAGAGATCCGTCGGGCGAAAACACCGCTGAGCAAGCCTCCAATCATTGACACTGCTGCGTACAGCGATAGCCGTCTGTGCTAACCTTCTTTTCCTACCGAACCTCATCCTCGTCTCTCCCCCAGCGCATCGCCCGGACTATAAGTATCAATTGTTGCTGCAGATCATAAGTTAGCTCTTTCCCATGTCGGGAGTAGCAGGTATACTTACTAATGAAGTGTTAATTTTTTCCTTATAAGGGGATAATCCAATGTCCATTCATAGAAAACCCCGGGTGTTTATCGGCAGCTCGCGTGAAGCGATCCCATACGCTCAAGCAATTGCCGCAGGGCTTGAACTGCAAGTTGAAGTGAATGCCTGGTATGCCGGAACCTTTCAACCCAATGATTACACCATGGAAGCGCTGAGTGTGGAACTGGATGTAAACGATTTCGGAATATTCGTTTTTGCAGCTGAAGATGTGGCTACCATCCGAAACCAGACGTATTTTATTACTCGCGACAACACCTTATTTGAAATGGGGCTGTTTTGGGGACGGCTCGGGCGCAAACGAGTTTTTTGCGTTATTCCCAATGTGGTTCCGACTAGCGAAGAAGGTAGTCCTGCTTCTTTTCACCTGCCGTCCGATCTGGATGGGCTTACTCTTCTTAGGTATACTGCCGATCACTCAAGAGGACCGTTAAATGCTGTTTCCACTGCTTGTGGCCGGATTTTATCGGCTGTGGCTAGAGAAGGGCTGTACAAGCAACTAAAAGAAATTCAGGAAGAAAACAAAGCCCTTATGCAGCGGAAAGACAGCGTTCTTCAGTTTCTTTGGGAATACCTGCGGAATGTGACTATTCCTGATGCTGGCGAGCGTTATGCCGCTTATGCCGAGGCAATACGCAATTCGATCCTGCCACCGGACGGGTTTCGGACTACGGGAGCAGCAATCTGGAAACGAATTGATGAGAAACATATTGGCCAGGTAGGCGGGAATGTAGGAAGAGGCCGAAGGTATCACTTGGCGGAGAATGAAGGAAAAACGCTGGGGGATGAGCAAATTTACGTACTGAAGATTTTTGGGACTGACAATTGGACATTCTTTAAACGGAGGCAGATTGCCGAAGTACATGTCCTGTGCTATGCTCTGGGTAGGGAACATGTTCTGTCGGTTCACTTCTCGGGTAATAAGGAACTAAGTCCGGAACAGCTGAAATTGATCATAGAGGTTAACGATGATCTTCTAGTTACTATTCGGGATCTGGTAGGAGGGATTCGAAATGAATAAACGTCCTCGCAAAGCAAAAACTCATCCATTCGGATCCAATCAAGGACTACGCCATACGGATCAAATGAGGACAGCAGCTTCTGCTTCCCCTGGTAAAATGGTATCGTATATCCCGGCCACTCAAATTGGCCGTCTTACCGAAAAACATTCGGCCTTACCCAAAAAATCGTTAAACACACGAATATTTATAGGGCCTTCGGTTGAAGGCGCAGACGTGGAGTATGTTGAAATCGTTAGCGGTAAGGTCTCTACCCGTAAACCTTCATTTGTCCGGTAATATCAATGGAGCTGGTCTCAGTCATCGGATTGACTCAGAGACAGCTCCATTTTTTTTATCTTCACAGCAGACAGAAGTTGTTGCTTACGATCGAATAGTTACACTTCCGATGGATAGGTTCAATTCCCATAAAATTTTTGGTGCATTTCACTTCGCACTATTTTCCGATTGACTTTTCAGCTCCATTCCTCGCGTGAAAAACACAATCCCTATAGCTGCAAAAGTCACATAATTCCCAATTTTCCTTATAACAGCTTCATCATTTTCATAACTGATCCAGTACAGCAGTACAAATGGCGAAATGATCATCAATATCTTCATCACTGTCATAAAGACATACTGAGTTTTTATCTTCCGCGGATTTCCTTCTTGTTCAGCTAGACTCAGGCCAACTTTAGAAGAATCATAGATTGTGATAAATAAGGCGATGATACTTGAATAGGCTGTAATTTTTGCGTTAATCTCGATCCAAGGTATAAACGATACAATGGCAATCCCTATGTATATTCCGGCCGCTACATAAAATAAGTTAGTTTTAATTTTTGTGCGCAAATTCTTTTGTTCCTCTCGTAGGTAATAAATTTTATTACTCCAATCTCCTTGAAGTCTCTTTCACTAAATCAACCTCAAACTTCTCTTCTGTTATTCCTAAATCCTTTGTTGTGTTGAGAATATATCGGCCGGCATGGTCCGTAGGTTCAAGATGTACCCAATGATTATGTTCACTCACTCCAAGGCCCACTATTTTATTTGTCCTAATGACAACCGGGAGGAATTTCTCCTGTTTAGTTTTACGATCCTTTATGTACAGCCGAGAATCGCTGTTTCTCTGAAACAAATTTATTAAATCAATCCGATACTCGTACAATCCATCTGCTGTAATTTTTATTGAATCGCTTTTCATCTTTACCTTTGCCCACTCATACTCGCTGACGCTATTCATAAGGGCGGCTCCCAAAACTATGGACAAAACAGCTCCAATGCAGATCCCAACATAACCGCTGCTGTTCTTGGGAGTCCATCCCTTAACAAATAGTGTAATAAACATTACGGCCAGTAATAAAACGGGAAGGCCGCCACCTACCAAAATGAATGTCCCTATGAGGTCCATCCCCCGCTGAAAATGCGCCGTTGCATTAGAAATAAACCAAAAGAAGGATGAACTGCAAAGTAAAAAAAGGAGTAACAAAATGCCCCGTAACCAGAATCGCATAAATTGGCTCCTTATTAAAATTAAAATGATTAAACTAAACCTTGTATATTACCCGGTGATTGCAATTATACCGTTCATATAACAGATAACTGTCCAACAAACGGCAAAGCACAGGGGCTCTCCTTACGTTGTTAAACTATTCCCTCATCCCCCTCCCCGCATAACCAAGTGAAAATCACTTATTTTTTATTAATTGTCCTTTATTAACCTTTGAGCCAACAGTGATAATTTCCGTCTAAGCTTCTTATCCTGTTCCCCGTCGTATGGCTTCATCAGCAGCATAAGACCATCAGAGCTTATGGATTGTTTGTCAAAAGCTAACTCAATAGTGGAATACAACCTATTGTCGAGTAATATGGCGATTTCTTTCTCTGTTAAGCTTTGTCCCAATTGAATCTTTTTCCGGATTTGAAAGGCGTAACACTCTTTTTGAACTACATGGGTGGATATCCTTCCGCTAACTTTCAGTACCTGCATCTCTGTTAAAAGATCGGATTTCAGCGCTGACACTACTACACTTTCTAGTCCGATATACTTGGTTGCCTTATATTCTTGAAGCAAGCTTTCAAGGAAGTCTTCTGACACAGGATTCTCCGCTATCTGATCAGAAAAATAGCGCCACAGCACATGCTCGCGGACACCTTCGCCAGTAAAGAGAATTTCACTCCTGTTACGGTAGATAAACTGTAACGCATTTTTTGACAAAATACTGTGTAATGACAGCTCTTCCCTATCCTCTATTTTCGATAGCAGTTCATTTACCTTTTTTACGATTTCAGCTGGTACTGCTGAAGATAACACTACACCGTTTATCTGCTTGGCAATACGATTGGTTACTGCTAACTCCCCCTTTGCATTTTATATCTTTTTTTAATTAGGTATGAACTCTCGCTTTCACATCTCTACTAATGCTCACAGCCCTATTTTCCGTTAAGCTTAAGAAGTAATATCTTTGCTTCCTCGTCAACTTCGCTCTCTTTGTCCAGGTCACTTGGGTACAATGCTAATCTTGTTAGTTCAGACTCTAATTGTATTAATACCTTCGTTGGCATTTTGATTAAAAGAGAATGAACTACGTTGTACTTCCACTCGCTATCCTCACCTGCTAATATTTCTTTTATGTACGGAACAAGTTCACTCTTACATTTAAGTAAGATCTCCAAACAGCCTAAAGCTATTGGCCAGTTCATATCCTGGATCCATTCCAGCAATGTTGGAAGTAAAGGTCTAAGCTCATCTGTACTTAGAACATTTAATTTCTCTATGCTTTCGTAATCCGATTTATGTTTCGGCAAAAAATCCGAGAAATCCATATGAAGCCTCCAAGTCTTCTGATGATAAAACAGCCTGTATTACAACTACTAAATTCTCATCCTCTCTCTTTACACTACCATATCCCCATTCATGCATCACCTAAAATTCGAATCGCCGACCACACAAAAAACCGGCCAGATCCCTGGCCGGTCCTCTAAATCTTATGCTGCTCCATTTCCTCAGCTCACACTCTGCCCCAACACCACAGCATCGGCCGAAACCAGCTCGCCGCGGCATTCGTTTACACCCGCCTCGGTGATCTTCACCTGGCAGATGCGGCCTTGAAGGCTGTCATCGCCGGCAAAATGCACCTGCAGGTAGTTGTCGCTGAAGCCGTGCTGCTGTCCGCCGGTCATCTTCGACGACCGCTCCGGAATGACGCTCAGCGTCTGTCCGACAAACTGCTGGGCATAGGCCAGCTGCATGTCCTCGGACAAGTCGATCAGCTGCTGCACCCGGGCGTTTTTGATGTCTTCGTCCACCTGGTCTTCCATCCGCGCGGCCGGCGTGCCGGTCCGTTTGGAATACGGGAAGACGTGCATCTCCGAATAGTTGACCGCCTTCATGAACTCGTAGCCCGCCTGGAACATCTCGTCCGTTTCTCCCGGGAAACCGACGATGACGTCGGTCGTGATGGCTACGTCCGGCATAGCTTGACGGATTAGGCCCATTTTACGGAAGTACTCCTCGGTCGTATATTTACGCCGCATCCGCTTCAGCACTTCGTCGTGACCGGCCTGCAGCGGAATGTGCAGATGGCGGCACATTTTGGAGGAACGGTTCAGCACTTCAAGCAGCTTCTCGTCAATCTGGCTTGCTTCAATTGAGCTGATTCGCACGCGCTCCAGTCCATCCACCTTGTCCAGCTCCCACAACAGGTCGGATAACCGGTAGTTGTCCAGATCGTCGCCATAACCGCCGGTATGAATGCCGGTCAGGACAATCTCCTGATAACCGGATTCCACCAGCTGGTGCGCCTGGCGCACGATGCTCTGCGGATCTCGGCTGCGCGAAAGACCGCGCGACCAGGGAATGATGCAGAAGGTACAAAAGTTGTTACAGCCGTCCTGAATCTTCAGGAAACCGCGCGTCCGGTCCGAAAATCCGGGCACATCGAGGTCCTCGAATTCCCGGGTTTTCATGATGTTGCGCACCGCATTTACGGGCTGGCGGGACTGCTGGATCTGTCTGACATGCGTCAAAATCTGATCGCGGTCCTGGTTCCCGATGACAAGATCCACGCCGGGAATATCCAGAATTTCGCCGGGCGACGTCTGCGCGTAGCAGCCCGTAACCGCTACAATCGCTTCCGGATTGCGGCGGACGGCGCGGCGGATCATTTGACGGCTTTTTTTATCGCCGGTATTCGTTACCGTACAGGTATTAATCAGGTAGACGTCGGCGGTTCCTTCGAAATCCACCTGCTCATAGCCTTCGTTTTTGAACATCTGCCAAATGGCTTCCGTATCGTAAAAATTAACTTTGCAGCCCAATGTATAAAATGCAACCGATGGCATTTCTTAAGCTCCCCCCATTTCTCCAGTCTCATATAAAAGACAAGCGGCGGCGACCATCCCCGCCGTCTCACAGCGCAAAATGCGCCGGCCCAGCCCGACCGGCACCGCACCGGCTTCCTCCGCTTCCCGGCACTCGTCCGGGCTGAAGCCGCCTTCGGGTCCAACCACGACCAGCACGCTGCCCCGCCGGCCGGCGGCCAGCTCGTTCAGCTTGGGTGCGGCGGCGGTGCGGAGCTGCAGCCCTTCTTCTTTTTCATAGCAAAAATAAACGGCGTCATATTCCCCAAACGTCTTCAGCAGCGGCTTCCAGCCGAGCGGTGACGTTACCTCGGGAATCCGGTTGCGGTGGCTTTGCTCCGCGGCTTCCTTGGCGATTTTGCGCCAGCGTTCCAGCCGCTTGGTCTCCTTGCGCTCGTCATACTGCACGACCGTCCGTTCCGACAGGAACGGCACAAACCGGACGGCACCGATTTCCGTCCCCTTCTGGATGACAGTTTCCAGCTTGTCCCCTTTGGGCAGACTCTGCGCAATGGTGACGCCAAGCCAAGCTTCCGCGTTCATAGCCAGCGGCTCGATCACGGCCGCCCGCACTTCCGCCGGGCCAATCTCTTCAATCTCCACGAGCGCCTCCCGGGAGACCCCGTCGCTGACGATGAGCTTGTCTCCGGGCTTGCCCCGCATCACTTTGCTGATATGACGGGCATCGTCGCCCGTAAGGTTCACGCTGTTCTCGCCGAACTGCTCCGGCGCCACGAAATATCGCTGCATAGGCCCCTCTTTCCACTCTTCAAAAATCAAGCGCATCGGGCGCCGCCCGGGTCCATAAGCGGAAGGGGCGGCAGCTCGGCTGCGCGGCGGTTTACGACAACTATCTTATTCACAATGACGTAAGCGTCAACGGGAAAACCAAATTCCATCATACAATGTTTATTCCCATCTGAACAGACCTTAAATCCTGACTCTACTTAAAAAGCCGCATAAAAAAGTTAACCGAATCGACGTACATCATCGCAGCCCAGTTAAACAACGGCTCAATGGTATACATGCGCAGTGTCGGGATAAACAAAATCAGCAGAAAAATCAAAATCGACCACTGCTCAAACTGCTGCAGCTTCGCCCGGATTGGACGCGGCGCAATATCCTCCACAATCCGGTACCCGTCCAGCGGCGGCAGCGGAATCAGGTTAAAGAGGAACAGGAAAAAGTTCAAATAAATAAACGTACTGCACATCAGCGTGCCCGCTTCCTGCACCCGGGTGCTCGGGATCGGCTCAAGCACGCCAGTCGCCATCAGCAGCGCATAAATAAGCGCGCCGAGCAGTGCCAGCAGCAGATTGCTGATCGGTCCTACCGCGGAGACAATTACGCCCATCAGCCGGGGACGGCTGAAATTGTCCCGGTTAACCGGGACCGGACGCGCCCAGCCGAAGCCCGCGACCAGCAGCAGCAAAATGCCAAGCAGATCAAAGTGCACCGCGGGATTCAGCGTCATCCGGCCCAGCAGCCGGGCGGTCGGATCACCGAACCGGTTGGCGAAATATGCGTGACAGAACTCATGCACCGTAAAAGCGATCATCAGCGTAATCAGCAGGAACGGCAGCTGGTCAAGCGGAAAACGAAAAATACTGTCCAAAAAGTCCATCCATTACCTCTTTCCGGCCGTAAACGCCACCCAATCATCTTCTCTTGTTACTTCCAGTACCTCGAACCCGCAGCGGATCAGCTCGTCTTCGACCAGCCGCTCTTTATCCTTATAGATGCCGGAGGCGATATATTTGCCGCCAGGCCGGAGTGCGCGGTACACATCTTCGACGAACAGCACGATAATTTCGGCCAAAATATTTGCCACCACAATGTCAACCGGCAGCGTAACGCCCAAGGTACCGCGTTCTACCGGCGTATGCGACGCTTCCGTCGGCTGGGCAAACGGCCACATTGACGCGCCGGGCGCATCGGCCGAGCTTTCGCCGCCCAGCAGCGACAAGAGGTCGCTTTCCTTGACGGTGATCGCGTCCGTCAGTCCGTTCAGCCGCACATTTTCGAGCGCGCTGGAGACCGCTACCGGGTCGAGGTCAAGCGCCAGCACGCCTTTCGCGCCAAGCCGCTTCGCGCCGATCGCCAAAATGCCCGAGCCGGTGCCGACGTCGATAACCTCTTCGCCGCCCGAAATCGCCTTCTCCAGCGCCCGCAGGCAAAGCGCCGTCGTCGGATGCGTGCCCGTGCCGAAGGCCATTCCCGGGTCAAGCTCGATAACCGTCTCTTCCGGAGTGGCTGGCTGGTAATCTTCCCATACCGGCTTAATCGTCAGCCGCTCCGAGACGCGCAGCGGTTTGAAGTACTGCTTCCAGGCATCTGCCCAGTCATTTTCGTCGACCGTTTTCCACGAGATCAGCGACGGGCCTGGATCAATATCGAAGCTGCGCAGCTCTTCCACCCGCGGGCGGAGCTGCTCCACAATCGCATCCATCCCGGTGTCTTCCGGAAAATAGCCTTTAATGACCGCTTCCCCCTCCGGGATGTCGTTCAGCGGGCCGTCGAACAGCTCACCGAAGCGCGTATCGCGCTGTTTGTTGACTGTGCCGGATTCCTCGATGGAAACTCCTCCCGCACCAGCTTCAAGCAGCAGGTTTGAAATCATCTCCTGCGCTTCTTCTGTTGTATGTATAGTTAATTCATGCCATAACATCAGTGCTTATCCTCCTTAAAATGTTCCTTCAATCCTCGCCTATGTAACGGTATCGACTGAATGTAACGATCTCGAATGAATGTAACGATCTCGAATGAAAGTAACAACTTCGGCTGAACTTCCAGCTTGCTATCACGCCGTCTCCGCTTTCCTGCAATTCTATGGTCCAGTCTAATTTATATGCGTTCCCGTTATTATACCATTACCGGAGGGCGGCTTGCCAAATCGGCGGCCGACCGGGCTGTCCGCTCGATCGGCCTATCCGCCCGCTTACCCCTCGCTGCGGCAGACACACTCCAAAATATGATCGTTCACCATCCCCGACGCCTGCATAAACGCATAAATGATGGTGGGACCGACGAATTTCATGCCCTTTTTCTTCAGCGCTTTGCTCATCCGTTCCGACACTTCGGTTGTCGCCGGCACCTCCGCAAGCGAAGTCCAGTTGTTCACAATCGGCTCCCCGCCGACGAAGCTCCACAAATACTTGGCGAATCCGCCTTCTTCGCGAACAATGTTGCCATAAACACGGGCGTTTGCCACAATCGCGGCAATTTTGGCCCGGTTGCGGATAATGCCGGGATCGTTCAACAGCTCTTCCAGCTTCGCGTCCCCATAGTCCGCAATGAGATAAGGATCAAAGCCGTCGAAGACTTTGCGGTAGTGCTCTCTTTTTTTCAAAACCGTGTACCAGCTGAGCCCCGCCTGCATCCCCTCCAGCATCAGCAGCTCAAACAACGCGCGGTCGTCCCGGAGCGGCTTGCCCCACTCCTCGTCATGGTAAGCGATATACAGCGGATCGGCGTTCACCCAGCCGCAGCGTGTTACCTCATTCATCAAAAACCATCCTCTCTGCCGCTCTTTCGGTCCATTCTACATTCTATATCCCTTATCCCTCGTTACCGCTTCCTATCCGGCGCTTGTGCTTCCTTTTTCCGCTGAAAAAATCACCCGCTCAGCAGCGAATCCCGCAACCGGCGGATATCCTTGATTGGGGGCAGGCCAAACATACGGGCATACTCCCGGCTAAAATGCGACGGGCTTTCGTAGCCGACTTGAAACGCCGCCTCGGCTGCATCCATTGTTTCGGCCAGCAGCAGCCTCCGGGCTTCCTGCAGCCGGATTTGCTTTTGGTATTGGATGGGACTCATTCCCGTTACTTTTTTAAAAGAGTCATACAGGGACGACGAACTCATGCAAGCTTCCGCCGCCAGCTCCTCGACACGCAAAGGCTGGGCGAACTCCAGCGTAAGCCGCTCAAGCACCTTCGCAATCCGCTGCGCATGGCTGCCGAGAAAAGCAAACGGCTTAAGGCCTTTATTCCGCTCATTTTGCAACACCCGGTAAATAATCTCCCGGATGGCATACGGGGTAAGCACGGGAATATCCTGCGGCTCCTCCAGCAGCTTGACCAGCCGCAGCACCGCTTCGAACAGCGTAGCGCTCATTTGGCTGACGACTAGGCCGCGCCCGGGTTCCTGACGTTTTTGGGGAACCTGTTCAAAGGATTGAATGACTTCCAGAATCAGATTCATATCCAGCTGCAGCTGCAGGCTTAAATACGGCGCTTCCGGCGACGCCTCCGTAACTTGACCTGTAATCGGCAGATGGACGGATGCTGTTAAATAACTGTTTGGATCGTACCGGTATTTTTCCTGTGCCAGCATAACTACCTTGGAGCCCTGCGCAACCACACAAAGGGAAGGCTCATAGACGGAATAGACCGGTTCGGATACCCGGGACGTTTTGATGAAACGCAAACCGGGAATTGCCGTCTCATACGTGCCGTCCTGCGCTGCAAACTGCTCGATGATCCGCGCCAATTCCTGACGCTGGCCTACAACCGCTTCCTTCATTCACTTGTTCAGCCTCCTTTTTGATCACCCTTTAACTTTAGGGGGATTTGGAGAATTAGGCAATAACCCCGGATCATCCGGCTACCGTCCTTTTTTGAATCCGAGCCATAATGAAGTTGAAAAAGGCAGCCGGCCGGGTTCCAAAAAAGCCAAAGCCGCAGCCTTCCCTATTCCATCCGCCATAAACCAAAGGAGAGGATAAAATGAACACTCGCCCTGCCGTTTCCCATCCCTACATCGGCATGTGGGTCACCAAAGACGGCTATATCCGGCACGAACTGCTGCCATACGGACGTTACGATGAAGCCCGGGGAAGCTGCAAAAGTGCCTACCAAGGAAGCTACACCATTGAAGGCAACCATATCGAATATGTGGATGACACCGGTTTTACCGCCGACGGCGATTTCCGGAACGGCGTGCTTTATCACGCGGGTATGGTGCTGTACAGGGAGTAGTGCCTGGAGGTTTGAGGGATAACGCAAGCTTTTTGAGGGAACGTGGGCTTCAAGTCAAGCCCAATCAATATGCGATTGAACAGCCAGTCGAAGTGGATGTAAACGAACTGGTCGTGCGGCCGACCGCATAGTTAGCTTGAGATAGCGGGGCGGCCGACCGCACAGTTAGCTTGAGATAGGCCATTTCCAGCTGAAACAAGCCCCACGTTGGCGTGAGGCTTGTTTGCGTGGCTGATTGCATTCGCCGGATTGTCGACGTTTACGGATTCGTTCGGGCTGGCCGCTGCTGCTGCTCCCTATCTGAAACAAACCCCACTTTGGCGTGGGGCTTGTTTGTGTTTCGGGCGTGTATGATGAAATTCTACCGGCAGTGATTCGCTGACCGGCACCGAACCCTGTGCTTTTTTCTTAGCTGACCCAGCTAGGATGAAGTCACCAGCAGGGCAGTCAGGTGCCAACTTATTGACTGGCATCCCGTTTGGCCGGCCCCTGGACGGATTGAGCCGATCCTTGATCTGGTGATTTTCGGATTGGATACAGCCAAAAGCAGAGGAAAGCAAGCAGCAGCGCCGCAGCAGGAACTCCGCTTAACATCAGCCGGATTCCGCCGTCCACCGTCTCCGGTTGAACCGCCAAATTCGCCTCATATCCGCTCGTTTCCAGCACCGCCCCCATTACGACTGCCTGCAGCGAGACACCCCAGCGGACCACAAACCCGTTCATGCCGAAATACATGCCCTCCCGCCGGACCTGTGTCACCCGCTCGTCTTCGTCAATTACTTCCGACAGCAGCACATCAAGCAAAACGAGCAGGCCGGCAAGACTGAAGCCAACCAGCGCAGCGCCGCCTATCGCCAGCGGCACGCTGCCGATTATGGCAAACAGCGACAGCGCTGCTGCATAACAGGCGGTTGCCAGCAGAACGGCGCCCCGCGGTCCAAGCCGCCGGGCCCACCGGCCCCAAATGTAAACCATCGGGAGTGCCGTGACAAAAATAGAGCCAAGCAACACGGTATTGGTGCCGTCCGGTTCGTCCAGCACATATTTGGTGAAAAACGGAATGCCTGCCGTAAGGAGAGCAAACGTAAACTGGACAAACAGGCTGCCCAGCACATAGGTCACAAACGAGCGGTTGGCGAAGGTATAGCGGACAGCCCGCAAAAAGCCAAACGAAGCCGTATCCTGCCGTTCTTTTTCTACAGAGCCCCGGAGCATTACCATAAAAAACAGGAAGGCGATCACGGCGAATAGTAACCCCATCGGTCCCCAGCCAAGCCAGTTGTAGAGCAGCGGCGGCACCGCCACCCCGCAGATCATGCCAAGGATGCCGAACATCTGCCGCCAGGAGGAGACGGCGGTCCGCTCGTGAATGGTGGGAAACATCTCGGGAAACAGCGCGCTGTAGTTTAGCACGACGACCACAAACAGGATGTCGTACAGCAGCACCATCCCGAGAAAATACCAGAAAAGCGCAGGACCGGAGGCTAAAGGGAACCACACGAGTGTAAACACGGCCGCCAGTGGAGCCGCACCGAACAGCATGTACGGAATCCGCCTGCCTCTGCGGCTCTCCGTCCGGTCGGACAGATAACCGGCAAGCGGATTCAGGATGGCGTTTACGATCCCGTGGATCACCATTGCCAGACTGATTAGCGCCGGACGGACGCCAAGCACATCGACGTAATAAAACACGACATAAGTGGCAAAAGCCTGCGACAGCAGATTGACCGGCAGGTTGCCGGCGCTGTACGCCAGCATCCTGCTTCTGCCGGGAGTGCCCTTGGCTCCGCGCCTGCCGCGGCGGGCAGAACGGGGGAGGCGGCTGCCGGAAGCGGGTACTGGCGGCCCATCGGGAGCGGAGCCGTGCAGAATGCTGCTGGCAGAATCCGCGCTATCGGCTGAGGGTACGGATTCACGCTGAATGCCGCCGGGAGAATCCGCGCTATGGCTTGCGGGAACCGGTCCGCCCTTAATGCCACCGGTAGCGGAGCGGGGCGGAACGCTGGCGTCAGAACCCGGGCCGCGGCTGCCCGAAGTGGAGCCGGCCGGGGTCTCCCCGGCAGGACCCGGGCTGCGGCTGCCCGATGCGGAGCCAGGCGGAACGCCGCCGTCATCAGCCCCCATACGGCGGCTGTCCATTACGAAGCCGGAGCGATGCTTCATCGGACCGCTCCTTTACATGCGGCCCGCAGCGGCGCGCTGAGCTTCGCGGACATCGGCCCACCGGATCATCCGGATGTTTTCTTCCTCCAGCACCCGGCGGATCAGCGGATCGCGGAACAGCTCCAGCTCGTACCCCCTCCGTTCCCAGTGAGGCGTGATCGCCTTCAGCTCCTCCGTTACTTTTGACGGGTGAATGATGATCTCGGTTAGGCCACGCCGAAGGCCCCGCAGAACTTCGGTCATGGCGTCCCGCATTTCTTCGTAAGTGCCGGGAGACGAAGCGGAATAAGGCAGCCCGGTCAGATTGTCCAATATAGCTACGCCCGACTGGTCCGCCATACCGGCCAAAGAAGATGCAGCTTCCTCCATCTCCGGCGGAACGTTTTGACCTTCCGTGGACCGGGGCATGCGAAACGGAAGACCTTCCGCCGCGCAGATTTCCAGCACAAGATCAAGAAAATGCCGGCCGGTCTCCAGGCCGTACAAGCTCCCCATGTGATTGTCCAGATGTGTCGGATCCAGCCCCATGCGGCGGGCAAGCCCCAGCTGCGCCAACAGTTCCGCGCGCACCTGCTCCGGCTCCGCCACCCGCTCGACCGTCAGACAATCCCGGGGAAAGCTGCCTTCATCGGTAACCAGCGAGCGGGTATCCGTAGCCCGGTTAACCGGCCCCCACTTATACATCTCCCACTCGCTCGTCAGTGTTAAATGAACTCCAACGTCATAAGCAGGATGCGCCGCGGCCCATTCCGCCGCTTCTTTTGCCCAGGGACAAGGCATCATCAGTGTGGCGGATGAGATCACCCCTTCCTCAAGCAGCTCGATAATCCCTGCATTGGTTGCATGGCACATTCCAAAATCGTCCGCATTCACAATAAGCAGCCTGTCCTTATCCTGATACCCTAGCGCTTGAACGATATTCATCCTATCCCTCCTGTTCGGTTGCCCCCGGCCCGAGTAGATCGAAACCGTTTTCAACTTTGCTTCCATTATAAGCGGCGCGCCAATCGGGGAACAAGCAGGTTTTTCCAATTGTGGTGCACGGCCCCGTTGCACAAAAAAAAGGCCATCTCTACTCGGTAGACTACGAATAGAGACAGCCGCAGTTTATCAAGGCCGCTTCGCCAGTATCTTGATGCTCGCTGGCTGCGATCAGATACTTCGCCTGCCGCTTTTCGACACTTCACTGGTAGCGGTTAGATGCTTTGTTGGCTGCATTTGACGCTCCGCCAGCTGCAGTTAGATGCTTTGTCAGCTGCATTTGACACTCCGCCAGCTGCCGTTAGATGCTCCGCTGGCTCGCTGACCACGGTCTAGATCCCCCGCTAGCTGCGTTCCGATAACCTGCCAGAAGCGATCCGCACTCACCGCTCCACCTGGCGATCATCGCCCCATCTGGCGCTTACCGACGGGGCAGCAGCCCTTCGTTCCGGGCCCGCAGCAGCGTATGCCGGTTCGGCCGGATGCGGTGCGCTTCCTCCAGGCTCCGCTGCAGCAGCTCCGGCTCGATCCCGAGCTCCGCAATAGTAGAAGGCCCGCCGACCGTCCGCAGCAGACCGCGCAGCTGATCGGGACCGGGCAGCCGGTGCACCGCCGCAGCAGCTTCTTCCTGCACGCCCGGATCGCCCGCAATTTCTCCGGCTGCGGCCAGCTTGTGGTACAGCGCTGAAATTTCCGCGCAGGCGACGCCGACTTTGGCGCCGTGCAGCAGCTGGCGGCGGCAGGTGTGGATAAATTCCATTTCCCAGTAATGGGACACATGATGCTCCGCCCCTGAAGCCGGATGCGACTGGCCGAACAGCAAAATGGCAAGTCCCGACAAAAGCAGGGCTTCGGTCAGCACCAGCAACCCTTGTTCGGTTCCCTGCCCGATCTCACTGGCCTGCTCCACACACATATCAAGCGCTTGGCCCGTCAAATCGGCGATGCGGTCCGAATACGTTTCACCGGCTGTAAGCCGTCCATAGTTCCAGTCGAACAAAGACGTATATTTTCCCAGCATATCGCCAAACCCGGCAGCCGCCATCTCTTTGGGTGCGGTCCGCATGATTTCAGGATCGGCAAAAATCCCAACAGGCCCTTTCGCAGGGATGGTGATTTTGTTGCCGCGGATCAGGAGCGGCGAGCCGTTTGACGTAAAGCCGTCAACGGAAGCGGCCGTCGGAACGGACACAAACGGCAGACCGGCTGTGTAAGCCGCATAACGGGCAATATCGTGCAGGGTACCTGAACCAGCCGCAATCACCGCATCCGACCGGTTGCTCTGTGCGGCAAGCAGCACCTGTACAATCGACGTTTCGTCGGCGATGACATCGCCCAGCGGGTTAGGCAGGACAAGCGCTGTGCTTGGGGTAAGATGGTGTTCCCGCAGCGCCAACTCCAGCCGTTCCCCGGCCGCCCGGAACGTATTCCCGTCAGCGACAATCAGCGGCCGGTTCCAGCCCCGTTCGCCGATGTAGGAGGCGGCGCGTTCAACCGCTCCTTTTTCCACGCAAATCACTTCAGGCAGCGCCTCTAATGCGGCTTCATTCCGTTCTCCCGCCAATGTCCGGACTTGCTCCAAAATTGTGCTCATACGGCTCATCCTCTCCTTATTTTAGCGTTTTGCCCGCCCTATCCGGGCTGGGTTCTCCATATCCCCAAGTTGCTCGCCTTGCGTCAACTTAATCAGTAGCTGACCTTCCGTCAGTTAGAGTATGGGACAGCTGGTTATATTAAGGATAAATTCAATGATAAAGCCTGCTTGGAAGGAGAACCGGCATGCCAAAATCAGCAACAGAATCCGGTGCTTCACCGCAAGACGCGGACACCTGCGAGCTCTGCGGGCGCCACCCCGTCGTCACGACCATACACCATCTCGTTCCCCGGGAAGAAGGGGGCCGCCATCTGCCTACCGCCCGGCTGTGCCCGGCTTGCCACCGGCAGATTCATGCGCTGTTTACGAACCGCGACCTGGTTCGGCTGGAATTGACCACCATCGAGCGGTTAAAGGCAGCTCCCGAGATCGCCTCCTATTTAAAATGGATCGTAAAACAGCCGCCCGGCGTCAACCCCACCGTCCGAAAATCCGCCCGGGTTCGCGGCAAACGGTAGGCGGCGGTTCATCCGCAGCTTGCTGTTGTCGCAGCCGATTGATTAGCGTCACGTATATCCCCGCGAGCTGTTTTTCAGCCGGAATTTCTCCCCCATTATACACTTGTACGTACAAATAATCCATATTTATTGATTCGATAATATTTGTACATACAAATTTATCAGCACTATAAAAAGAACTCCCGCACCAAAGTGCCAAGAGTTCATAAATTTCAGGAAGTATTTAGCCGGTTTTCCTCCCCAGCTCTAGTAAATCGTACGTCCCTGGGCATCGGTGATGCCGCTTTTCCGGTAAAAATATGTGTTGATGATGTCGCGCCACTCCCGGGAATGACGGGCCTGCTCCTCCAGGCGTTCTTTCACTTGGGCGAACAGCTCCGGATGCATGCCGCTCTCCAGCCCGCTCCAGATCCTCACCTGCTCATCAGCACGCTCGACACCCTCAAAATGCGTATCGTAAATGTGCTGAATTACCGTTTTGCCTGAATGCAGCCGATGTGTGTAAGGCACATGATGGAAAAACAGCAGCAGCTCGTCCGGGCAATCCGCCAGCGATTCGTACATTGCCGCATTGGATCCCATGTATTGTCCCGTGTAGCCGGTGCCTGTCGCCTGTGTGCGGTCCACGCCAATGCCATGGCAGTCCGCAAAATGATACGTGCCCCAGCGGGAATACTCGTAGCCATCGACGTTCGGGCCGTAATGATGGTCCGGGTTCACCATAAATCCTACGCCAAGCGGTGCGGTGTACGACTCATAAATGCTCCAGGAGTTCATCAGCAGGGATATGATGGTCTCCGCCTGCTCTTCGCCAAACGTCAGCTCCGCCCATTCCGCGGCGATCGCCTCGGCTTCCAGCTCCGGATTCCAGGCGAGCCGGCCAAACCCGTACAGGTTGGACTGCGCCAGCAGATGGCCTGTCCAGTTCGCGTCGGCTCCGATATTGGATACCGCCGCAAAGCCGCCAAGCGAGCGTTTGTACAGCGAGCCGTCAACCACATTTTTGACCTTGGCCCCTTCCGGCGCGGCTTCGGTGTCGAATTCCAGCACTTCTTTCCACTGTGGCGGAAGATAACACAAATGGCGCTGCTGGCCGGTGTATTCCTGCGTGATCTGGAATTCGATGACGAGATTTGTTTTCTCCATGGCGCCAAACAGCGGGGATACCGGTTCCCGGACTTGGAAGTCGATCGGGCCGTTTTTTACCTGTAAAATGACATTATCTTTAAAACGCCCGTCCAGCGGCTTAAAGTGGTCGTAAGCGGCTCTTGCCCGGTCCGTGGAACGGTCGCGCCAGTCCTGCGTGCAGTTATAGACAAAGCAGCGCCAGATCACAATTCCGCCAAAAGACTCGATCGCTTCCGCCAGCATATTGGAGCCGTCCGCATGATCCCGGCCGTAAGTGAACGGTCCCGGACGTCCCTCCGAGTCGGCCTTCACCAGGAACCCGCCAAGATCCGGGATGGCAGCATACAGCTCCTCGGCCTTGCGTTTCCACCAGGCCTGCACTTCAGGGTCCAGCGGGTCCGACGTCGTCAAGTCGCCCAGCTCGATCGGGCTGGCATAGTTGATGCTGAGGAACAGCTTCACGCCATATTCGCGGAACACATCCGCCACACGCGCCACGTCCGGCAGGCATTCAGCAGTGATAAATCGGGTTTCCACCCGGTGAACGTTCACATTGTTGATCGAAATTGCGTTGATGCCGACGGAAGCAAGCAGTCTGGCGTAATCCCGAACACGACTGAGATCCTGAACAATTTTATCGTCTTGATAAAAAATGGACGGTCCCGCATATCCCCGCTCAATACTGCCGTCCGCATTATCCCATTGGTTGATCATGCGCAGGCCGTTGGCCGGATTTTCGATGATCACCGTATCGTTATTCAGGCTGTTCGTGCCGAGCAGCCGGAGCAGATGAAACACACCGTACAGCAGGCCGGCCGGCGCCTGGGCCCCGACAACGATCGGGCCCCCTTCGCCGCCCAAAATGCAATAGCCTTCCGGTCCTACCTGCGCGCTACGCCCGGCTCCCACAAGGCGGGCCGTCTCCGCGTTTCCGCCAAACGTGCCGAGCACGACGCCGGCGGCTTCAACAGACGCAACCTGCTCCGGAGCCGTGCCGGTCAGCGCCTGCACACCCCGGACCCATTCGTCCGCCGCGGTTACGGCGAGGCCTTCCGTCTCGGTCAGCATGAAGGTGCGGACGCGCTCCAGCACTGCTGCCGCATGTTTTGGCCGCGGACGGGTACCGCCCAGCCATGCGCCGTATCCTGATCCGTCCTGATTCCCGGTTGGTTTGTTCATTGCATAATCTCCTGCCCTTCTGATGTTAGGTTTCACGCTTTTGTCTGCTTCCGCTTGCCTTCCTGCAGCCACAGGATGGCGGTAACGCCGCGGGGATAATATTTGCTGCCGGTGATCCGGCCGTTTACAATCTGATCGCTCCATGCCCAGTAGGAGAGCTTTTCGTTCAGGAGCCAGTTCACATGAGCTGCATCCGCGGCAGCTCCCCGCTCGTCCCAGTCCAGCCCCATCAGCTCCCGGGCGATGAACTGGCACAAATAGATTTTACTCAGCCAGGAATTCCCGCTGGTCGAGGACAGCTTCCACGCACCGTCTTCGAACAAGCAGACCCCGGGGGTCAGCACCGTGTCCAGATGAGTACGCAGCGCGCGAAGATAATCCGCGAACCGGCCTTCCGGCATCAGCGCCTCGCCGCAGCCCATAAAATGAGGGAACACCAGGCCTTCGATCGCCGGAATGATCCGGGAATCGTTGTTTTCCCCGATCACCGCGGGAATGTAGCCCTCCTCCTTCAGCTGCGCTGTAATCGACGCCGCACACTTCACCGCCTGCGTGCTAGCTTCCTCTGACTCCGCTTGCAGCCCACTTTTTCCGAAAAAGGATTCCAGTCCCACATAAACCGCCCAGCACTTGCCGGCCATATAGATGTTGCCGCGCGACTGGCCGAGCGACACGTCCAGGCTGTCATAGGTCGTAATCTCCGCGCCGCCCTCCGTCCGCGTGCTGTCCAGGCTCATCAGCCCGTTGCGCTGCTCGGGATCGGGATGATCCCGGTTCAGCATGCTGCGGAAACAGCTTTGGATCAGCGGCAGCTGGGCGGCGGCGAATACTTCATCTTTTGTCTGTTCAATATAAACAAGCGCACAGCATAACCAGTTTACCAGCTGCTCATGACTCATAAAAGAAAAGCAGTCGTCCAGCCCGGCCATCTCATACGCCGAATAACCCGGCCGCGAAAAAACATTGGCCACGCCGACATCATGCGTAAATGTAACTCCCCCCGGATAAGTCTGTTCCTCTCCCGGAAAACGAACCTCATCGGTGTAGCTGTAGCGGTCCGCAAACAACTCCAGTTCGTTCCGCACCGTCCACGGGTTCATTTGCAGCTCATAAAACAGCTGATCTACGGTCAAATCCAGCGTATTCATCATCCGGTATTCGCCTTCGTTCACAATCCACAGCGGTTTGCCGTCCGCCTCCAGCAGCTGGGTGCTGCCGTAATAGCTGTGAATGGCATGCTTCACCATAAACGCCTGATCTTCCGACAAGGATGCCAGTCCCAGGCGTTCATCCGCTTGGGAGCAGTCCCCGGCAAGGACCTCAAACCGTTCCAGAGCATACGTGCCTACCGATTCGATATCTGCAAAAAAACGAGTGTAGTAGTAACGCGTGTCGATGCCGGCAGTCGCCGGACCGCCGCGGTAAAAGCATACCGCAAAGCGGTAGGTCCGCTTCGCCCCGGCCGGCACGTCCATGAGCAGAGCGCCGGTTCCGCCTAAACCAAAGGTGTAGTTATGCGCGCTGCGCTGCTCCAAAATACGCTGGAGCGTAAAGCCAAGCGCCGAAATCACCCCTTCATCCTGCGTTGCGATCGCCGTGTTCAGGCCCTGGCCCACCCCGTGAAGACGTCCTTCCGTCGTGTCTTCCAGCCGCCGCATGGCGGTGTAAGGGTCGCTGCCCGCATAACCAAAAAATCCGCGGCGCGGCTGCGTGCCCTCCGTGTTGTCGAGCGTAATCTCCGCCAGCACTGCCGGAACGATCGCGTCCTTCAGCGCCGTTTCGTCCGCCTGGGCCGGGTCCGGCACCGGACGCACCGGCGAATAAATGCGGAACGTCAGATCGCCCGCCTGCCAGGTATCGGTCCCGCTGCCGTATTCGCGCGTGATCGAGTCCTGGTCGAATGACACGATCCGGGCGGGTGTTCCCCGCTTTTTATCACTCAGTCCGGATGCAGCCGTCGCCCCCGAGGGCGAAGCGCCTGCGCTCTCCGGTTTATCCTTTTCTTCCTGCTTCTCCACATCGTACCGGGCACTCTCGTCCACCGCCGCCTCGTAAAACGGAAGCGCTTCATACACCGAGCCGTCCCGGGACTGGAAGCCGATATACATATTCTGATCGGCCGGCTTGCCCAGCTCTAAGCCAAGTCCGCCGCTTTTGCCGCGAAAGCCAAGTGTAAAACTGGAAAACGCACCAATTGGCGCATGCTGCGCGTTAAAAAAAATCCGGTTGTCAGGCATTCAAACATCCCCTCTCGCCGTCAGGACGTTACAATCCGCCCTATAATCCCCCTCATACTAGCACAGCCCAAACGAGGTTGACCATTGACAAATCGACTCACTTTTTACCCAAATCGGGACCCGCAATTATTCCTTGCTAAATGATGGGGCCTATACTGCGATACAGGTAAGCAGTGGCGGTAAAAAGGTGCCCCACTCCTCTGAAATTAAGAAGCGAGAAATAAGAAGGCAGCGATGGAACCCGACCGAAGGGTCGGACCAGTATCAGTAAGCGGACTTGCGAGACAAAGTATGCGTTTAGATAACACTAAAAAAACCAATTACGATCAGCGCCGATCGAATTGGTTTATTGACATAAACATTGTTGCATCTGGTTCATTCATGGGTAAAATCCTGTTTGTTCATTTTCTCGATTTTCCCCGTACTATATTCTCTAACAATTTGTCCCTCTGCTGTTTTGTATACTATATATGTCCCATTTGCTTTAGCATCCAATTTTGCACGGTCACCCGTCAGCCGAATCAACTTGGCAAGATCCTGCGTAAGATCCAACATTATAGCAACCTCATTTCTACTTGTATTTCGACTATACCACAATACAGGGGAGTTTATATCTGCCTACAGTTTTATGCATAATAGTGTATGGTCTTATCGTTAGAGTTAACCAAAATAATAACAAATCACATAAGCCTCTTTTTAACTGTACCAGCTTCAACATCTACTAACAGATCTCCCGAATTAACCATATCCAAGTGCCACCACCATTCCTTAAGTGGTGCATTTCTGTTATCAATTCCCGCCAATACTGCTAGCTTCTCAGGATCAACAGATAAAATAGATAATATCTTTTTATCAACTAGCTTTAAATTTTCTACTTTTTTGGGTGAAATAAGATGAAGACTCGGAGTTATATCGCTTCGAATCATAAATAGATTTTTAAGTAAGTCAGTATACTGTATCTCTTTTCCATCCCACCCCTCATCATCTTCGTAGGATTCAAGAATCCAAGAAAACTCTTGAATTAAATCGTCCACCATTTTCTCATGTAATCTATCATACACCGTTCTAAAATCATAAAATGTAGTACTATTCTCAAATCTAAGGTTTTCAATTTGTTCGTTAATGAATATTCCGCTTTGACCGTGGTACAGCAAAATATTTTTATTCTTATTTAAATTTTGATAGATAAATTTACAAAACGAAGCAGCGAGGAAAATTGCATTCATTTCTTTACTTGGTTGAACAAAGATAGCCGATTTCACTTTCCAATTTTTTAATTCTTCCGAGGAGAATTGAATTATATCCTTGAAAATTTCCTTCGATTCCAAATCATCTTCTAGCAAACTATGCCTAACCCACAAACAGGCATCCGACTTTTCGATATTCCATTCAGTTATTTGTTTGTTTGCACCATAACTTTTTAACATAGAATCAAATATTTTTTCGTCAATCTCTTCCTCCATAAATAAAACCAAATTTGCAATAGACATTAGTATCCTCCCCCTAAACGGGATCTATCGCCAACTTCCTAGACAGTTCGACAGTCGCTCCGAGATTCCCTTGAACTTCTAAGACCTCCACTCCACAGATTTCACCAAAGGATACTCCTTCCTTATAGCTCAAATCATTCCCACCTGCTGATTCCTAATTTCCCGGCAGCCACTTCATCCCATAGTCCATTGTTGGCAGTAGGCGCATTTTGCAGTTATTTCCTGACCTCAACGTTCGATATATAAAAACATCTCTATGTAAAAAAGTATTACTAAAAAATCAGAAGAAATTAAGGATTCTTCAAGCCGTCAATAAAAGACTCAAAGCTCGAGTATTGTGGCAATACACATAGGTTATAGATGTTGTAAATATTAGGATGAATCGTTAGCCTTTGCTAGCTAAAAATTCAACTTTTTCAGATAACAGCACCAGCAAACTTCCCTTATTCTTAATTGCTAACTTCTATATTTCTCATGAAACGTGTTATTGGGAAACAATCTTCTAGATCTTCACCCTCTAATGACCAATACACAATTGTATTTACATGGATTTGCTTATCTTCTTCAAGAAGATTTTTGATTCTGTTCCAAAGCATAAAACTAAAATCATTTTCACTAAGATAATCATTAAATGAGGCAACAATTATTACCATAAGAGCAAAACTTTCTTCGATATTCAGTAAATTATTTTCATAAAAATCAAGAAATTCGTCGATACGAGATGGGTCTGCAACAATATACTCCCAGTCCTGACAAAACTCATCGGGTTCAGGTAAACCTAATTTTTCAATAAGAGATTCTCTTGCCGATTTACTAACGCACTTAGGATTGTAATTCATAATTCCTCCACTATTTTAGTTTAATCGTTGGATACCTACTACTATAGGGGTAAAAGGTTGTCAAACTTCCTTTTTTACAATCACTATAGCTCAATCTGTCACAATTGATGTACCAGCAGGAAAAAAGCAGCGCTCTTTCACATCAGATGGAATATCCACATAGTGAGCCCCTGGGCCTCTTTTCGCTATATCCGCTGCAACTTGATCATCTAACCACTTTCCAATCTGTTGTCCCTCTGTTCTAGCTCTGTTAATCAATTGCTTATCGGTTACCTTCTTTCCATGTTCCAAGAAAGAGTACCCATAGGTAGGCTTGTTATCTGGATTATTTTCTCATTCCAAATTCGGATTAAGTCACCCTTCACTAACTTCCCAGTCCCATAAGTTGTAATCTTAAACTGAGGAATAAAGAAGGTGGCAACTGGTTGTTCTTACCCTGACTGACCAGAATCATCTTCTCGTCTGCCAATTCCTTGATATGGCGTTCTACTGACTTTGAACTGCATCCGACATTTCGGGCAGTCATTTCAATGGTCGGATAGCATTTTACGTTTGTCGCTCATATAAGCGATTATGTCAATTAGAATCAGCCCCTCATAATGTGTTAAGAGCCGTAGTACCTATGGATTTTTATGCGGCACTTTTGTAACCCCTTTATGCTGTGAGGTGAACTGACTCTCTTGACTTACCTTGTCCATGTACTCATTAGCGGCTTGACAATTCTGAATTTGAATAAAGCCCTTCATTCCCTTTACCTTCCTTCTCACAATTTAGTTCCGCCTCGGAACGGCTATGAAGTTAGGAAGTGGCTAGACTACACGTTACCTTATCTGTTATATATCAACGGATCGACACCAGATTCATTGACTTGCATAATAAATATCGCGGCAAATACCCAGATTGTTGCGGACAATTTATAGACAAGTCCTGACAATATTAATAGTCGATCTATCCATTAAAGAAGGTGCGATGGTGTAGACAGCTTTTCTATCGGGGTGGCGTATTCTACAGTTAGGAGTAAATTTGAAAAAACGCCAGAAAACGAAGATAACAAAGAACAGGTCAATCATGGTAGTAACTGACCATAATCAACCTGGTTTATGTAACTGAATAGTGATATTTAGGGTATAAAATTAAAGCATTTGATGTGCGTACAACTTGAAATGAAGAAATTCTTATAGGGGTAACAAGGGTTAAACGTGTTATTGGTTGAATGAAGGGTTCATTCGGCACTGAATAGCCCCTCAGAGAAAAAATTCGAAAGGCAGGAAATCAATTGAATTCATCTATTCACCCAATAAAAACCACGGCATCTCCTCGTTGAAAAGCAGTGGGAAGCTTAGTTTCAAGAAGTTCAATTCTTGCTAGCATTTGTTCTTGCACATCGCCCTGTAAGTTTCTTCGTGTCCAATCTTTTAGCAAACTAAGTTCATGTATCAAATAAACAGCATCTTCTTTTGTGACATCAATTCCATACCTAATACCCACAATCCACTCCGTATTTATTGACTCAATTGCAGGTATCCAGTATGTTTCAAAGAAATTTTGTGTAGCTATTGGAATACTAAAATGTTGTTCAAATTCGTTTTGTGGTTCGAGAATTATTGCTGAAACAGCCATAATCAACTTCCTCCTTTTCCAAACTCAGCAGTAAAAGTATAGTCTGGGAATTCTGCTTTGAGTTTTTCAATAACTTTCTGTACAGCTTCTCTTAACTCTGGTGTATCTGCATTCATTCTAAAATTAAACCTTCTAACATCTTTTATTTCATCAAGTGTAGGTATCTCGACACTTCCGTTCTTTGTCGGTCTAGTATGATCGACCTTTTGAAGATTTAGTATTCTTTCCTTTGTTTTTGCATAAATTTGTTTGTTGGCCCATTTGTCGGCGGTTTGGAACGGTTTACCTGTTTTAGGGTTAATAACTGATAATCCTTCAGCGCTTTTATCTTCATGAAAGATTTTATTTACTAAATCTATTTCATCAAACTCTCCTAATGGATTTTTCTGTTTATCAGCAATTTCAACCTCTTTAGAATATGGAACTCTTGGAGGAACATTGCCCTTTCCCTCAACACCCTCCCTTTCAACCTTCGCAGGTTTCGCAGGATTCCCCATCTTCGGATTCGTTAATTTATCATTAACTCCGCCCAGTCCGTCTCCACCTTCGCCCATCCAGTACAGTGCTTCGGCTGTCTTTAGGGTCGGACTCTGCAGCCCTTTACCTAAGGCGGCCAGACCAGAACCCGCCGTATTGCCGACTCCCGCTATCGCTACTTGGGGGCCCAGTCCGTTTCGCAAGTCTTCCATCATTTCAGGGACGGCCTTCTTTGCTGCATCGGCTAGCTCTCGAATTTCTTCACAGTAACAATCGCAATAACTTGCCATTCAGTTGCTGATAAAATCAAAAATATTTTCGCTGTAGCCCTCACTACTATTAATTGTCTTGTAGACATCCTTAAAGGTGCGATTGGTCAGGTTCTCATCCTCTCTAATAGGCGACATACCGTACGGTTACGATTGATTTCAAATAACTGTGAGAAAACTAAGATAACAAAAAACAGGTCAATCATGGTAGTAACTGACCATAATCAACCTGGTTTATGTAACGGAATAGTGATATTAACGTTACAAGCGATATGAAGATATCTTTATAGGGGGTATTACGCGGGTTAACTGTGTTATTGATTGAATGATAAGTTCATTCGGCGCTGGGTAGCCCCTCCGACTCGGTAAGTGTGGTGAATGTGGCTGTATTTGTTGAAGCAACAATCCCATCTTCCAAATCCTTCCTTTTATTAACCGGAATATCATAGAATATATATCCCACAATCTCATCGCTCTTATTTAGTAGTAGCTCAATATTTGGTAAAACTAGTCTTTGTGTAATTTGTTCGATGCGTTCTAGCAGAAAGAACAGTTTATTATCACCATACATAACTGTAAAATCATCTTTTGAGTCAATTATCTTCTTACCGTTCCATACATCAATATCAATTATAGGATTCCCTGCAAATTTAGGAATATCACTAAAATTTGTTAATTCTTTTGAATAATATTCAATATCATTGATAGATACTATTGTAATACTAAATATTTTCTTTGACTCACTATTCACTTTGACTTCAATGAAAGATGATTTGTTATTAAGTATCCTGTAATAAATTAACTCCTTTCCTGAAATATCATTTAAAGGAAATTCAACGGTTATAGGTACGTAAAAGTCTGTCTCCAAATAAGATTTTATCTCATCTTGTGATATTCCTTGTAATTTCAACATCTTCTTCCTCCTTGTTTAAGGAATATAAAGGGCATGTTTAATGACTGGTAATTGCCCAACTTCCCTAGATGGACTAAATATTAATTCCCAATTGCGAACTACTATTGGTTCATTAAACTTGTACCCCTTTTCAACAGCTTCTTTTACAGCTGATTGGAAACTGCTTAATAATTGTTGTTCAGTTAACTTTTGGCCATGTGATAGAGTTCTGGTTGAATACTCTACCATATGTTTAGTAGCATTTGGATTCACCCAATACTTTTCCCCATTCACTGTTACTTTAAATGATTTAGGAATGTTTGTACCTGGGTTATTAGGCTGTGTTCCTTTGATTTTATCCCAAACAGTCCCCGTTTCACCCGTCCCCGCAACACCCTTCCCTTCCACCTCCGCAGGCTTCGCCGGATCCCCCATCTTCGGATTCGTCAATTTATCATTAACTCCGCCCAGTCCGTCTCCACCTTCGCCCATCCAATACAGCGCTTCGGCAGTCTTTTGGGCCGAACTCTGCAGCCCCTTACCTAGGGCAGCCAGACCCGAACCCGCCGTATTACCGATTCCCGCTACCGCTACTTGGGGGCCCAGTCCGTTTCGCAAGCCTTCCATCATTTCCGGGACGGCCTTCTTTGCTGCATCCGCCAGCTCTCGGGTGACTTTGATCCCCCCTTTTACCGCCTTCCCTGTTGCAAATAATGCACAGGCTACTTGGGTAAACGCCTTGCCCCATTCCTTGCTCTCCACATATGTCGCCGTACCATTCAACACTTTGTCGCTCAGCCGATCCAAGGTCTGCAGCGGGATAAGCAGGTCCTCCTGCACACTCTCACCCAAAGCTGCCTTCAGGTCCTCCAGCTTCAGCTTTTTGTCCAAAAACGCATCCATTAACTGCTTCACAGCAAACGGCAGGGTGACCACGCCAGTCGTCAAGTCCCAGAGTTC
>NZ_JBHOFD010000040.1:0-60898 GCF_046543445.1 Paenibacillus nanchangensis
TCAACATCTATAATCGGAATGATTAATATAGGAATCACTATTTATGATTCAGAAAACTTTTCGGAAGTTAATACCGGAGATGAGGTATTTGTATTGTTGGATGAAAATGATTCTGTAAAATAGTTTCGTAAAAATGAGGTTAGCCAGCTTATCTGGTTAACCTCATTTTTAATAAGTTAAGCGAATTCCAAAACGAAGAGATAATATTTGTGGCTCAGAAACTATGGCCTGTGCATTGTCAGCTTATTATTGTTTGATGATGAATATTATATCGGAGAGAATAAGATTTCAATTATTGATGGGGGGATAAAAGAACAAGTAAAGCACTTAAAAGAACTATTGATTGTTAAAGATAACACTATAACAAAGTTTAACTTTCAAAGTCCTAAATAAAGAAAGTAGGGAAGAAGATGGAATATGAGTTGTATTTAGTTTCGCAGATAAATCAGACTACACTAAAGTATATGTTATCAGAAATAGTGGGTAGCGTTGTAGGGGAGCAAGTAAAAATAAGTGCAGATCATGATGATGATGAGTATTGCTATGTTAGCTGTCAGTATTTTTCCGCAAGTATCGAAACGAAAGATATATATGATGTTGAATATCTAAGGGAGGAATACAAAATGACTATAGATACAGAAATTAGCATTCAGTTAATTACAAAAACATATGAGGAAGGAATTAGAGCACTATTTGAAGTTTTTGGAAAAATCCTGAAAAAAATAAAAGGGGACATGGTCCTCGAAGAAAACGGATCGAGACAGTTATTTATGAAAAAGGGCGATGTATTAATTGTTAATACGAAATTACACGAATATCAAAAACAAATAATGACAAAAGAACTGCTCAATTTACTTAGCCATCCATATATAGAGAAGGATTTATCGGAGTAAAACAGCTTATTAAATATCACCAGAAGAAAATACCTTAATTTGACCGATAGGAGATGCTTCACTTGTACGATGAATTTGACCAATATATTACAGAATTTTCTGATGAAAATAGTAAAAACGATTTCTGGTATGATGTAGGTGCTGTAAAAGCCACTGAAATCTTATCGAAATTCAGTCAACAAGATTGGGAGGTTTTATTTAATGAAATTAGTAATAAAACTATGGGATGGAAACACAGTTTGGCTTATTGCTTAGATGATGCAAATAATATTAATGAACTGAGAGCGCTATTTATGTTGATTGATACTGATGATGAAGAATTGATAGAGCTATGTGTAGACTCATTGAGAAGTTTTGTTAATGAAGACAACAAGCAACTTATTCTGAATAATACAGGTCTTATAGAAAACATCAGAAAAAAAGTGAATGACAGCGGCCACGCAACAAGAGCTGTGTTTGCAGATTTTCTTCAAAGATTAAATGATTAAGTTAGTTTTCAGTTAGTTCAAAAAGGTCGATTATGGTTGAAGTGAATCCCTTAGAATAAACATTGGAAAAACCCCTGGTGTTACTCTGATGAATTCTAAGGGGGGCCTTTTTAAGGCGATTAAAGGACGAAAGTTCGAGTCATATTCTGAAGAATGGAAGCTAGAAGCGATTCGGCTTTATCGGCTTTATATAGAAGAGAAGTGGACATACCGGGAGACCAACGCATGCCTTGGCATTCAAGAGCTGGATGACATCAAGAACTTTGGCGGAGGCACAAAGTTGAATCGAGAAATACATACTATTTTACAACCGGAAACAACCACAGCGAAATTTATATATTGATGCCGGCAGGTTACCGACAATAGTAGGCTGCCTAGGTGTTTCTTCAATGTCCTTTGAATAGGGTCTTAATCAGGACAAGTATTACCATAGTTAATCTGTTTTTTATCTTTCTTCACCATGTTCATTGAGACACACCATATTCCATAGAATAAGTCGCTATAATTGGTATATGGATAAACATCAAGTGATCGAGGGAAGTGAGACGGTGCATTTTGATATTCATGAAATACGCGATTATTATGATTCAGACCTACATAACTATGATTTTAATGGTTTAGTAAGTATCGGAGTAAGTCTAGAAAATGCAGATTTTATGACAGACATAGGAGTGCCGGAAGCATATAATGAGTTTGTATTCTATGGTTTAAATGATTTTCAAACGATGTTAATTGAGGATGTACCATTTATAAAAATCGGCCACTATACGTCTTATGGATATGGACTTTACTTTAAAGTAGGCTGCGATGAGCTTTTTACTAGCTCTCCTTATCATCTGCCTTTAATTTATATGCTTAACAAGGACTTGAAAACATTCTTTTTGTTTCATTTGATTAGGCATGAAATATCAGCGAGGATGAGAAAAGAAGGCGTATATACTTCATACCTGTATGCGGTTGAGCTGCGCAGGTTGTATACGGAAATTGACCCCATAGCAATGGGAGATGTGGAAGGATACTGGTCGCATTTAATAGAGGATTATGAAACTGGTTTATGATAAACTTTCAAAGCTCCTTTCCAACCATCTTTGATTATGAGTGGGAATGGACTTTTTTTATGTCACAAATTATAAGTTTAGGATTGTTATATAGACAGACAAGGAAGTGATCTTTTTGCAGCCAATCCTCGGAAAAGCGGAAGATACGGTTCAGGAAATATTTATTTATGTCCACATGAACCTTTATAGGAAGCCCGAAGACCAACAGGCCTGGAAATGACGATCACCGTTTTAAAAAAAAGCAGCCAGAAAGGGAAAAACGATGAACAGACCAAAAGAAAATGTATCCTCCATTGCTCAACTGCTGAAGAAATCCTCATTGACCTTAACCGCGGTAGCAGTGCTGGGAGGTGTGATCCCCTGTGCCGGAACGCTGACCGAGGCTAAGGCAGCGGCCTTAGATGAGGCATTAAAACCGGCTGTGCCATACAGTAATTTGCTGACGGCGGCTACCGGCGCGGCCGGGAACGCCACACCCGCCAACCTCAGCGTGACGCATGACGGTGTGACACTCCGGGTAACCCATCTAATTTACGACAAAACACGGTTGTCCTTTGTCATAGAGCGCCAGGGCGCAAATTTACCGGATGATGAATCGGTTGTTCTTCTTAATGAAGAAATAGAAAAAAACAAAAAGGGGAAAGGGTATATTAAAAGACCAACCCTATTCATTGACGGACAAGAATTGGGGGCTTTGGGCGCCTTTGGCGACAATCCGAAAATCAAAAGCTCAAGCAGGTATGAAATCGGCAAAAAAGCCGATTGGCCCGACCAGTTTGAGTTGACGATCCGGGTCCAAGTGACGGGGGTCAAAGAAGCCTTTGAATTCAAGGTACCGGTAAATATCGATGAGAAATCGATCCTCGTCAAGCCGAACCTCACGAAAAAGCACAAACAGTTCAGCTACACCGTCAAAGAACTGTATATGTCGTCGTCTACGACTCAATTGGTCATTGACAGCACGGGCAAGGTGCCCGCAACTTCAAAGCAGGCGGGTAAATATATCGCAAGTATGATGTATTACGATATCGTGGACGACCAGGGGAATCTCATAAAGCAGCAGATGTTCCCTTATTACAACTTTCTGCCGAAAACCAAGTATCACATTGACGAAATGTACAACCCGGTGAAAGGAACGCCGAAGTACCTTACGATCAAGCCGTTTACACTGACGGTCAATAAAAAAGACTGGAGCGTCGTCGGTCAAACAAAAAACAGCGTCGGAACTAAAACCTATTGGAAAGAACTAGAAATGAAGATTCCCTTGGATAAAGCCAAAAATTAGCCGGACAGGCTGTTCCAAGAGCAGCTTTGATAAGCTCCTCATAGGCATAAACGGGTGAAATTATAAAAAGAACAGAAATATACCGTTAGTTCAAACAGGTTGATTATGGTCAGAAACTGCCATGATTGACCTGTTTTTTTGATTTACCGCCGCCGCTTGAGCACAGAGATGTGGCCCTATTGAGATTTATTTTGCCAAAAGAAGCGCCTATAGAATGGACAGGAGGAGAAGTGAGTGCGACAGACCATGATCAATTGACTTAAGTAGGACCCAAGCCAGGCTTGGCCACCTTGAACATGTCCATGATCAGGTCCATGAAGTGCATCTCTTAGAATAGACATGGAAAAAAAAACTATATAAAATGAACTCATGATTTAATTGAGAAGCCATTTTGGGTAGGTACGGGTTATACAACAAATGTCTGAGGACGAACACGGTTACATTGCTCAAAATCGATGCATCGACATCCGACCCGGCACCTCGTGTCTAGATGGTGCCCGCGGCTGTCCGCAGGAAGATGTGGGAGGCATTTGGGGGCATAAGCATATGCTAGATGTACTGCATACTCCCAATCATCCGGAGAGGGAGCATTTTATCGGCTGGGTTCGACAAGGATATGATCCCGAACATTTCTCCTGTGAAGAAGTGAATCAGGTGCTTCAACGACAGAAGGACAAGCTGATCCCCAAGTCACTGGTTAAGAAGCCGACAGGAAAAAAGCCTGTTAAACTGACGAAGTCTGCTCTTAATAAGCATCTGAAGCAACTAAGCCATGACCAGCTTATCGATTTGGTCAAGGCTTATTATGGCGCCAGCAAAGATATGCAGAAGTTTCTTGCCGTAAGAATTCTAGGGGATGAAGCGATAGAATCCCTGTTTCAAGAATATCGCAAGAAGGTGGAGCAAGAGTTTTTCCCTGAACGAGGCCATGGGAAGTTGCGACTTAAAGAGGCGGAACAAGCGGTATCTGAATTTGAGCGATTAACCGAAAGTGCACGGTACAGTCTGGAATTGAAATTGATCTACGTCGAAAATGGAGTCGATTACACCTTAAGCTACGGGGATATTGATGCACGCTTCTATTATAATATCGTGTCCATGTATGCCGAAATCATCGATCAAGTGAATGAGGATGAAACGGCCGAGTTGTTTGATAAATTTGAGGAGCGTCTCGAAGCCGCTGTTTCGAAAACAGAAGGGATCGGCTGGGGTTTTCATGACAATTTGGCCGAACTGTATGTTCAAATACGATGGATTTAGTTGAGGGGTATTATGCGAAAAAAAGCGAATCAGATCCAAAACTCGGAGTCCGCGCAGATATTGGAGCAAGACGAGAATTTCTACTTTATCGCCGGATATACGGATGGGGGCTTTCCCTATGGCATCACGTGGGAGGAATATGAGGCGGAACAACATAGTGAGGTGGAAAATGTGGAGAAATATAGAATGCGGCCTGTGAAAGAATTGAAATTGACCAAGCAGCAGTTTCAGGAGATCGTGGATGCCCATGACATGTATGTAGAAGGGATGGAGTCCTTCCTGAATATCGAATCTGGCGATGTTGTCATGTTACGGACATTTGATATGGATGAAGAGGACGAAGAATTAAGCGAGATCATTGAAGAAGGATTTAATGAAATATATTTTTTGATTCCCGTGCGGGAGTCCAAAGAAGGATACGCAGATATGGCCAATTTTGCTGTAACAATAGAAGATAAGACGTTGCAAACCCAATTGATGTCCATTTTGAGCGGCGGCAAGAGGATATTCCGAAGATTTAAGGATACGTTATCTTCCAACAGTGAGCAGTTAGAGCGGTATTACCAGTTTGTTGAGGAACAGAATCGTAATCGAGTTTTAGATTGGTTGGAATCCATTGATGTGAAGTTGATTTTCGAGTAATTAGGGTTGAAGTGCTTGGCTCTATATTGTTAGTAGAGCTGGACTAGGAGTTGATTACAATGGAGCAAAAACTTCATCCGAATGTCATTCGATATTGGCAAATCACATTTGGCATACATACGTTCAAATGGATCCTTATCGGCTGCATTCCTCTCATGATCAGGATAATATGGTTACCGGCCTGGGGGTGGTTAACCATAATTTCCTGTCTGGTGGAATTCTATTTCATCACCAAAGGACTTGCCTTCATTTGTTTCGGCGTCTACAGAAAATATTCCCGAAGAAGCTATCTCTTAGGAGATGAAGAGCTGATGATTCGATGGGGGAATGTGTGGTCAGATAACTCCTCCATTATTCCGCTTAGCCGGGTGCAGCATGTAGATCAAGAACAGAACATGCTTGCCAAACGATTGGGCTTATCGGAGCTAACCATTACAACAGCAGGGGATCATCACTTTATTGTGGGACTGACAGAAGAGGACGCTGCTCTGCTGCGCAGACAAATCATTGAACTATCTAAATTAGATAACAAGGATGCTTATTATGATTAAGCGCCATCATCCCATTACCGTCATTTATAAAATCTACAGTCAAATCCGGTATTCAATTATTCCTCTTACCGCTTTTGTCTATAACGAGATTCGAGCAGGAACCGGACAACAACCTGATTGGGTATATCTGGCAGCCACGATATACGGCGTTGTGACAGGTGGCTGGTCGATTCTTTCTTGGTTTAAAGAAACCTATAAACTGGATTCCAAGGTGTTGCTTATTACGAAAGGTGTATTCACCGTAACACAAAGAGCGATTCCACTTATGAAGATTAATAACATAAAAATCGAACAAAGGTGGCTGTATCGGCTTATCGGGATCGCCAATGTTGAACTTCAAACGAGTGATTCCAATGCTGATGCCGATGCCCGCTTGGTTACATCCCGAAAGATGGCAGACTTCCTCAAGAAAACTATTGGGCTGACCGAAAACCCAAGTGCGATTCCTTCAACCAAAGAACATCATGTGACCAGAAAAGAAATCATGATGCAATCCATGAGTTCAAATACATTCTGGTTAGGACTTCCTGTCACAATCACCGTTATTCAACATTTGTGGAGTAGGTTATTCCCTACACCGGAAGGGGAACAAGTTAGCTTCGTGGATCTATTCAAGAAAGAAACTTGGAGCGGAATAACCTCAGATGACAGTATAGAAATGACACTGTATTTGGCGGCTTTCTTGGGGATATGCGCAATCATTACTTGGCTGTTTTCTATTGGCGCGGCACAATTACGCTATAAGGGATGGCATCTATCAAGAGCTGGCAATGTAATTTCCATTCATTATGGTTGGATGGAACAGAAATCGGTGCAGATTCAGATAAATCGTATCCAATCCCTGCGAATTAAAGAGCTGATGTTTGGGCGTTTGTACGGATACGCCTCTATATGTATGGATTGCGTCGGATATTCAGGGGAACGGAAGGTCAAAATGCTGATTCCTTCCATCCGTAGCTCGGTAGTAGTCGAAGTGCTGGGCCGGTTGCTTCCCGAGTTTGGCATTCGGCCTCCCAAGCGTAGTTTACAACGTCATACATTATACGCTGCAGCAATTCCAAGATTAATGTTGCTCGCAATCGGTATCTTAATAGGGTCTTATTTTACCATATGGCTTTTGACAATTGTTTTGGTCCTTTACATCATCTATAAGTACATGTCTTACGTCTATGTTCATACGAAATGGGAAATCGCCGCGAACTTGTTTATTTTACGCAAAGCAGGCTTCAATCAAACGACTGTGTATCTTCTGCGTGAATCCATCGAATCCTTAAGTATCAGGCAATCATGGTGGGAGCGGATATTTCGTATTTATGAGCTGGAATTGGACATTGATTCTCCTGCGAACGTCCGAGAATACCGTTTGTCTGGGGTCACGAAACAAGACTGCGATGAGATTCTAAAGTGGTATAAGAATAAAAAGTTGAAACTCCCTGAGGGAGTATGATTGAGCAGAAACTCTACTCACAAAGGAGCTAGAAACTATGAACGACCAGCCCACTGAACTTCATTGGCAAAGGGAGCAAATTTGGAAAGGCTGTATGTTTGCCGCCATCGCGCATGCCATTATGGTTGCGCATTTTCCCGAGTTTTCGCATGAGCATTCCTGGGATGGAATTAACTACAATGTTCAAGATACGGAAGGGATAAGAGGGACGGTGACCTTTGGACCTAACTATGTTGTGGCCGCCTTCCGCGATGAGCACAGTGATCGCTTGGCTGTAAATGATGTACGTGAAGCCGCGGATTATTTTAAAGGAGCACCGGACGAAGTGCTTGAGTTTGCAAACAGCGAAACCCTGCAGTATTTGCTGGATGAGGTGGATGGACAGGTGAAGCCGCTGATCACCGGTTCTTTTTGGACAACGGCTAATCGTACCTACACTTTGAATCGGCAGGAAGAGCTTTACAAGGGTGGTCTATCCATTTTGGAATATCAGCTTATGGAGCCTGATGAAGCGCTGGAGGCTTGGAAGGAAAACTATGGGATGACGGACGAGCAGTGTGAGCTGCTGTTGTCGGTATACAACCGGAAAATTACAAGCCCAGAGGAAAAGATCGTTTTGACCAAAGACGAAGTGAAACAAATAGGTGAAGCAGATGAAGAGGGATTAAACGAAAGCAAAATCTCCTTTGAAGAAATCGGTATAGAGTGGGAGTGAAAAAAACTGCTGTTAGTGCGGCCTGGGTGATCGGGTTGGGGCATGTCCACGCTCGTGTTTGATGGTTTGCTGCTGTATTATAGTGCCTGCTGCAGTTTTGTTTCTGCTGCATTTTAGTGCCTGCTGCATTTTAGTGCCTTCCTGACGGGTATCTCGGGTAGAAAAAGTGCAGTAGACACCCGCCAGAAATGGCACAGTGAACGAAATGAAGTCAGTTTACGGATTACAGTCAGTTTATGGATTACAATCAGTTTACGATTACAGTCAGTTTACGAATTACAGTCACAGATTACAGTCAGTTTGGCGGTCTACAGTCAGCTTACGGACCTGTCTTCTGGTTCATGCTGCGGCCAGCAGGCAGTTTTAATTCTGTATAAGCCGCCAGTGAATTAACTCCCCTCAAGCGTTGACAGCGAAACCATGATCCATGGGGAAAATTTGTCTCCGAGTTCCCTATTGGGGTCGTGGATTCGGAACAGATACGCTTCGCCTGATTGATTTTTCCAGACGATATAATCGCCTGTGACTTCGCCGCTTGTCTGCAGATACAGCTCCGCATAACCCAAAGGATGCTCGATCAGTTCTCCACTGTAGTCCTTAGGTTTACCATTGGCGGAAAGTTCGGTTTGCCCCTGCTTCTTCAGAGCAGCAAGGTCGTAGCCGGCTGGCAGCGGTTCAATTTCCGCATAATAGTCCGGGTCCTCGGTGAGCGACAGTCTACCGGACTTCGGATCAAAGGTAAAGCCGTCAAAAATATACAGCGAATAGCCGTCACCCTGCTTTAATGTACCTTCTTGCCCGGGAACTCCGCCTTCCTGTTCGCCAAAAGACTTCGTCTGCGGGCGTTCGGACGGCTGCGCGCTGCCTGCTCCTGGTCCAGCGGACGCCTCTGCCGCCGTGGCCTCCGGCGCGGCGGATGGTGCAGTGCTGGCTGCCGCTTCCGGCGCGGCAGACCCTTCAGGACTGGCCGGGGTTTCGGGTGCAGCAGATGGCGGCAGACTTGCAGCAGGTTCGCTAACCGGCGCGGTGGCTGCACTTGATGCCGCAGGCGTTGGCTCATTTGCGGCGTTATTGCTGCAGGCACCGAGCAGCGAGGCGGATACGAGCATTAGGCTTGCTGCTGTGGTTAATCCTATTTTTTTCATATGATCCCTCCTCTTCGGAATACTGCTTATTACCCGATTTTTCCCAAATTACCCCAATTGGTGGCCCGCTCAATAATCCTCCGTACCCGAGGAGTCGAGCGGAGCTGCGCCGCCGGCATGCCGTTTGCGGTATTCGCCCGGCGTGAGGCCTGAGCTGCGTTTGAACATCCGGATAAACGAGTTGGCGTTCTGGTAGCCGACCTGCAGCGCGATGTCCTGGATTCGCAAATCGAGGTTTGTCAGCAGTGCCTTGGCCCGTTCGATCCGCAAGCTGTTCAGGTATTCGCTGAAGTTCACATTGGTTTTTTCTTTAAAAATACTCGATAGATACCCCGGCGTTAAATTCAGCTTATCCGCCACCAGATTCAGGTTGATATCCTCCCCGTAATGCTGATCCAGGTAATCCAGCACAAAGCCGATCACCGGATCTCTTGTCTCCGTGCGGCTTGAGATCGCCGCCAGCACCGGGCGCACCAGCCCGTGCAGCCAATCCCTGTATTGCTCCGCCGAATAAAACGTTTCCGGCGGCTTGCCGTTTGGCGGCACCAGCTTTTCCGCCGCCTGCTCGGGCAGGTTCAGCTTGACCACGGTTTTGCCGATCTGCTCCGCGGCCCCCCTGGCGAATGCCCGGAAATCGGCCGCCGCCGCATCTTTGCTTCGCAGCTGCTCCAGCTGCCGGCCGATCCAGCCGAACACGGCGTCTTCGCTGCCGGACTGCAGCAGGTTGTGCAGTTCTTCCCCGTGCGTCACTTTTAAATGGAAGGATTTAGCTGAAGAAGCTCTCGGCTCCACGATCACCTGTGTTTCCCCGTTTAATCTCCGCTCGTTCAGGAGCGGCAGCAGATTATTGTAAGCTTCCGTAAACGCCGTTTCCCCGGAATACACGGGACTTACAGCAATGGTCAAATACAAAGACGGCTCGTTCCGCAGCACCTCTTTCAGCGTATCCAGCACCTGAAGAATGCCGCTTTGCGGGCCCGGATCAAACAGGAGCAGCAGCAGCTGGTCCTGTTCCGGCTGCAGCGCCACGCTTTCGCCCCCGTCGCCGGTGAACAGCTTCTGAATCAGCTCCCACAGCATCAGAGTGTGGCGTTCGGACGCATCCGGCTGGTCCTTAAAGCTGATTTTGAACAAAATCGAGGCATAAGGGCGGTCCGGCGGCAGCAGATCCTCAAGCTCCGCCAGCTTGGAGCCAAGCGGGATATTTTTTACTTTATGCGTAAAAGCATACTGGCGGACCAGCGAGTTTTTGCGCTCCAGATCGGTCTGGATGAACCGGTGGTTCTCCAGAATCGAGCTCAGCCGGTCGCCGATAATGGCAAATTCCTTCACGCTGCCCAGCTTGCCCGGCCCGCCGCCCGATTTGCGGTCCAGTGCGGCAATCAGGCGCTGCAGCGGCTGATTGACCCGCAGGCTGAAGAACAGGGAATACAGCACGCTGACCAGCACGGTGGCCGAGAGCAGCGCGGTCAGCAAGAGGCGCATGCCCTGCATGCCTTCCGCTATGGCAGAGACCTGAATCACGCGGGCATAGGTGAAGCCGGTTTGGCGTCCTTTTTCATAAAAATAATATTCGTTTCCGATCCGCTCGTGCAGGCTTCCGCCGTCCGCCAGCTGCGCCGCTCGGACCGGGTTCTCTCCAGTGGAATACAGCAGTTTCCCCTGTTCGTCAAGAATGTAAAACGGATTGCCCGCAGCATCACCGTAAGCGGTCAGCATACGCGCAGGGTCCAGCATGATAATGCCGTACACCTCTTCATAAGGAATCGCCTTGACCAGCACAGGCAGCATAAGCCCGAGCTGGCGCGTGGAATGCACGGTATTCTCCGTAAATGGCGCGGCGGGCAGCACCTTCATGAACTGATTGCCCATCGTTTCCCGTCTCCAGAAGTCCGCCGGATACGCGCCGCTGGCCCAGTATTTGCCGAACATGTCGTCCGCGCTGCTGAGGCCGTCTTTTTCCAGCACGTAGTCTTCTTTTTTAAAGAAAAGAATGAAATTCCGAATATGCAAAAAGGGGTTGGTGTACAGGGTGGCCAGGTCGGCATTGACCTCGCGCGGGATGTCGTACCGCCGGTTCTGGGCCAGATGGCTGAGGATGCCCACATTGGCGGTCCACGGTTCCGATTGGGTGAGCGTAAGGATCATATTCTGGGTGAGCCGGAAATGATTTTCGTACCCTTCGACCGTCTGCTGCAGGTTCAGCTCGTTCTGCCGGACAATCTCGTCGTAAACTTTATCACTTAAGTAGTAATAAGAGAACAGGGTGAATGAAGCAAAAGCCAAAATCACGCTGAGGAAGCTCAGCATCAGTTTGACGAACAGGGCATTCGGAGCGAATGTGCTTGCGCGCGGACTTTTCATATGGAATTCCCCCTTGAATGCAGCCGTTGATGATTGGATTTTATTTTATCATAGCTCCATAAAACTGACACGAACAATATACACTTTCTCCGATTCATACGCCGTTTTGAGGAAATCCGCAGATTGGACGAAAGTTTATATAACAGGGAGATAGCGCTTTCCAAAGAAATGCGGCTATAATTCGGAGACAAAGCCCGGGAAACCAGGGTAAGTAAGCTGACATCAACGAGGGTTGCCATTACATTAAAGAAGGGGTATGCCTATGGGCCAAGCGAACATGTTTCAAGAAATCAGACGGGAGCCGCCGGAGCTGGCACGCACGTCTCAATCGAAGCTGCTGCGCACCTGGAACAAAAACAAGGCGTTATGGCTGATGTTCCTGCCTTGCCTGCTGTATTATCTGATCTTCCGGTACGCCCCGATGTTCGGGCTTGTGATCACGTTTAAGGATTACAATCTGTTCAAAGGCGTGTGGGACAGCGATTGGGTTGGCTTCAAATATTATCAAATGTTTTTGCAGAACCCGGACTTTTGGCCGCTGATGAAAAATACGTTTTTGCTTGGCGTCTACAAATTGGTATTCGGGTTCCCGGCGCCGATCATTCTCGCCATTTTGCTGAATGAGGTCCGCAAAGCGGCCTTCAAGCGGTTTGTGCAGACGGTCAGCTATCTGCCGCATTTTATCTCCAATGTTATTGTGGCGAGTATGGTCATTATGTTCCTGTCCCCGACCGGAGGTCTGATTAACAACCTGCTGACCGGACTAGGATTTGCACCCATTAACTTCATGAACGAACCCGGCTTGTTCCGGGGGATTTATGTCCTGTCGGAGATTTGGCAGCATATCGGCTGGGAGACGATTATTTTTCTGGCTGCGCTGACCGCAATCGACCCGATGCTGTATGAGGCGGCCGAGATCGACGGGGCGGGCCGGATGCGCAAAATCTGGAACGTCACGCTGCCCGGTATTGCGCCCGCCATTGTGATTACGCTCATTCTGAATGTCGGCAAGGTGCTGGAAATCGGGTTTGAAAAAGTGTTCCTGATGCAAAATCCGGCGATATACGATACAGCCGACATCATCAGCACTTATGTTTATAGGGTTGGCATGGTGCAGGGCAATTTCAGTTACGGCGCTTCGATTGATTTGTTTATGGGCATCATCAGTCTGATTTTTATCTACTGCGCAAACTTCATCAGCCGCCGCGTAAGCGAGACGAGTCTATGGTAAGAAAAGAGGTGCGTATGATGCGATTCCCCCGGATTTCCTTGTTTCATATTGTGAGCGCCTGCGTTCTGCTGCTTGTGGTGACGGTTACGCTGTATCCGTTCCTGTACATGCTGGCCGTTTCCTTAAGCAGTGACGTGCATGTCATGAAAAACGATGTGACCATCTGGCCGAAAGGCTTCAATGTCGACATGTACAAACTGGTGCTCGGCGATCCTCAAATCTGGACGGCATACAAAAATACCCTCATTTACACCGTCCTCGGCACGCTGATTTCCCTGGCCGTCACCTCCACAGGCGCTTACGCGCTGTCCCGCAAGGATATGGCCTTGCGGAAAAGCTTCACGATGCTGATCGTTGTAACGATGTTTTTCAGCGGCGGGATGATCCCGACCTTCCTTGTAGTCAGCTCGCTGAATCTCGTCGATACCGTCTGGGGGATGGTGCTCCCGGGCGCCGTCAGCACATGGAACCTTATCCTGATGCGCACGTTTTTCTCCGGTATCCCCAAAGAGCTGGAAGAATCGGGCCGGATGGACGGACTAAGCGAAATCGGTATTTTTCTGCGGATTATCGTTCCGCTGTCCAAAGCGTCCTTTGCCACCATCGCTTTGTTTTACGCGGTAGGCATGTGGAATAACTTCATGTTCCCGCTGCTGTATCTGCGCAGTCCCGATTTATATCCGCTGCAGGTGCTTCTGCGCAACCTGGTGCTCGCCGGCAGCGCAAGCACGGGTGATGTAACCGGAATTGGAGGTGATAACCAGGTTGTCGAGGAGTCGCTTAAATATGCGACTATAATGGTATCCACGCTGCCGATTCTCGTAGCGTATCCGTTTGTGCAGAAGTATTTTGTCAAGGGGGCCATGGTTGGCGCGGTCAAAGGGTAATGCGAAAGGCGGCTGCAGCTGCCGCACAAATCCTCATAAAATCTTCACTAAGGGAGAGATGACGATGAAAAAATGGAAGTCCTTGATGCTGCCGCTGCTGATAGCGGCAACCGTAGTGTCGGGCTGCGGCGGAGGCGGCAACAACGCAGCTCCCGTGTCCGGCGCGGAAGGCGGCAATGGCGCCGCTAACAGCGGAGACGCCAAAACGGAAAAGACGTTCACGGCGCTGCTCGACAACAACCCGACGTTCCCTTATTCCAAAAGCTGGCCGGTCTGGACGTGGCTGAAGGACCGGACCGGCGTGTCGCTTGAGGTGCAGACGCCTTCCGGCAAGCTGGATGAAGCCCTGAACCTGGCCATCGCTTCCAAAGCGATGCCGGATCTGATGTATATGCCAAACCGCAAGGAATCCAACAAGTTTGGACAGCAGGGAGCTTTGGTCGATATTCTGGAGCATTTGGACAGCATGCCGAACCTGTCAAAGTGGATCGAGCAGTACCCCGATGAAGCCAAAGCGGCATTGTCCGCAGACGGCAAAATGTTTATGTTCCCGAACCAGGGTTTCGGCGAAACGAACCGGATGATCTGGCTGTACCGGAAGGATGTGTTTGACAAGGAAGGCATCCAGCCGCCGGCTACCTACGAGGAGCTGTACGAAGCGCTTAAGAAGCTGAAGGCGAAATACCCGGACAGCTACCCGCTCTCCATCCGCTACGGACAAATTCCGGACGAGATGAACGCAAACATGACGGTCAACTATGGAACCGGGGATGGCGCGTATTATGATTTTGACGCAAAAGAATGGCGGTATGGCCCAACCGAAGGCAACTATAAAACAATGGTCGAAATGTGGAAACGGCTGTACGACGAAGGGCTGGTTCCGCCCGATTTCCTATCGCTGCAGACCAAACAGTGGCAGGATATGATGTCCACCGGCAAATCGTTTGTGACGATTGACTACATCAGCCGGGTCGACTTTTTTAACAATGCGATGCAAAAAGAAAATCCCGAGTTCAGCATGCAGTTTATGGCTCCGCCAGCGGGAATCGAGGGCGGGAAGCAGCTGAATCCGTATTTTCACTACATGGAAGGCGGTTTGACTGTAGCCTCGACCTCCAAACATATCAAAGATGTGATGGCGTTTATGGATTTCTTTTATTCGGAGGAAGGCCGTACGCTCAGCAGCTGGGGCGTGGAAGGCGAAACCTTTGTTAAAGAAGGCGGTACGATCAAATTCAAACCGGAATTTACCGACGTGATCGAAATGCGGAAGCAGACCGGACTGCAGACGAGCGGCACCTACACCTGGATTGATTTTAACGCGCATCTGTCCCTGTTCTCGGACGATTTGAAGCATGCGTTTGAAGAAGCGGCCAAATACGATCCGCCGGCCATGCAGCCGCGTCCGGCCTTTACAGAGAAGGAAAACGAGACGATCTCCATCACCGGGCAGGCGATCAAGAAGCACCGTGACGAAAGTTTTGCCAAGTTCGTTACCGGTTCGCGGAGCCTGGCCGAGTGGGACAAATACGTGGAGGAAATGAACAGCCTGGGCGTGGACCAACTGCTCGCAACCTATAAAGAAGCTTATGACCGGGTGCAAAATATTCAGCTGAACGGCAATTGATCTTTATTGCCAACAGATACGGGCGAAAGGCGTCTCCCCTCGTTGTGAGGGGGACGCCGCTCTCTTCACGGAAGCCGATCGGGTGTGTAGTTACAAGTTCATACAACAATAAAGGGCCTTTTTCAGGCGGATGATAACGCTGCAGGCAACCGGGTGTGTGTGCGGCTAACTGCCGCAAATGTGCATGTCGCTTCATTCCACTTACTCAAAGGAGGCGTCGCTTAGTGAACCAAAGGCCGCTTGGACCCAAAAAGGGGCTAATCCTGCTGCTGCCGGTACTGCTGCTGATTGCGGTGATCGGAACCGCGTTCCCGGGCAAAACCCGGGCCGCCGGAATCCTTACGCTGGATGTGCCGCCTGGAGGATATGTCTCCAGCGGGGGGGTGCTGGAAATCACCGGCACGTATACCGGGCTGTTCGATATTCGTCTTTATGTAGATGGAACGGGGCAGTTCGAAGCCGTGCTGGACGACCCGGACGGGGATGACAGCGGACGCTGGTCGTACGCGCTGGACACTTCGAGGTATGACGGCAGCATCGGCCTGGTCGTCCGGGGGCTCGACACCTCCACCCGATACGGCGTGTGGAGCGAGCCGGTGAATGTGAAGGTGAACAACCCGGCAGGCGCTGCGCCGGATGTAACGATCACCGGGCCGGCCGAAGGCGTGTCTTTGAACGGCCAGGTAAAGATTACGGTGCAGACCGAGTCGGCCGCTCCGGTGTCGCTGGTCCAGGTGCGGGTGAACCGGGGGCCTTGGAAGCAGGCGGTCCGTAGCGGCAGCCAATACGCCTACAAATGGGATACGGCCGGATTCGGCGGCCGCACGGTCAGCCTGGAGGCGAGAGCAACTAATGCGCCGGGACGTTACGGCTACAGCCCGACCGTATATGCGCGCGTAGGGAAGGTGACGCCGGAAGCCCCGGCTGCACTGCCGAAGCAGGACCGCGCGATGTGGATATGGGAGCCGGAGAGCTATAGTCTGCTGCTTAATCCGGGTTCGCGGGCGGTGCTGGAGGCTTTTGTCACAGATACACAGACCTTTGGTTCGGAACCGGTGCGCACACTGTATCTGGCTGTGGGAAGTTATGCCGGCTATCGCGCGCTGGAGGAGCAGGAGGATGAACTCCGCTCGTTTATGCGCTGGGCGCATGCACGGGATTTAAGTGTACACGCACTGGTTGCCGGCGGCACCTCTCCGCCTTATATGGGCGCCTATGAACGCTACCACCATCATGCCGTGCGGGAGATGGAGCAGATTCTTAACTACAACCTCTCCGTGCCGGAAGAAGAACGTTTTGATGGCATTAACGTCGATATCGAGCCGTATATTTCACCTGATTTCAAGCATCCGGGTAAGTTCCTCCAAAAGGAATATTTGACCGGGCTGCAAAAAATGATCAAACGCCGCGAGGCGGCAGGCATCCGGCTGCCGTTTGGACCGGCCGTGCCCAAATGGTATGACTCCTCGGAGCAGGGAGCGGACATTGCGTGGAACGGTTCCGTGAAGTGGCTGTCCGAACATATCCAGGACATTTCGGACTATATCTCAATTATGGATTACCGGGATTCGGCGGACGGCAGCGCCGGAATTATCGCCGGTGCGGCGGGCGAGCTGGCTTACGCCGAGCGGATCGGGAAGCCAAATTCGGTGGTGATCGGCGTGGAAACGCTGGATATCGCGAACAGCGGCGATCCGGAGACGATTACCTTCCGTGAGGAAGGCCGGACCCATATGGAGGCTGAACTCGACAAAGTGTATGCGGCATCGGGACAAAGCGGGGCGTTTGGCGGCATTGCCGTCCACCATTACGACTCCTACCGTGCGCTGCCATCCTACTGGGGACCAGGCGGCTCGGCGTGGACTCCGCCGGCGGACAATCAGCCGCCGTCTGCTCCGGCAGGCGGGCTGCACGCCAAGGCTGCCGACTTCCAGACTGTGAAACTGAATTACGGAATGGCGGCCGACAATACGGAGATTGACCGGTATATCGTGTACCGCAGCACGGTTTCCGGCTTTGCGCCCGGCGCCGCTGATATTGCCGGACTCTCGCGCAGCCTGAACTTTACGGATAAAGGACTGCTGCCCGAAACGACCTACTATTACCGTGTCGCGGCGCGCGATTTGCAGGGCAATATCGGGCCCGCATCCGGTGAAGTCTCCGTCACAACGGGCACAACCGCGCTGAAGCCGGCAATCCTTAGCGGAATGCATGTATCACGCAGCGGCTCCGCGGCATCCGTCACCCTGAAGGTCCGCGATTACGCTACGGGAGAGGCGGTAGCGGACGCTCTGGTGGAAGGCCGGTTTACGTATGCAGGCGGCAAGTATGCGGCCGGGACAACAGGACCAGACGGGAGCGTTACGCTGAACTCGGAAGAGGTGCCAAGCGGCCGCCAGATCGGGTTCGAGCCGCGCAGAATCCAGGCGGCGGGGTATTATTACGCCTCCGGACACGATCTGACGCATATGGCGGCGCTGCTGCCGCATCAAGGATTAAGCGGACTAACCGCAGGTCCAGGGACGTGGAACAAGCCGTTCGCAGCGGAAGAAATGCGGTATACCGTCATGGTGGACGCTGCGGCGGCCGAGCTGCAGGTGGCGGCTGTTGCCGCCAGCCCATCTGACCAAGTGCGGATTAACGGAGAGGCGACCGAATCGGGCGCGGCCGTGACTGTGCCGATTGGTTCCGGTCCCGGCGAAGTCTCCGTGGTTGTTTATCATGCTGACGGAACCTCGGATGTGTACGTGCTGCAGATCAGCCGGAAAGCAGCGGCAGAACCCCGGCCGGTGGTTCCTATTAACGAGGACGCTTATGTCTATGAGCATCAGCCGTCGATGAACTTCGGGACGGAGCCTATCCTCGAAATTGCTGACATTCCGAAGGCACAGGGCGGGGGAGACCGGATAACGCTTATGCGGGCCGGGCTCCATCCGGATACAGCGCCGCTCCAATCCGTCACGCTGAATGTGTATGTACCGGAAGCGCCGCCGACCCCCGTAACCTTGGAGCTAAAAGGCTACAAGGGGGCGCAGTGGACCGAAAGCGCCTTAACCTGGAACAACCGCCCGGTCAGCGGCGGAACCCCGATTGGTTCTGCCCGGGTAAATGGGGCGGGCTGGTACAGCGTGGATGTCACCTCTTTTGTGGCGGAGAGCCTGGCAGCCGGTCTTGATCCAACCTTTCAGTGGTCCGATCCCAATACGTCGGGGATTCTTGTCCGGCTGAGCAGCAGAGAAAGTGACGAGCATGCGCCGTATTTGAAAGTGGAGGCAGCCGAGTAAATCTCGGGGCGGTTCCGGACATTTACGGAAGAGCCTACCTTATGGAGAAGCCTGTCTAGACTGGCCGTTGCAGTACTGCAACGCCAGGAATGCCAGGAATACCAGGAATGCCAGAATGTAGCGGAGTGAAAAACCAGCACACAGCGGGCCGGTGTGCCGGCCCGTCAAGGAGAGAAGTAGAGATGAACGATCTGATCCAGCCTATAGAAATTCACCAGGCGGACAACATGCCTGTACAGGTCTATGAGCGGCGTAAAGAGATGGGAGACGCCGCCGCCGCGCGTGTCGCGGACAACATCCGGGAGCTGCAGCAGGATGCGGGCCGGGTGGTTCGCATCGTGTTCGCCGCGGCCCCGTCCCAAAATGAACTTTATGCAGGTTTGGCCGGAGAACAAGGCATCGACTGGTCGCGGGTGGCTGCTTTTCATATGGATGAGTATATCGGTCTGGCAGCCGAGGCCCCTCAGCGCTTTGGCCGCTATTTAACGGACCGCCTGTTCAGCCGGGTTCAACCCGGCAGGGTGGAACTGCTGGACGGACTGGGAGATCCGGAGCAGGAATGCCGCAGATACGCGGAGCTGCTGAATGAGAGGCCGATTGACATCGTCTGCCTCGGCATTGGCGAAAACGGGCATATTGCGTTTAACGACCCGCCTGTCGCTGATTTTGCGGACCCATATCCGGTAAAAAAAGTAGAGCTCGACGAAGCCTGCCGCCGCCAGCAGGTGAATGACGGCTGCTTTGCGGAGATTGGCGGGGTGCCGACCCATGCGCTGACACTTACGGTGCCTGCGCTGATGGCAGGCCGCCGCCTGTATGCGATTGTGCCGGGGGCCTCCAAACGCGCCGCCCTGCATGCCGCGCTTCATGGCCCGGTCACCACGGCATGCCCGGCCAGCATTTTGCGCACCCATCCCGGCATTACGCTGTTTACCGACCGGGAGGCGTACGGCCTGTGAGCGGCCCGGTGACGGGCAGGCATTACAAAACCGGCAGGCCGGTTGAAGTCAGCCTGGCGGACGGGGGGATCAGCGCCGTTACGGAGCTTCCGGAGCACCCGTCCATGGCGGAGTGGCCTTGGCTTGCACCCGGCCTGATCGATGTGCAGGTGAACGGCGGCTGGGGGCTGGACCTGAATACGCTGCCGCTTACGCCGGACACGGTATCGGCTTTGTCCCGGCGGCTGCTAGCCCGGGGCGTCACCGGCTACTGTCCGACGTTGATCACCAACGGCGAACCGCAGCTGGGGCAGGCGGCTTCCGCCATTGCGGCCGCTGTCCGCCAGGATGCTGAAGCCGGCGCGGCTGTTCTGGGCATCCACCTGGAAGGCCCGTTCCTGTCGCCGGAAGACGGGCCGCGCGGCGCGCATCCGAAGGAGCATATCCGCCCGCCTGATTGGGACGCCTTCCTTCGCTGGCAGGAAGCGGCGGAAGGGCTGATCCGGATCGTGACGGTTTCGCCGGAGTGGCCGGACGCGCTGGAATTCATCTCCCGGTGCAGAGCAGCGGGTGTTATCGTCTCGATCGGGCATACGGCAGCGACGCCGGAGCAGATCCGGGAGGCGGTTGCAGCTGGTGCAGCCATGTCCACGCATCTAGGCAATGGAACGCATTTGACGCTGCCCCGCCACCCCAATTATGTGTGGGAACAGCTGGCGGCGGATGAGCTGTACGGCTGCATGATCGCGGATGGGCAGCATCTTCCGCCGTCCCTGCTGAAAGTCATTTTGCGGACGAAACAGGCTCGCGCCATTCTGGTCAGCGATGCCGTATCGCTAAGCGGAATGCCCGCGGGGACGTACCGCCTGCACATCGGCGGGGAGGTGGTGCTGACCGGGGAAGGCCGGCTGCACCTGGCCGGCAGCCCCGGGCTGCTGGCCGGTTCCACCATGATGCTGCCGGATCAGGCGGCTTATCTGGTGCGGACCGGCCTGGCCCGTCTGGATGAAGCGCTGGACTGCGCTTCGGTCCATCCGGCCCGGCTGCTCGGGCTGGATCAGGCGGCGGGGCTTGCAGCCGGCGCGCCGGCTGACCTCATTCGTTTCCGCCTGGGCGCCGGTGCCTTTGAGGGGATCGAATGCTGGAAAAACGGGCGCAAGCTGCCGCGCGGCAACGAAAACGGCAATGGAAACGAAAATGGAAATGGCCAGGTCGTAGGCGGTGGATAAAGGCCATTACACTGGCCCCGATATCGGTGATGATATAGGCATGACATCGGCCCCGACGTTGACGATTGTTATAGGCCATGACACTGGCCCCGACATTAATGATTATCATAGGCATGACATCGGCCCCGACGTTGACGATTGTCATAGGGCATGACATCATTCCTCACGTTGACGATTGTTATAGGCCATGAACTGACCCCGACATTGGCGATTAATATTGCGGTGTAACGAATTTCATATGTACACTTACGGGCCTGGCTTTCCGCCGGGCACAGGAGGAACCGAATGAAAAGTTTGATTCCACAGCCAAAGCAGATGGTGATGTCTGAACAGAAAGGGCTGCATACGGGCGACGGGGTTCGACTGGAACTTTATGCGGAATACGCCGATCGGCGGCTGGAAACGCACTGCCGCCGGGCGTTTCCGGCAGCGGAGCTGACGGTCAGTCCGGCGGAGCGGGGATTTACGCTTGTGATCCGGCTGCAGGCATCGGATCGTTCCGCAGCTGAGCCGGAAGGCGGCGAGTCTGCTGGTCCCGTTGCTGCCGAATCGGACGCAGCATCCGCTCCGCCAGTTGCAGCAGATGCTGCCAGCTGGGCCGGGCTAGATGGCCGGGCTGAAGGCTACCGGCTGGAGGTCGCTGAAGACCATGCGGTGCTTCGCGCGTTGGATGCGCCGGGCTTATATTACGGGCTGCAGACGCTGCTGCAGCTGCGCCGTCCGGAGGGCGAAATTCCGGCAGTGTCCGTGACGGACTGGCCAGACACGAGACTCAGGGCGATGAATTTCGACCTGCGCCAGACGTTTTCGAAGCCCGAACGGCTGATCCATTATATCGCGGATTTTTCCTGCTACAAAATCAACGCGCTGCTGATCGAATACGAAGACAAATTTCCGTTCCGCAGGCATCCGGAGGTGGTCCATCCCCGCCACGCTTTGAGTGAAGCGCAGCTGGAAGCGCTGCGGCAGACGGCTCACGAGCATTTTATCGAAATTATCCCGCTGCAGCAGAGCTTTGGCCATCTCGAATATGTGCTCCGCCACAGCCAGTGGCGTCATCTGCGGGAGACCGAGCAGTCTACCGGCGAGCTTTGTCCGTCGAATCCGGCTTCCTTCGTCCTGGTCACCGAACTGCTGGAAGAAATGATGGACGCCCATCCGGATTCGCGTTACATCCATCTTGGGTGCGACGAGGTCTACAGCCTGTGCGAATGCCCGCAGTGCAAGGAGCAGTTTGGCGGCGTGCGGGAGCGGGCGTTTATCGCGTTTTTGAACCGCTTGATCGCGTTTGCCGCCAGCCGGGGGAAAACCCCGATTTTTTGGCACGATATGCTGGATCAATGCCCGCCGGATGAACTGGCCCAACTGGACCCGCGCAGCGCGGCGATGATCTGGATTTACAACGGGCGCAATATCGAAGCGGAGGTGTCCGCGCTTACGGCCAAATTCAGGGCGCTTGGCATTGAAGTGATGGGTGCGCCGGCAGTGCGCAGCTTTGACTGGGCCGAGCATCAGAATTACCCGGTGCTGCCGAACCGGACGGACAATCTGCTACAGTGGGCGGAGACGGCGGATAAGCTGGACATCGGCTGTATGGTCGCCACGAACTGGACCGGACCGTTCAGCCTCGGCGTCCCTTACGGCATTTTTGAAACGACCTGGTATCCGATGCTGCTGCATGCCGATCTGGTCTGGAACCGCGCAGCCGATACGGAGTCCTTCATCGACCGGTTCCTGGAACGGTTCCATGGCGTAGCCCCCGCTGCTGGTCATGCCAAGCTCGGAAATTACCGGCTTGAGGATTACTACGAAATCATCTGGAAGCTGCTGGACGAGGTGCAGGAAAACAAGGACTACGCGGAGCTTATCAGCGTCATGCATGATTACGAGGTGGCGACGGACCGCTCGAGGGCGATCCACAAATATGTGTACCGCTGGGAGCTGTATCCGGGCGACGAGGCGGAATGGACTTCACTGCTGAACAATTACAGGCGGAACCGGAGCGGCCGCGATAACGTCCGGCCCCGGATGCAGGCCGCGCTGGAGCGTTACCAACCGTCCGATATGGCGGAGCATTATGTGAAGTCGCGGATGTACCTGCACGATTATTTGGAACGGACGCTGTACGCCGAGCTTGGACTTGGACGTGCGGAATAAACGTAAGCGGCACACAAGCAATAAAATGGGGAGGAATAAACCGGTGATGCAGTCAAGCCAAAAACGTTCGCCAGCAGCGCTGAACCTGGGAACCATGGAACCGGAAACAATGAAACTGGAAGACAAAATTGCCCTGATGTGCGTGGTCGGAACGCCCTCCCTTCAGGCGGAGCCGGAGTTTCGGCAACGGATGAACCGGCACAGATTTGGCGGGATCGGACTGTTCCCGTTTAATGTGCAGGATGAGCAGCAGACATTGGCCTTAACAGCTGAGGCGGGAAACATTGCTGATACGTACGGAATGCCGCAGCCTTATTATATTTCGGTGGATGAAGAAGGCGGCACGTTGTCCAAATTTAAAAGCTTTTACCCTTACCTGCCCGGCAACCGGGCGGTAGGTCTAAGCGAAGATCCGGAAGCCGCGTACAGCCTGGGCCAGCTAATCGGCAGCCAGCTTCACGCGCTTGGCATTCCGATGAACTGGGCACCTGTGCTGGATGTCAATACCAACCTCGACAATCCGGTCGTCGGTGTCCGCTCATTCGGCGAAGATCCCCGGCAGGTCGCCGCGATGGGCCGCAGCTTTATCCGGGGCATGCACGAAGCCGGGGTGGCGGTTACGGCCAAACATTTTCCCGGACACGGCCAGGTCAGCGGCGATTCCCATGTCATGCTGCCGGAATGCGGGCTGACGCTGCAGGAGCTGCTGGAAGGACCGCTGCTGCCATTTGCCGCGGCGGTGGAAGCGGGGACCGATGCGGTGATGATGGGCCATCTGGTTTTTCCGAACATTCCGGAGTCGGACGGTCTGCCGGCTTCGCTCAGCCCTTTTTTTGCAGCCGGTCTGCTGCGCGGACGCCTCGGGTTTGAGGGGATAATCTGTACGGATGATATCGAAATGGGCGCGATCCGCAACACGTACAGGCCGGAGGAGGCAGGGGTGCTTGCTGTGCTGGCCGGGAACGATATGATTTTGATGTGCCATACGCCGGAATTTCAGGATCGGGTGATTGAGGGGATACTGGAGGCGGTTCGGGACGGACGGATCAGCGAGACACGGATCGACGAGTCGGTTCGCCGGATTCTGCGGCTGTATGAGAAGTTTGGCGAATACCGCGCGGCGGCCCAGCCGATCCCCAGGGACCAGTGGGAAACAGCGGCACTGCAGCTGGCTCGAAAAACAGTGAAAATCAGCCGGGACCCGCAGCGGCTGCTGCCCCTGTCCCCTGTGCAAAAGTATCTGCTGATCCTGCCCGTGCAGGAGCGGCTGACGATTGCCGATAATTCGGGCGATGCGGAATTTCCGCTGGCTTCTCTGCTGGAGCAGGCGGGTTACTCCGTCACGCTGCGGCGCTGTTCCATGAAGCCGGATGACGCTGAAATCGGAGCAATTGCGGAGCAGGCGTCCCAATGCGATGCCGTCATTCAGGCGACGCTGAACGCTCATTTGTTTACCGGCCAGCTTCGTCTGGCCGAGACGCTTGCCGCCCGGAAGCCGCTGCTGAATCTGATTTTACGCAATCCTTATGATGATACGTTTTTGCCAAAAAATGCATGCAGCGTTCTGCTCTGCTCGGCGTCGGATTATTCACTGAAAGCGCTGATGGAGGTTCTGATTCCCGGAGACATAACCCGGTAAAGGGGGTTGTATTATCCGCTTGCTTCCCTGGCTTTAATCGCTAGTTGAGGGCAAAAAGGTGCTGTCTAATGAGTGCCTGGACAGCCCTTTACAATTCTCGGACCGCCTTCTAACAGCCCTCAGACCGCCTTCTAACAACTCTCAGTCCGCTTTCTAACAGCTCATAGACCGCCGTTTGACCGCCTAATCACTAATCACCTTCCTGCCGCAGGGGGTGATTTTTTTTCATCCCAATTGACAGGTTATGGAAGGCCTCGTTATAATCTAGCACGCGATGGATTTTTTTCATTGGCGCTTGAAGAAAAAGCTGGAGGCTAATAACATGCACAAATTACACATGCTGAACATTGAATTTGAACATCAAGGGTCCAAGCAGACGATCACACCGGTTCTTTTGGCGGAAGGCAAGGACGTTATACTGGTGGATTGCGGCTACCCCGGATTCCTGCCCTTGATTGAACAAGCCATGGAACGTGAAGGGGTGGCGCTCCAATCAATGACCCATCTGCTGCTGACGCATCACGACAACGACCATATGGGGACTGCCGCAGCAATCAAACGCACGCTGCCCGCGGTGTCCGTTCTTGCCCATGAGATTGAGGCGCCTTACATTGAAGGCAAGCGGAAGTCGGCGCGGCTGGAGCAGGCGGAAGCAGGGTTGGAGGAGTTGAGCGGAGAAGCACGAGCATTTGCGGAAGGTTTTATCCGGATGCTGCAGCAAGTGGAGCCGGCACAAGTGGACCGGACGCTGGCGAGCGGCGAAAAGCTGCCGTGGTGCGGAGGAATTGAGGTAGTCCATACGCCGGGCCATATGGCGGGGCATATCTCTTTGTATCTGCCGGCAGCCCGAACACTGATTGCGGGCGATGCCGTGGTCATCGAAGCAGGCAAACTGCAAATTGCCAATCCGTCGTTTACGCTGGATCTGAAAGAGGCGGTCCGTTCGGTACGCAAGCTGCTGTCCTATGACGTGGATCAGCTGATCTGCTATCATGGCGGCTTGTTTACTGGAGATGTGAAGTCGGCGCTGACCGGTCTTTTAGAGGAATACCAACCTTATGCTGCGGAGTAAAGACATTCGGCAAACGGGCTGTAATGTCCCCCTATTCCTGCTGTTTGAGCAGACCCTTCTGCATACGCTTGGAAAAAAGTTATCCGGCTCCTTCCGGTTAATGTGAACAATCCGGTCCATCAGGGCCGGTTTTTTTGTGTGCGGCAGCCGGAGTAAGTCATCACAGTAAGTCATCGCAGTAAGTCATCAAGGTAAGGAAAAGCACACAAGCCGGCGCCTTACCATTGTTATAATGAAAGCGTATTTATATAGAAGAAAGAGAGGGACAACTGATGAATCAACTGGTAACGGAACGTGATTTTAGCTGCACAAGAGAGGGATTGACGATTCGCGGTAAAGAATTTTTGCCAACGGACGGTGATTATCTTCCAGCAATTATTCTAAGTCATGGATTCGGCGGAAATTCAAAACAATTAGAGAGGGATTGCCAGGCGTTTGCTTCATGGGGTTATGCGGCGTATTGTTTCGATTTCTGCGGGGGCTGCGCTGACGGCGAAGGAAAAAGTGACGGCGAAACAACCGGCATGACAGTGCTGACCGAATGTGCGGACTTGCAGGCGGTTATGGATTACATCACAACGCTGCCTTATGTGGATGCAAGCAGGTTGACGCTGATGGGCTTCAGCCAGGGCGGGTTTGTCTCTGCGCTTGCGGCGGCCGGACGTCCGGAGGAGGTAAACGGGTTAATTCTTCTTTACCCGGCGTTGTGTATCCCTGACGATGCACGCAAAGGGGCGCTGGGTGGATCTTCTTATGATGTCCAAGCCGTTCCGGAGGTTATAGATTGCGGCAATATGCGAATCGGCAGGAGGTTTCATGAAACGGTGGTGGAGATGGATCCTTTTGAGGCGATACACGCATATAAAGGACCTGTGCTGCTAATGCATGGTACGGCCGATACAATCGTAGATTTCCATTACTCTGTTCAGGCCCAACAATCTTATGCGCCGGGCCAATGCCGGCTGGAGCTAATCCCGGATGCCGGGCACAGCTTTACGGAGGAGCAAATGGCCAGCGCGATGGAGTCCATCCGCCAATTTTTATCGGAGGTGTAGCGGCCGGGTTGATCATCCTCATCCTCCTTTTGCAGGCTGCTGTGGCGCAGCCAATTGTCTGCTTCCAATGTACACAAAAACAGCGCGCGGCGAACTCTCATTCGCCAACGCGCTGTTTGATATCCCCCAATCAGAATGCCGGCGTCCACTCCGCGCCGTTCTCCCGGGTTTGAACCGTAAATTCCTTGCTTTGCAGATTAGCGGACAGCTTGGCTTCAGTGTGCTCGTGCGTCCAGACAATTTCCAGCTCGTGTTCGCTGCTCTCCTGGATGCTGATGTCTCCATTAAACGCCGGGCAGCTGTTCCGGAACCGCAGCAGCTGGAACAGGCGCTGCACGACCGGACGCTGTACTTCCGCATCGATTTCCGCCTGGGAGTAATAATGCCGGTTGATGTTGCGTCCTTCTTTGGTGTTTTCCAGCAGTTCAATGTCGTTTTCCCCGGCAAGCAGGCCGACATAGTAGATTTGCGGAATACCCGGAGCAAAACACTGCAGCGCCCGGGCGAGCAAATAAGCCTGGTCGTCGTTGCCGAGTGCGGAATAATACGTACAGTTGATTTGGTAAATATCCAGGTTGTTGTACGCTTCGGTGCTGTAGATTTTTTTGACGTTGGCGCCTTGGCTGTACAGGGCTTCCCGCGTCATTTCCGCTTCTTCATCCGACAAAAGATCCTTTACGTCCACAACGCCGATGCCGTCATGCGTATCCAGTGTCGTGAACTGCTTGCGCGGGCAGATCCGCAGCCAGTGGGCCAAGCGGTTGACCTTGCCGCTGAACAGCGCATGCAGCACAAGCATCGGAAGCGCAAAATCGTACACATAATAGTCCTGACCGGCGATCTTCAGCTGAATGCTGTAATGCTCATGGATTTCCGGCAGCACCGTGATGCCGTGAGGGCGGACGATATCTTCGGAGAATTTGAGCATTTCCCAAATGTCCGGCTCGACAAAAAAGCAGTTGGTTCCAATTTTTTTGTTGGCATAAGCAAAAGCGTCCAGACGGATGATCGAAGCGCCTTTTCCAGCCAGGAACGTGAGGTTGTCCAGGATGAAGGTTTTTGTCGTTTCGGTGGTCACATCGAGGTCGATCTGCTGCTCGTCAAAAGTACACCATACTTTTTCCGTCGTGCCGTCCTTGAAGGTCACTTCCACATAAGGCGCGCGCGGCTTGCGTTTATAGATCAGATCAACGTCCGCTTCCGTAGGTTCGCCGCCGGGCCAGAAGTTTTTGTAGCGGATGAACAAATCGGCGTAAGCCGACTCGTCTTTTTTCTCCAGGAAGTCCTGGAAGTAAGGGGACTGGCGGGAAATATGATTAATCATGAAATCGTACATCATGTAAAATTTTTCGCTCATGGCTTCCACTTCGGACCAGTCGCCAAACGCTTCATCCACTTTGGTATAATCCATCGGCGCAAAACCGCGGTCGCCGGACGAAGGGTAGAAGGGCAGCAGATGGACGCCGCCGACGACTCCCTGAAGATGTTTGTCCAGCACTTCATTAAGCTCTTTCAGATTGCTGCCCAGGCTGTCCGCGTAGGTAATCAGCATCGCTTCATTTTTAATTTGCATAGCGACAAGCTCCTTTCTGTTTCAAAAAATTATAGCCTTTGCGTAAACTTCCACACCATGCTTTCGTAGTCTTCTTTCCACAAAGCGGGAATAGCAAGCCCGCTGTTCATCAATTCGTCGCCGCCGTACACCTTTCCTTGTTCGCAGGCGTAATCCGCCTGTTCATCCAGCCCCTGAAGCAAAATACGGCTGATGCGGCTGTTCGCTTCCGCCCCTGTCCGGAAGTAAAAGACGAGCGCATCACGTTTGTCCTTGGACACGAACATCCACGCCGTTTCACTGCCCTCAAACGGACTGAGCAGCCGGTACAAATCGCCGAACTGGATCAGCGCACGATGGGCGGAATAAAATTCGATTTGGCTCCGGATCGCCGTCTGTTCTTCTTCGCTTATAGCCGTCACGTCCAGCTCGTAGCCGAAGTTCCCGCTCATGGCGACATGCCCGCGCATTTCCAGCGTCGTGGTGCGGTGCACCTGGTGGTTCGGGACGGCGGATACATGGGCGCCCATGGCGCTGACCGGGTAGACGAGGCTGGTGCCGTATTGAATTTTGAGGCGGGACACGGCGTCCGTATTATCGCTGGTCCAGGTCTGGGGCATGTAATACAGCATTCCGGGGTCGAACCGGCCGCCGCCGCCGGAGCAGCTTTCAAACAGCACATGCGGGAACGCTGACGTCAGCTCTTCCATGATTTTGTATAAACCGAGCATGTAGCGGTGTGCGGTTTCGCGCTGGCGTTCCGGCGGCAGGGCGGGGGAGCCGATTTCCGTCATGTGGCGGTTCATGTCCCACTTTACGTAAGTGATTGGAGCCGAGCGCAAAATATCCGATACGCTGCGTACAATCTCGCTGCATACTTCCTCCCGCGTAAAATCGAGCACCAGCTGACTGCGCCCCTCCGACCGGCTGCGGCCGGGAACATGCAGGCACCAATCGGGATGTTTGTGGTACAGCTCGCTGTCCCGCGAAATCATCTCCGGCTCAAACCATAAGCCGAACCGCATGCCTTGATCCACGATGGAGCCGGCCAGTTTGCCGAGCCCGCCCGGCAGTTTGCTTTCATTTACAAACCAGTCGCCGAGCGATGTTTTGTCGTCATTGCGTTTGCCGAACCAGCCGTCGTCAAGCACAAACAGCTCCATACCGAGTTCGCGGCCCGCTTCCGCAAATTGTTCAATCGACTCCGCGTTAAAATCAAAATAGGTGCCTTCCCAGTTATTGATCAAGATCGGACGTTCCCGGTCGCGGAATTCGCCGCGGCACATCCGCTCGCGGAACAGGCTGTGAAAGGTCCGCGACATTCCGCCAAGGCCGTCCGCCGAGTAGACAAGCAGCGCTTCCGGACATTGGAAGGCTTCACCCGGTTCAAGCCTCCAGCTGAAGTCGAAATCGTTTAGCCCGATCGAAGCCCTTGCGGTGGAGAACTGGTCCACTTCCACCGAAGCGGTGAAGCTGCCGCTGTACACCAGGCTGAAGGCGTATACTTCGCCGGACCGCTCGGTGGCGTCTTTGCGCGCCAAAGCAAAAAACGGATTATGCTGATGGCTGCTTGCGCCTCTGCGGCTTTCGATAGACTGGATGCCGGTGTGCAGCGGCTGGCGTTCCACATGCCGCTCTCTGGCCCAGGCCCCCGGCAGATGCACAAGGTCGAAGCCGCTGTCGCGGAAATCGACGTTGGCGCTGAAAGCCCGCAGCACCTGCTGCGGCTGAGTTCCCTCATTGCGCAGGAGCACGGAGCGGGCAATCACGTTCCGCTGTTCATAGACGGTGTAGGACAAGGTGGCGGCCAGGCCGGACACCTCGTCCGCCAGCTCAATCAGCAGCGTTTCCGCTTCGCTGCCGTCTTCGGCGTAAGCGGCGGGCAGCCCGGGCAAAGCCGGTTTGCCCGCAACGATCCGGTGCGAACGCACCCGAAGGTCGGAGACGGTGGTGCCGTCCTGCAGCTGGACCTGATAAGCCGGATTGCGGAAATCCGTTGCGCCGAAGGCGGGATATTCCTGCGGCAGCGTGTCCAGCGAAAAGGTGCGGTCGTCCGGATCGGGATTCGGAGAAAATCCCCGGTCCAGGTATTGAAGCTTGTTGCTGCCGGCATAGCGGCGGAGCCGTTTGCCCCAGTACAGATGGCTCAAATAGCCGTCGCGGATGATTTGCATAACATAGCTGCTGCCGCCCGCAGTTAAATGAAAGATGCGGGATTCGGCATCATACTGAATACTCAAAAGGGCTCACTCCTTAGATATAGTTGCTGCTGTCGGCTGGATGCCGACAATCAGCGGATCAGCTCTTGACGGCTCCAGCCGACAGGCCGGCGATAAAGAAACGCTGAAGGAACAAATACAGCAGTGTCAGCGGCAGCATCGACATCAGGGAACCGGCGGCGACCCAGCTTATGTTGCTGGTGAACTGGGAGAAAAACGCCGACAGCGCCACAGTGAGCGTATGCATGCGGGTCGATTGCAGGAAAAACAGCGAAAACTGATAGTCGTTCCAGATCGACACGCCCGACAGAATGATCGCCGTTACCGTAACCGGCTGCAGCAGCGGCAAAATGATTTTGAAGAAGAGGCCAACGCGCGACGTCCCGTCAATCATTCCGGCTTCGTCCAGCTCTTTTGGAATGGTGCCGATAAAACCGGTGTAGAGGAAAATCGTCATCGGCAGGTTGAAGGTAACGTTCAGCAAAATTACGCCCCAGTAGGTGTTGAGGCCGTTCAGATCCACGACGAACTGGTACAGCGGCACCAGTACCGTCAGAGGGGGCACAATCAGCGCCGAAATAAAGACGATATAAACGAATTTGTTCAAACGCGTCTGAAAACGGGACAGCGGATACGATGCCAAGGAGCCGACGAGTATAATCAGCAGTACGGAACAAAACGTAATGATGATATTGTTAACGAACGCGCGGTCGAGATTGGCGTACTCCCAGGCGTTCTTGAAGTTGTCCATGTTAAGGTAACCCGGAAGAATCCATTTGGAGCTCAAATCGCTGTCTTTTTTCAGGGCCGTGCTGACAAGCAAATAGAGCGGGATGATATGAATCAGTCCGATCAAGCCCATTAAACCGATTTGCCACTTTTTAACTTTGGTCAGGTTCATGATGCATTCTCCTTTTTCCGCAGCAGAATCAGGGCGGCGATGCCAATGACGCTGGTAATAAAGAACATCAAGTTCCCCATCGAAGCCGCGTAGCCGGCATCCTGTCTGGAGAAATACATTTGATACATCATCGTCGACAGCGACTGGGACGCATAACCCGGACCGCCGTTGGTCAACGCGACGATCACGTCGAACAGCTTGAGGCCGCCGATAATGTTGATAACGACGTTGATGGTGATGGAAGGAGCCAGCAGCGGGAAGGTGACATTTTTGAACTGCTGCCAGGCGGATGCGCCGTCCAGCGAAGCGGCTTCGTAATATTCGGCGGAAATGGACTGCAGCCCCGCCAGATAAATAATCATCGCCGTTCCGACGAACTGGAAGGTGTTGACGAAGGTAATCAGCCAGACGTTCCACTGCGGGTTGGCCAGGAAGTTGACCGGTTCGCCGCCGAACAGCTTTACAATATCGTTCAGGGCGCCACCGTTCATTTGAAAAATAAAATACCAGATGTAACCCATAATCAATGGGCTGATGATGACCGGCAGATAAATGATGGTTCTGACAATCCCTTTGCCTTTAATGCTCATATTCAGGAGCAGGGCGTAGAGCAGGCCGATCAGGTTCTGCAGAATGGTACTGCCGATGCCGTAAATCAGCGTATTGCGCACAACCGTCCAGATGTTCGGGTCGGTGAACAAGCGTTTATAGTTGGAGAGACCGACCCATGCGGACGATTGAGAGTAACCGTCCCAGTTCGTGAACGAGATCCGGATGCCGTTTATAAATGGATAAAAAATAAACACGGCGAATAAAATCAGCGCCGGGAAGTACATCAGGTTGATGCTGAAGGTTGATTTCTTCACGCTTATCCCTCCTATATCAGGAAGAGAGAGCCCTCCTTACCGCGAGGACTCTCCGCTTCCTTTCTCTTTTGCTTATTTTTGCTGCTGCGATTTCAAGCGATCGACTTCCGATTTCATGTTTTCGCTGTATTTTTGCGGGGTGATGTTGCCCGCCAGCAGTTCCTGGGCGTTTGTGATCATCACGTCCCACATGCCGTTTGGCAGATAAACGCGGTCAAAATAAGGCAGCACCTTAACGTCTTTGTACTTGTCGTAGTATTCGCTGAATGCGCCGCCGCCCGATACGTCTTTAAACGCGGCCGGCGAGAGGGTGGCGTCGGATACTTTTTTTACGTTGTCCGGCTGGGCCAGATAGTTCAGGAACGCTTTGGTTTGTTCCGGATATTTGGTGTCCTTCCAGGCGGCCAGAGCCAGGCGTTCGCCGCCGGCAAAGGTAGGCTGATCGCCTGCTTTGATCGCGGGCAGCGGGGCAATCCCCATTTTTACGTCCGGATTGATTTTCTGGATATCGGCGTAGGAGGCCGGCGTATGGAATGCGAACGCCAGCTTGTCTTCGGCGAACAGGCGGGCTTCATCGGCATATTTTGCCGTCAGCAGGTCCTTGTTCGTGTAGCCTTTTTCGTAAATTTCTTTGAATTTCTCAGGCAGGTACGTCCACTTGTTCCAGTCGAACGTACCGTCCAGCAGCGCCTGCGCTTCATTTTGTTCAGGCGTGATCAGCAGCGGGTTCGCCATCATGTCGAAAAATTGGCCGATCATCCAAGGATCCAGGCCGGAAAAGAACATCGGCGTGACTTCGCCGCCGCTCTCCGTTTTGATTTTTTCCGCGGCAGCCAGCATTTCATCCAGCGTGGTCGGCGGCGTAACGCCGTATTTCTCAAGCACGGCCGCGTTGTAGAACAAGCCGTCTTTTGCTTCATTCAGCGGTAGCGCATACACTTTACCGCTTTCATCTGTAAGGATCGGTTTGATGGAGTCCGTCATGTTGGCGGCCCAAGGCTCGTTTTGCAGGTCCATGGTATAAGCGCCGTAGCGGATTTTCGCCCAGCCATGCGTATCAAATATATCCGGCAGCTCGTTCGAGGCCATTTTCATCTTCATGATGCTTTCGTAGTTGGAGCCCGGAAATTGAATTTCGATTTGAGTATCCGGATGCTCGGTCTCGTAGTTGTTCACGATTTCCTGAATCGCATCCCGGACGCCTTGTTCGCCGACGGTCAGCATCATGGTAAGTTTAGCGGTTTCCGCGTCTCCGGCAGCCTGATTTGAATTGCTGTTGCCGCAGGCGGCCAGTCCGAGTGCGAGAACGATTGACAGTGCCGTTAAAAGCCGTTTTTTCTTCATTGTTCATCCCCCAAGTTTGTATTGTTGCGCTTACATAGACAAGGATAACATGGATAAAAGCGCTCACAAATGACACCAATCTACGATAAAAGTGCTCATTTCTCGAATTGACTTCTCCCCATGCTTTCTCTATTCTTGTTGTAGCAAAGGAGAGGCTTCCTGTGAAACTGCATACGCTGCGATCCAAATTAACCTTGTCTTACGCGCTTATAATCGCTATTCCGGTTGCGATCATTATGATCTGCATGCCGGCTTATTATCAGTATCTGCTCGAGCGGGAGACCGAAGCGCTCACCCGGAACACGATGACTTCCATGACGGAGCATATCGTCACCTATCTGGAGCAGCTGGAGCAGATTACTTATCTTCCTTATTTTAGCCCCGAATTGATGCAGGCATTAATTACCAAAAATTCGCCGGATTATGCCGGCGGCACCGACTTCGTAAAATATCCCGTTGAAATGACGTTAAATTCTTTCCTTCCGGCTTTTCTTCTGACCTACGGGAACAATTTATCCGCCGCTCTGCTGCTAACGGAAGATGGCGGGGTATACAGCCAGACCAACGGCCTGTCCGACATTGTGGAAGACTATCCGTTCCGGGAACAGCCATGGTACCGGCAGGCGGTGCAGGCGGACGGCAAAGCAACTTTTATCAGCACCCACCGCCAAAATTATTTGACCACACCGCTTACGAAGCGCGTATTTTCAGTCGCCCGGCTGATCAAAGACCCGGAGACGATGCGGCCGTTGGCCGTGATCATGGCTGATGCGGAGACGTCCCTGCTCGACGAGATCGTCATCAAGGATTTTGGCGTCCGGTCAGTCAGCGCTATTCTTAACGAGCAGGGCAGTGTCTTTTACGCCACGGCACCGCTTTCACAGGATATTGTCCGTGAGATTTCGACAGAGGGAACGTCACAGGTGGAGGATGCGGAGGATTCGTATGTTGTCATTTCCAAGCCAATCCGCCAGGCGAACTGGAAGATGGTAGTGCTGCTGTCTAAATCGGAGCTTCGGGAAAAAGTCGAATGGATGTATATTGTCGGCGTGCTGTTTGCATTTATCGGCCTCGTGCTGACGCTGGTGCTGCTGCGTTATGTGTCCCGCTGGATCGTTGGTCCGTTTCAGCGGATGAAGCAGGCGATGAAGCAGGTGGAACGGGGCAACTTCCAGGTCCGCCTGGAGCCGGACGGCAAAGATGAAATCGCCAGCCTGGGCTACACCTTCAACCATATGATCGATACAATCAATGATCTGATCCAAAAGGAATATGTCGCCGTGCTGAATCAAAAAGAAATGCGGTTCCGCGCGCTGCAGGCCCAGATCGAGCCGCATTTTCTGTTCAATACCTTAAACGGGTTTGTGGCGCTGAACCGGATGGGGGAGAAAAAAAAGCTGGAGAACGCCATTCTTTCGCTTAGCCAGCTGCTGCGGTATACGCTTGTTCAGGAGAACTGGACAACCATCGGTGAGACCTTTGCGTTTCTGCAAAAATACTGCGGCCTGCAGCAGCTCCGGTTTGACGACCGCATGCAGGTTGATTTGCGTTTCGATCCGCTTACTACGGAGATGCGGATTCCTAAGCTGCTGCTGCAGCCGCTGGTGGAGAATGCCATTATCCACGGGATTGAGCCGTCCGCGGAGCCCTGCCGGCTGGTGGTCGAAGCAGGTCTTGAGCAGGGGGACGAAGCAATGCTGCAGATTCGTGTGATGGACGACGGCGTTGGCTTCCCGGATCCCGCGGAGGAAGCCAAAGATAGCATCGGGCTGCGGAATGTCGAGGAGCGGCTGAGGTTTGCTTACCCGTCCGCCGCTTTTGACATCTGCAGCTCGCCAGGCAAAGGGACAACCGTCACCATTCAAATACCGGTAAAGGAGATGCAGGAATGAACGTATTGATTGCAGACGACGAGAAGCTGTCCCGCGCTTCTTTGATCAGCATGCTGGAGGAAGCCGGGCGCGGCATTTCCATTGCCGGTGAAGCGGCTAACGGGGAAGAGCTGCTGGAAGCGCTGATTCGCCTGCAGCCCGACGTGGCTTTTGTCGATATCCGCATGCCGCGGATGAACGGGCTGGAAGCGATCGAGCGCGGCCGTAAGCTGTCGCCTCATACTGAATGGGTGATTTTATCGGGATATTCCGAGTTTGAATATGCGCGTCAGGCGATCAGCCTGGGCGCCTCAAAATATTTGCTGAAGCCGCTGGGCATGGAGGAGCTGGAAGAGGTTCTGGAGGCGCTGTTCATCCGGATGGAACAGACCAGCCGCAGACTGGATGAGGAATTCGGGCATCAGCTGCTCAGCACCATACGGAGTGGTCCGCCGGCGAAAACAGCAGGCTTCGATCAAACTGCCGAAGAGGAAGGCTGGCACTACAGAGGACTGCTGGCCGTGGCCGACACGGGAGCGACGGCGGAAGACCACGAGCGGATCATGCGGCAGCTGGCCGACGTGCTGCGGGACACGGCCCGCGGGAGATCGGGCCATGCGCAGCGTATCGCTGTGTTTCCGCTGGCGGCCGGACAAATCGCGGCGGTTGTCCGCCGGCCGGCCGGCGGTTCGGCGGAGGATCCGCGGCTGGACGGCTGGGCCAAAAGCCTCTGCACCCGGGTGCAGCTTTTATCCGACAGCCTAACCGTTTACACGCAGATTGACGGCGGATTATGCGCAAGCCGGACAGAGCTGCTGGAGCAGCTTGCGGACATGCACCGTTTGTCCCCGCTGCGCGCCGTGATGGGTGTAGGCCGTAAGCTTCTGATAGATGAGATGCAGCGTCAACCCGCCGAGACTGTGCGTTTGGGACAAACCCTGACGCAGCTGGCTGATGACTATCGCCGGCGCCAGTATATGGATTACTGCAGAGAGCTGGAGGAGCTGACGGTTCTGCTGCGGACAAATGCGTATCCTCCGGAAACTGAAAAAAACATCCGGCAGTATATCCGGTATGGAATCCAGGAAGGGAATACGGGCACGGGCGAACGTGAAGAGTTAAGGGACTTGAAGGATCTGAAGGATTCTAAGGATTTGAAGACCCTGCTGACCCGGTATGCCGACAAGCTTTTGGCCGACAAAAATAAAGCCGAAGGCGAACCCGCGGACATGATTGCGGAAGTGATCCATTATATCGAGCGGCATTATGCAAGCGATGTCTCTATCGCCCAACTGGCGGAAAAGCTCGGGATTACGCCCAATTATTTGAGTACCGCTTTTCACAAAAAAACAGGGTCCACCTTCACCAAATACCTGACCCGGCTGCGCATTCACCGGGCCAAAGAGCTGCTCAGCACGACCAGCCTTCCGGTCAAAGATGTTGCCCTTCAGGTCGGGTATTACAGTACCCGGCATTTCGTCAAATTGTTCAGCGAATACGAGGGCTGCTACCCGACGGAATACAAAAAGCAGCGCAAGCCGGCGGAATAAGGGATTGTGCCAGAAGCTTTTGCCGCCGGTTTTATCCACGCACGGAGCATTCCCATTCCGCTTCCAAAGCCGCTCACCTAGCCAGCTTTACACCGGCCGGACATAACGGCCGGACTTAACGGCCGCCAGTCCAATAAACGGACCAAACTGCTTCCGTCAAGGTCTGCGCTGGCTTTGGTTTGCCCAACCGCTTCCGTCCAGGCCTATGCCGGCTTTGGCGGAAGTTTTTTTGTGCGGATCGCACAAACGCATTATATAGTAGAAGAGAACCGGAGAGGGTTCGGATTTGTGAGGGGGAGGGAACAGGCAGCGGGTCAAGACAATCCGGCTGATTTTCTGTTTGACAGATCAGACCAAGTCCCTCATAATACAATCCATACTAAATATATAGGATTTATAGGAAGGGGAATGGAGTATGAAACACACTGGGGCTTTTTTACGAAAAACACTTTGGCTAAGCGCGCTTGCCTTGTTAATGGTCGTGGTGGTTGCGGGCTGCTCCGCATCCAATAATGCACCCGCTCAAGGCCAAGGAGCCGAAGCGAGTCCTAACGCAAGCGTTAGCCCTAGCAGCAGCCCGGACAGCGGGAGCGGGGAAGCGGCGGCGGGAGGAACGTTCGTATACGGCCGGCCGGCAGCCGTTAACTCGCTTGATTTACATAACCAGATTACGGCAAACAATGCGTTTGCGATTGACAAAATTTTTGAACCGCTCGTCTCCTTCGACAGTGAAGGCAAAATCGTGGATTGGCTCGCCAAATCCCACACCATCAGCGGCGACGGGCTTGTCTATACATTTGTGCTCCGCGACGGCCTGAAATTCTCGAACGGTTCGCCCGTCACGGCCAAGGATGCTGTCTTCTCTCTGGAGCGGCACTTGAAGGTTGGCGGCCCGCTTGCCATCGCGGCAAAGGTCGATTCGGTCAAAGCGCAGGATGACGCTACACTTGTCATTACGCTGAAAGAGCCGTATACTCCGTTTATTTCCGAGCTGTCCAACTTCTCCAACGGCATCCTGCCTAGCGATTTCGGCGGGGTATCCGAAGAAGAGTTCTTCAAGAAACCGGTGGGTACGGGACCCTTTACCGTGGAAGCTTGGGACCCTGCGGGCGACTTGACGTTTGCGAAGAACCCGCATTACTGGCAGGAAGGCAAACCTTATCTTGATAAGCTCGTTTACAAGCTGATTCAAGACGATGCGCAGGCGATCAACCAGCTGAAAGCGGGCGGGGTGGATGCCATCGAATCTTTGGCGCTGCAGAATGCGGATGAGATCAAAAACGGAACGGATACCACGGTTGTTACAAATGGAAGTTGGGTAACGGAGCAGCTGTTCTTCAACACGCTGGACGAACATTTTTCCGATGTCCACGTCCGCCGCGCGCTGGCGCTGGCGATTGACCGCGAAGGCTTGACCAAAGCGCTGACGTTCGGTTATGCGGAGACCGCAAACTCCCTGCTGCCGACAACGATTCCTTACCATTCCAACGACAAAATCAAGCCGCTTACCTTCGATCTGGAAGCTGCCAAAGCGGAGCTGGCCAAATCCAAGTTCCCTAACGGATTCAGCACCAAACTGCTGATTGCCTCCGGCAACAGTACCAGAGCCCAGGAAGCGCAGATTATTCAAGCGGCGGGCCAATCCATCGGCATCAAAATCGAAATCGAGTCGATTGAGCTGGCAGCGTTCCGCGAACGGTTTTTCGCTTATGATTATGCCGCCATGCTGAACAGCGGTCAAGCGGATTCGCCGGATGCGAACTCCATCGTTGCGTTCCAGACCGACCCGGAAGGCTTCAGCAAGTCGTATTGGACACACTACACAAACGATCAAGTTACCAAACTGCTGCATGAAGGCCAAAAAACGCCTGACGGCGACGCACGCGGCGCTAAATACGCCGAGCTGCTGCAAATCCTCGCCGATGAAGTGCCGTATCTGCCGCTGTACTACCCGGATATTCTGAAGGGCGTACGTTCTTCGGTGGAAGGCCTGACCGTACTGCCGAACGGCAGCATCCGGTTTGAAGAGGTCCGTGCGGGCAAATGACGGCGGGAAAGACAACGATCAAATCTGAAAGCCGCAGCCAGGCCCGTTATTCCTGGCTCGGCTTTGCTGTTGTGCGGGCGCTGGCGGTCATTTTCTGTGTGACGACAGCCGTGTTTTTTATCATCCGCATCGTTCCCGGCGATCCCGCCAAAATGATCCTCGGCGAATACAGCACGCCTGAAGCAATTGCGAAAATGCATCACACGCTGGGGCTGGATCTCCCGCTGTGGGAGCAGTTCGTCCGGTATATCCGGACACTGTTCACGAGCGGGGATACCGGCAGCTCCATCGTGATGGGAACGCCCGCGCGGACGCTGATTCTGGAGCGCGCGCCCGTGACCCTGCTGCTTATAGCGCTGGCGGTTGCCGCAGCGGTGGCGATGTCGCTGCCGCTTGCGGCGCTTGCTGCGGCCAAAAAAGACAAACTGCCGGACCACCTGATCCGCATCATCCCCACCATTACGTTGGGGATGCCTGTATTTTGGGTGGGCCTGCTGTTTATTGTTTTTTTCAGCGTCCGTCTCGGCTGGTTTCCTGTTGGGGGCGTGGGAGTAGGGTGGAGCGGCATGCTGTACAGTCTGGTGCTTCCGGCGGTTACGGTCGCGTTTTCGCAGATTCCTTCGCTCGTGCGGTCGCTCCGGGTACAGATGCTGGAGGTGCTGGAGTCGGACTTTATCGTTACATTAAAGGCAGCGGGGATTCCGGGCCGGGTCATTATGTTCAAGCATGTAGCGCGTAATGCCGCGCTGCCGGCGCTGATGCTGCTTGGCGTAAATTTGTCTTATCTGATCGGCGGTACGCTGGTCGTAGAGCAGGTGTTTGACATCAAGGGGATCGGCAGCCTGCTGTTCAGCTCCATTTCCAACCGGGATTTCCCGGTTATTCAAGGCATCGCGCTGTACTGCGCGGTTGCTGTCGTGCTGATCAGTCTGCTGGTGGAAATTCTGTCCGGGCTGCTCGACCCGAGAACGAAGGGGCAACGATGAAGCATACAATCGCAGAACTTCCATTACATAAAAACGGCCGAGAGACAAGCCTGACGCGCCGCATCGTGTCCATCCCTTCCCTTGTTGCGGGAGCCGCGATGTTTGCCGTGCTTGTGCTGCTCGCCGTGTTGATTCCGTGGCTCAGCCCTTATGATCCTTCGGCCCAAGATTTAAGCGCCTTTTTGCAGCCGCCATCCGCCGGACACTGGCTGGGCACCGACCAATTGGGGCGCGATTTGTTTACGAGGCTGATTTATGCCGCGCGGACCGACTTGACGATTATGGTGCTGGCGGAAATCGTGCCGTTTTGCCTGGGCATCCTGCTCGGGATGCTTGCGGGGTATTACGGCGGATGGGTAAATACGGTGATTTCGCTTATTACGGATACGCTGATTGCTTTTCCATTTTATCTGCTAGTTATTATTGTCGCTTTTGCCAGCGGCGCGGGCCAAAAAGGCATCTATATCACTTTTGTTCTGGTGGGCTGGATCGTGTTTGCCCGCGTGGTCAAAGGTCATACGGCCTCCCTGCGGAAGCAGGAATGGGTTGCATCCGCCGAAACGCTGGGGTTGTCCGGTCCAAGAATTTTGTTTCGCCATTTGCTGCCGAATGTGCTGCCGCAGGCCGTGGTCGTCTTGATGACCGATATGGTTGGACTGCTGGTGGCGATTGTGACGCTTGGTTATCTTGGCATCGGCATTACGCCGCCGACTCCCGACTGGGGAACGATGATTTCGGACGGGCGGCCTTTCATTACCACTGCCTGGTGGCTTTCGGCGGTTCCGGGCTTCGCTGTGGTGTATACAGGGATTGCGCTGTCGCTTGTGGGCGACGGTCTGGCGGATTTATGGAGGAAAAAATAATGACGGAACAAGCGATATTGAACGTTGAAGGCCTGGCTTTATCCGCTTCGTCCGGTCAGCAGCTGGTAGATGGCGTCAGCTTTTCATTAAGCCCGGGCGAAAGCCTCGGGCTTGTCGGCGAATCCGGCTCGGGCAAATCGCTGACGCTGCGCGCGATCCTCGGCCTGCTGCCCCGCGGGGTGGAGCAGACTGGGGGGCGCATCGGCAGCAGGCTTCGCAGCGCCATGGTGTTCCAGGACCCGAGAGGCGCGCTGGACCCGCTGTGCCCGGTCGTTAAGCAGCTGTCCGAAGTGGTGTATTACCGGCAGCGGACCAGCCGCAAAACCTCGCGCCGCATCGCGCTGGAGCTGCTGGAAATGCTGGGGCTGCCGGATGCGTTAAAGACGGCGGACCGGTATCCGGGCCAGCTGTCCGGCGGGCAATGCCAGCGTGTGGTGATTGCCATGGCGCTGGCGTGCAAACCCGGCATCTTGCTCTGCGATGAGCCGACCACGGCGCTGGACGTAACCGTTCAGCGGCAAATTATAGAGACGATTGCGCGGCTGCAGCGGGAGCTCGGGTTTGCGATGGTATTTGTCACGCATAATCTGGCGATTGCCGGCCTGTTATGCTCCAAGCTGTGCGTGATGAAAGCGGGCCGGGTGGTGGAGCAGGGCGGAAGCTCGGATTTGCTCCGCAATCCGTCCGATCCCTATACCCGGATGCTGATTGATTCCGTGCTGCCGCTGCCGGCGCTTGAAGGGAGCTGATCCAAATGGAACCGATGCTGCAAGCAAAGCAGCTCACTGTACGATACGGCGGATTTGCCGCGTTGGATCAGGTTTCGATTGAACTTCAGCGGCATGAGACCCTGGGACTCGTCGGCGAATCCGGCTCCGGCAAATCGACGCTTGCGCGGGTGATTGCCGGTCTGATTGCGCCGGACGCAGGTGAGGTTCTGCTCGGCACGGAGGTTCTGCGGAAGCGCAGAAGCCGTGAACAGCGGAAGAGCATCCAGATGATTTTTCAAAATCCCGATGCTTCGCTAAATCCGAGGCATCAGATCCGCTATATTTTATCCGAAGCGCTGCTGTTTCACCGGATAGTGGACCGCTCGCGGGTGGAAAAAAGGTGCAAAGAGCTGCTGGAGCTCGTCCAGCTTGAATCCGGCGCGCTGAACCGGTACCCGCATGAATTCTCCGGCGGCCAGCGCCAGCGGATCGCGATTGCCCGGGCGCTTAGTGTGGAGCCAAGCCTGCTGATTGCGGATGAGCCGACCAGCGCTTTGGACGTATCCGTGCAGCTGCATGTCCTGGAGCTGTTTAAAACACTAAAGGCCGAGCTGGACTTGACGATGCTGTTTATCTCGCATGATCTCGGGGTCATTCATGCGATCAGCGATACGGTGGCGGTTATGCGCTCGGGAAGGCTGGTGGAGGTCCGGCCCAAAGACGAATTTTTTATCCGGCCGGAAAATCCCTACAGCCGCGAGCTGCTGTCCGCCGTACCTAAACTGGAAGAAATCGATAACAGGAGGCTGCTATGAACCAAGAACCCGCTGGATTTACTCCGCTGCTTCGGGCGGAATTTGATCAGCTGACCCGGTCGCTTGCCGGGCTGCTGTCCACAGAGCACTCGCCGGTCCTTATTCCGGGAGAAGCCATTTTGGGCATTGAGGCGGTGGCGGCCGGAATTTCGGCGCCAGGCCGGACTTTTCTTAACGTAGTGACAGGGCCTTACGGCACGTTATTTGGCCAATGGCTGAAGCGCGGCGGCGCAGCGGTTGTGGAAGTGAAGGTTCCGTTCGACGAAGTGGTTACGGTAGAGGCTGTGGAAGCGGCGGTGCGGCGTTTTAAACCGGACGCGTTGTCCTTTGTGCAGGCCGAAGTGGTGACGGGCGGCTCCAATCCCGCCGAAGGGCTGTTCCGGCTTGCGCGGGCGCATGGGCTGATTACGGTGTCGGACTCCGTTTCAGCCGTCGGAGGCGAAGCGCTAAAGGTCGATGAATGGGGAGCGGATTTTGTGGTGATTGGCGCGCAAAAGGCGCTGGCCGGTCCAAACGGCGTCAGCGCAGTTAGCGTATCGCCGCGCGGCTGGGCGTATGTGGAGTCGAACCCTCATGCGCCGCGGCAGTCGATTTTATCGCTGCTGGATCTGAAGCCTTACATCGACGGCTCGGAGCCGTCCCGGGTCCCGCCCCATCTGCCGGTGCTGGAAGCAAAAGCGCTGCTTGCCGTGCTTGACCGGATAGAAGCGGAGGGACTTCCGCAGGTGATCCGGCGCCATGAACGGGCTGCCGCATCCGCGGTTGCGGGCATTCAGGCTTTGGGACTGTCTCCTTGGCAGAAGGATGGAGCACATTATTCCACGCTGACAACGACGGTGCGGATTCCCGGTGAAGCGAACCTGCGGATCGATGGACCCGAAGGGATTGTCGCTCCCGGAGACGGAGAACTGTTTGGACGGCTGCTGCGGATCAACCATTTTGGCGCAAATGCGAGCCGGTCAAGTGTGGAAGCGGCAGTTCGTGTATTGGCGCGGCTGACGGGAAAAGAGGCGGAAGCCGCGGTGGCGGCGGCAGGCCGGGTGTGGGAAGACGGCGGCGCCAAGGAAGACGAACACAGCGGGGAAGGCGTGGACGCCAAGAAAGACGGCCAGGTCAGGGAAGATGGCATTCCCAAGGAGAGCAGTCATGCCAAGAACGACGGGGATGTTCAGGAGGACAGCCATGTCTAATCACACTGCGGATAACCTGTCTTACCGCGCTGTATATATTGCAGGCATCAAAGACAAACGTTATGACATTGAAATCAAGGACGGCCGGTTTGCTTCGGTTGCCGAATCCGCGCGGGGAGAGCCTGTTCCTCCCCCGGAACGGGAACTGTGGATCGGGCCCGGCTTCATTGACCTGCATACCCATTTGGCCTGGACCGACTTCGATCATGCCGATCAGCTGAAACGCGATCCGCAGGAGGTAGAAGCGCTGCAGGCGGAAGCTTTTGCGGCCACGCTGCGGACCGGGGTAACGGCGGCGCGTGATGCGGGAGGATTGGCGCCGGCGGAAGTCCGGCACCTCGCAGCCCGGTACGGGCTGCCGCTGCAGGTGTTCAGCAGCGGTCTGATGCTGGGCGCGGCGGAGGCGGCGGACCGTTCTTATCTGAAGCGGCGTCTCACAGAGGCCTTCGCCTCCGGCGGGGAATGGGTCAAGATCATGGCGACAGGCGGACTTGGCGCGCCTGCCGAAACGGTACTCGACCCGATATTTGCGGAGGACGATTTCGCATTTATCGTACGCGAAGCGCATGCCCGCGGCAAAAAAGTGCTGGTCCACACCTGGGGCGGCGTGACAGTCGACTGGGCGGTTCAAGCCGGTGTGGAATCGATCGAACACGGGATGTTCCTGGAGGAGGATCAGGCGTACCGGCTGGCGGAGGCCGGGGTGGCGCTGGTGCCCACCGCCTCCATCTACCGGATCGCCGCCGATCCGAAAGGCGCGCTGGCGCTGCCCCCGCTCATCAATGACCGGGCCGCCCGCGCGGCCGAAGCCCATACCCGCGCCGTCGGATACGCCAAACGTGCGGGTGTTCGTATCGGCTTCGGTACAGACTATGCGACACCCGCCCTGCACGGCCGCAATCTGCAGGAGCTGGACACGCTGATGGACTGCGGCTTGACGCGGGCGGAAGCCTGGCGGGCCGCCACGGCGGACGCCGCCGCTATCCTGGGCGCAGAGGGCGGACTTGGCCGGATTGCGGAAGGCTGCCAGGCGGATGCCGTCGTTTTTGACGCAGATCCGTTCCAGGCCCCGAATGCGGACGCCCTGCGGCGGAGCATCGCCGCCGTAATTAAGAACGGTCGGGTCATTGCGGATCTGTGATTGTTCAGCATATGAAATGAACAGTCTGGACCAACGCACACACCATAATAATTTACAAGCGGATGACCTCTGTATGAAGAAGGGGTCATCTTTTTTTATGTATCAGATATATGCGGCGTCTTCTGGTTGTGGCTTGTAAGGATGGAGCCGGGAACAGGTGGAAATAGGTGGATATGGGTGGATATTGGTGGATAGGTGCGAAGAGGCTAGGGACCGCTGTCTTTTTGCTGTTAAGAAAATCTTTAGAAAAAACCGGATAGAGTCCTAAGAGTTTATTTGTACGATGGGTTCACTGCTTTTTAAATACATCCAAGTTTAGGAGATGAAAAGGTGACTCATCGTACAAAACCAAATTCCCGTTCTGCATGGCTTTCTCTTTTGTGGCTGACAGCTATTCCGGTGCTGAGTATTTTTTACGGTATTTTAAACCGTCCGGCGGAGCGCGTCTACAGCCTCATGATAGACCTGGACCGTCTAACTCCGTTTGTCCCCGCATTTGGGGTTTCGTATGTGCTTTGGTATTTGTTTATTCCGGCGGTGCTGATCGCGCTGGCGTTTAAAAATAAAGCGGTCTACTATCAAACCCTGTTTGCGCTGTGCGGGGGGCTGGCAGTCTCTTATCTTGTTTATGCGCTGTTCCAAACCACCGTTCTCCGTCCGGATCTGGCTGCCGAAACCGGTCTGTTCCATCAGCTCGTTCGTTGGGTCTATCAGCACGACCAGCCGTTTAACTGTTTTCCAAGCATTCATGTGTTGACCAGTTACCTGATGCTGCGGGAAGCTGGGGCTTTTAAACGCAGCATCAGCCTGGTGGTGGCAGGAATGTCCGTCCTGATCATTGCCTCCACGTTGTTCATCAAACAGCATGTATTGGCGGATGTGGCAGGCGGCATTCTAGTTGGTGAACTTTTGTTCAGGTCGGCGGGTCTATTCGTCCCGCTCATTCGGAGATACGGCGGCCGTCTGCTGTGGAAAGGGGAGAAACGCCATGTTTCCGCTGAATGAGGAGCGGCGTTCCTTCCTGTCGTTATTTTTGAGAAATCCGAAGCAAATCGGCAGTGTTACACCCAGTTCGTCTCAACTGGCACTTAAAATGGTGAATACGATTCGTGACGATTCGCTAGGTTCAGTCGTGGAGCTGGGGGCGGGGACCGGGGCGATCACCCGTGCATTGGCGGACAGGGTCCGTGAGGATACGAACGTTGTATTGTTTGAAAAAGAACCGGAACTCGCGGCGGCCCTCCGCCACCATTATCCGGAGTATCCCTGTTACCCAAACGCCGAGGAGCTTGTGGAGACGCTTCACAGTGCCCATTTGCATCAGGTAGACTGTATTTTAAGCGGACTGCCGTTCTTTAATTTTTCTCCTGCTTTAAGAGAGCGGCTGCTGGATCAAATTTTCGCCGCACTAAAACCCGGGGGACAATTTATTGCGTTTCAATATTCGCTGCAGTTGAAGCGCCATTTGACCGAACGTTTTGAACTGGAAGCGATTCGTTTTGTGCCGGTCAACATTCCTCCTGCCTTCGTATACTGCTGCCGTAAGAGAGCTGGAGAAAAACACTTGAAGAAAGGCAGCATTTGAAAAAAAGGAGGTGCAGCGCTCTTGAGCCAGCCGACCGTGCTTATCGTTGATGACGAACAGGATATCCGCGATATTATCAAGGTTTATTTACGTAATGAAAATATGCGCACACTTGAAGCGCGCGACGGATTGGAAGCATTGGACGTATTGAGCAAGGAAACCGTAGATTTAGTGATTTTAGACGTGATGATGCCGCGTATGGACGGAATTATGACCTGTATGCGGATCCGGGAAACTTCGGAGGTCCAGGTGCTGATGTTATCCGCGAAACAGGAGGATATCGACAAAATCACAGGACTGACGATGGGGGCAGACGATTATTTGGGAAAACCCTTTAACCCGCTGGAGCTGGTAGCCCGGGTCAAAGCGCAGCTTCGCCGCCAAAAACGGAACTCCCTTCAACAAAATGACGGAATCATCCAAATCGGGGACCTGGTTGTGGATATACCGCGTCACCGGGTTAATGTCGGGGACAGGCCGGTTCAATGCACGCCAATCGAATTCGGCATTCTAGAGCTGCTTGCGAAACATCGGGGGCAGGTGTTCAATACCGATCATATTTATGAAGCGGTCTGGAAGGAGCGGGCCGGAAACTCAAATAATACGGTCATGGTTCATATCGGGAAATTACGCGAAAAAATCGAAACCAATCCACGGGAGCCGAAATATATAAAAACCGTGTGGGGCGTAGGGTACAAGATTGATGCGTAGGCTTCGGCTGTTTTTTGGAGCAAACAATTTACGCCTCAGGCTGTTTTGGCTGATGGTTCTAAGCTGGCTGCTCGCGTTGTTCCCGACACTGGCGGCAGCAAATCTACTTTTGAGTTGGACCGCTACATGGGACCCGGAATATTATTCGATACCTGCAGCCAGTTTACTGGGACTTTTGCTACTTACGGTTTTTCTGCTTAGCTTTGCGCTGTTTTTCTTTTTGCTGACACGCCGCGAAATCCGTTTTCTCCAAAAGGTGGTAAACATCCTATCCGTAATGGCGGCAGGCAATTTAGGTGAACGCATTCCCGCTTCCAGAAAAGATGAACTTGGGCAAGTGGCGATTCACATTAACAGCATGGCCGAAGAGCTGGAGAAGCAAAGACACAAGGAACGCCAAAATGAAAGGAACCGGATGGAGTTAATTACTGGGGTTTCGCATGACCTCCGTACTCCGCTTACCAGCATGATCGGGTATATTCATTTGCTCAAGGACCGGGGATATAGGAGCGACGAAGAATATAATCGATACGTGGAACACACCTACACACAAGCGCTGCGGCTGCAAAAACGGATTGACGATTTATTTGAATACACCCGGCTTACTTCTCCGGAGGCTGCGGTTCAGCTCCAGCGGATTTTTATTGGGGAACTGCTGCAGCAGCTGCTTTTTGAGTTTCAACCTCTCGCCAAGGAATATGGCCTTACGATTCGCTATATCCCGCCCGGCGAAGAGATTGAAATGGAGGTCGATCCTGAAAAAATCGTGCGTGCACTGGACAATCTTTTGATGAATGCGCTGAAATTCTCACGCCGCCCGGGTGAAATAGATGTGCATTGTGCCGTGGAGGAGGACTGGCTGCGCATTGACGTGGAGAACGAAGGCGTACCTTTAACGTCCGAAGAGGAGGAGCGGCTGTTTGAACGGTTCTACCGGGTCGATTCTTCCCGCACGTCGGGCGAGCCAGGACTGGGAACCGGATCGGGGCTGGGGCTTGCCATTTCAAAAAGCATTGCCCAGATGCATGGCGGGAAACTCACGTTAAACCATACGCAAGGCCATTATCAGTTCCGTCTGGAACTGCCAAGAATAGCGGGAACGTCTTTTTGACGATGCAGCAAATCAGAATACAAGCTGGCGGCAGTCTGTCCATGATGGCTGGCTGCTATGATTTAACCTGAAGGCTGAATCTGGTCATTTTATGACTGGGTTCAGCTTTTTTGCTGTTTTCATTTTTAACTTGCCCCGCTGGTGTATACTGATAACCGGAAAGCGGCGGCTGACAGCGGTTTTTTATCCTGAATATGGCGTCGGATTGCTGCTTCCATCCTGCTTTTTGGCGGGTTTTGCCAAAAAACACATGAAAAACACACGTTGCTGATACACTGGTCAAGACTAAAGCAAAAGAGGGATTTCCGTGAATTATAGCGTGCTTCTGGTAGAAGACGAAAAACGCATCCGCGAAGTTGTCGCCGATTATTTTATTATGCAGGACTGCGAGGTTTATGAGGCGTCTAATGGACAACAGGCGCTCGCTCTGCTGGAGGAGCGGGACCCGAAGCTTGTCATTCTGGATATCATGCTGCCGGGGATGGACGGATGGACAGTCTGCCGCGAAATCCGCAGCCGGTCCACGGTACCGATTATTTTGCTGACCGCAAAATCGGAAGAGGAAGATAAACTGCTTGGCTTTCACAGCGGGGCCGACGACTATGTGACGAAGCCGTTCAGCCCGAGGGTGCTGGTCGCCCGGGCAAATGCGCTGATCAAGCGGCTGGAAGGCCAGCCCCCGGCCGCACGCGTCGTGGAGTTTGGCACCGCGGTATTCAATTTATCCTCCCGGCGCCTGGAAGTGGAAGGGACACCGGTTGAGCTGACCGGCAAGGAATTTGATATTTTGCAGCTGCTGGTGCTGAACAAGGGCATCGTAGTTTCCCGGGAAATGATTTTACAGCGGGTATGGGATATGAACTATGAAGGCGACCCGCGCGTCGTCGATACACATATTAAAAAACTCCGCAGCAAGCTGGGGCCGGAGTCCGGCTGGATCCGGACCATCGTCGGCACGGGTTATAAATTCGAGGAAAGCCCATGAAGACCCGCGGCGTTACTTTTAAGTTATTTATGCTGATTGTTGCGGTTTTCCTGTGCTTTTATGCCATGATCATTTTTTTTCAGCTGTTTTTTTTCGAGGATTTTTACAAAAATCAAAAGATGTCGAGAATCGAAACGAAGCTGGCCGCGTTCAGCAGGGAATACGCCCGGGAAGGGTGGGAGAACGGGCGTCTGCTGCGCGAGACGGCAAGATTCGGCCGGGATAACAAGGGTCAGCTGGCGGTTGTTACTCCAGATGGCTACGTTAAATACAACGATCCTTACCGGTTGGAGTTAAAAAAAACGGACGGGTCTACAGCTGATGTCACCTTATCGTCTTTCCTGAACCAGTTCGGCAGCGACCTCCTGTCCCTGCATTTGCATGCGGGCGACACCATTGAGGTTCTGGGCGAACTAGATAACGAGGGCGGAGTAAACGTGATTTATCCGCTCAGCATCCGCAAGCCGGGAAGTTCTGCTGTCGGGTATCCGAATCCGCAGGAACAATCAGCGTCCGTGATTTCTTATACGGGTGTTGTCACAGAGGTGGAGCTCCCGGACTACAAAAATCTGATCTCCAGGCAGGGCCTGTTATTCCTGGCGCTGGAGGAATGGTTTCCTTTGTCCGACGAGCACCTGCAGACCCTTACCGGCGGCCAGATGGTGATTGAGGAGTGGATCGAGCCGTGGACCGGCGTCCACAACGTCATTGCCGTACAGCCGGTCAAGTCGGGGACGCAGAACATGGAGCTGCTGTTCTCCGTCACATCACTACAGGAAATCAGTGAAGCAAATTCCGCGCTGCAGATGTTTTTTGTTTATGCGGGTCTGGGCGGAGCTTTGCTGATCGTGATGCTCTCCTTTGTCCTGTCCCGGATGGTAACCAAACCGCTTATTGCGCTCGATGAATCGGCCAAACGGATGTCGAACCTGGACTTTACGGATATTGCGCCGCTGGAGCGCAGCGACGAGTTCGGCAGCCTTTCGGACAGCCTGCATGTGTTGTCGCATAAGCTGGACACCACGCTCAGCGAGCTAAATCAGGCGAACGAAAAGCTGCTTGAGGATGTCGAAAACCGGGAGCATATGGAACGGCTGCAGCAGCAGTTTTTTTCCAACGCATCGCATGAGCTGAAGACGCCGCTGAGCATTATCAAAAGTTATGCGGAAGGCATCCGGGACGGCGTCAACCGCGACAAACAGGACTACTATCTGGATGTGATCGTGGAAGAATCGGAGAAGATGGAGACGCTGCTGCAGGATATGCTGTATTTGTTCAAGCTCGACTCCGGCACCGTGAAGCTGAAAAAACGCTGGTTCACTCTGAGCGACAAAATCGAAGAGGTCGTCAGCCGGCTCGCCTACCCGATGCGGGACAAATCGCTGGACGCGGTGATCATCCCTACGGACGAGTCGCCGGTGTACGCGGATGTGGAGCGGATCGAACAGGTTATTTACAACCTGATGGTTAACGCGATTAAGTATGCGGCACCGGGTAGCCCTATCACGATCCGGATCACCGGTTCGGCAGCGGGTGCGTTTTTTTCCATCGAGAATCAAGGCCTGCCGATCCCTGAAAGGCTGCAGAGCAGGCTGTGGGAGCGGTTTTACCGGTTGGAGGATTCCAGAAGCCGGGAAACGGGCGGCACCGGGCTTGGGTTGTCGATTGTGAAGCTGATTCTGGACCTGCACGGATTTACGTACGGTGTCGATAACACGGCGGAGGGCGTCCGCTTTTATGTAAGTCTGATTAACCACTCCGATGCGGAGTAAAAGGAGATACAAAAAATGAACCGGTATTGGATACCCTTGCTGTTTACGATAGGAAATCTGGCCTCGGGGGTCGCTTCGCTGCTGATGACCTTCAGCGGACATTATGAGCGGGCCGCTTGGCTTATCCTGGCTGCCGCCATGTTCGATGTGGTGGATGGAGGCGTTGCGAGATGGCTGCGCGCCTGCTCCGCGATCGGGAAGGAAATGGATTCGCTGTCGGACATCATTTCGTTTGGCGTTGCGCCTGCCATGCTGCTGTTTGTCCCGGCTGAAGGCGGATTCCATTGGTCCGGCCAAGCGGCGGCTGTGGTTTTTGTCGTATGCGGCGGTCTGCGTTTGGCCCGGTTTAACTGCCAGCCGTCTTCGGTCACCTTTACCGGGCTGCCGATTACGGCAGCGGGAATGCTGCTGACAGGTTTTACTTTGTGGGCTGACAAGCTGCATATCAGCGTGTCCTTTATTGTCTGCGGTCTGCTGTCGCTGCTGATGATCAGCCGTTTCCGGTTTCCTTCGCTTAAGAATCTGCCGTCACAGCTGAATCTGGGCAGGAAAAACAGGCAGGAGCAGTTCATCAAGTAGCCTACGGCCAAAAGCAGGGAGAAACGGGGATTTTCATGGAGTTTATTACGGACTTTGTTAATCAATACGGTTATCTTGCCATTTATTTGCTGTTGTCGCTGGGTATCATCGGCCTGCCGGTCCCGGATGAAATTTTGATGACACTGATCGGATATTTGTCGCACCAGGGTGTGCTGAATTACCCGATGAGTCTGACGGTCAGCTGCCTTGGCGCTTTAACCGGAATGTGCATCAGCTACGGGATCGGGCGGAAGGTCGGGCGTCCGATTATCACCAAGTGGGGCAAATGGATTGGTCTCAACGAAAAAAGGTATCAGAAAGTGGAGGACTGGTTCCGCCGCTTCGGCGGCTGGACGATTGTGTTCGGATATTATATCCCGGGCATCCGGCATGTCAGCTGTTATATTTCCGGAATCAGCCGGATTCCCTTTCGGATCTATGTGCTGATTGCCGCCTTTGGTTCTTTTCTCTGGTCCGCGGTGTTCATTACGATCGGCTACTATGTTGGTGTAGCGGCCTGATTTCATGGTAAGATTGGAATGGACAGGTGGACGAGGAGGTGGAAGAATGCCGAAGTTTAATATGAATGCGCTGCTGCTGATTTTGTTTGCATTCCTGATCAGTATTGCGATGCCGGTCGGCTTGCTGGTGGTTATGAGCGTAACCTTTGCAACTGTAATCATGAATTATACCGAGACCAAAAAAATGCGCAAGGATCTGAACGAGCTTAAGGAAAGCTTGCAGGGGGCCAAACCCCGGCGGGCAACGGAGCTGACGCCCGTTCCGTCGCGGTTGGTTAAGGAGGAGGCGGATAACGCCGGCCTCCCGGGCGAAGAGACGGACAAACCGCAGCACACGGAACGGATGAAGAGCAAGTAACGCGGTTCCGGGCTGCCGGTTTTGTCATCCTGCGATACTCGCATTTTTTGTATTCCTCGCTTCACCGCGCGTCATCAACCGGTTGCGCAGCGCCTGCAGACACAGGACAAGGTGATGGTATGGAATGAAATCGCTTTCTGAACATTGCAGCTTTCTGAACATTGCCAGAAGTATGTATACTGATCTTTAGGCAGGACGCTGTATTCCAAGTGAATTCAGGTACTTGCAAATTCGGGAAGTTATTTATCATATCCATCCCAAAAAGGCAGAGTCCCCTGGACCCTGCCTTCGCTGCTGTATCGAGCTCCTCAACGTGTGTTGTCGTCATTTGGACGTCGTTTGGGCTCCGATTCGCCTGTCCGCGGATCGGCATTCAGCTCGTTTGCATCTCCGAGTAGTCCGTCCACAACTTCCTCCAGCTTTGGGCTGAAGCCTTGCTTCGGATCGTCGGGTCCTGGAATCGGATGCACGCCGGCACCGCGGTCGTCCCAGTTGTCTTTCGATTTGTCGGCCATCGTTCTCCTCCCTTTCTGCGGCTAACGGGAATTGCCTTGTGTCCGTCTATGTAACGAAAGTAACCTTGGCGGGGCATTTTGAACCAGCTTACCGTCCAGTATAGCCGCATCCGGGCAGCGGCAAACCCGTTAACGGCGGAGCCGTTTGTTGTGCTCAAACCGGGTGGCTTCGCGCTCCAGATGGGTGAACGACCCGTCAATCAGCCGCAGTCTGACCCGTTCCTCCGAAAACATTTCAATCCGTCCATAGCCGATTTGGGCGTACATTCCGTCCGGATCGAGTTTCCAGGCGGAGACGAACGTCTGCGACAGGGCGGCAACCCAAAAATCGGTATCGTCTACAAGTTTATGAGGCATGGCCGGTCCCTCCATTTTTTTATCTGCTATTATAGTCGGGTTGACCGGCTGGGGCAACAGGTAATGCCGTCAGTCTGTTGGCGAATGGAGACAAAAAGGGTAGCGGAGAGCAGAGAGAAACGGAACCAGCTCACGGAAGCGGGCGGCCATCCGGCTGTATTACGCGTCATCCGACCGCACAACGCGGCCATCCGGCCGCATTTGCGGTCAGAAAGCCGCCGCGAGATGGACAGCAGCTTAAGCTTTTTTGATTACCGGCACGTAGATGTCCATTACAAGATCATGGTCGCCATGCGAGCGCTCATCGTACCATTCGAAATCCGCTCCGCCCGGAGCGTATTCGTAGCCGGAATTCGGAAACCATTCATTGTAGATGTATTCGGTCGTGCCTTGAATTGCCTTGGTGAAGGCCCGGTCCGCTCGGTCGGCCGCAGGAGTGGTGAATACTGCATAAGTTGCAGCAGGGATCTCTGTTCCGTAAATGCCTTCAGGGAGATTGTTCAGGTCCGCCACTTCAACTCCAATCAGGTATGTGAAATAGTCCTGCGTTTCTTCATCCATGATGCAGGCGCCCAGCTCCGCATGGTGTACGGGGCGAAGCACCTCATGCAGCATATGCACCCAATTTTCCTCAAAATAGCGGTCCCAGAATTTCGGGATATCCACGGAGTTTTCTCCTTCGGTTGATGTGGTTTTCAGGGCATAACCTGCCAGTTTCATTGCGGGTTTGGTAACAAAAGTGGGTCTCATCACAATTCCTCCATTTAATTGGTAACCAGCCAGCTTCGCAAGGTCCACCTTCTCGGGAACTCGCCCGGTGGCGTGCATACGGTATTTCTCCGGCGTCATGCCGTAGGTCTTGCGGAAGGCTTTGGTGAATCCGGCGTGGGTCTCGAACCCGTATGCCAAGGCAATTTCGATTACCCGCCCCGGTCCCGCCAGTTCGGCGGCTGCATAAGCAAGCCGGCGTCTGCGGATATACTCCATAACTGGCAGTCCCACATTGACCTGGAACACCTTGTAGAAATGATACAAGGAAAATCCGGCCAACTGTGCCAATTCGGCGGCGGTTGGCGGCTGCTGAATATTGTCTTCAATCTGGTCGATACATTGCTGGATGGCTGCTTTATAGTCCATAAATTACGTTCCCTCCCGATCGGTGTCTTCATCTTACCAAAGAGTGAACCTCCGCGTTTATCCGTTTTTGTTAAATTGGTATAATATAGGCTGAACTTGTTCCATTCAGGAAGGAGAGGGAAAAGAATGGGTTACGGTACATTGGCGCATACGGTTGGCAGACTCCCGCTGCGCCAGCTGGCCGAAAGGCTGCGGGGACTGGAGCTGGACTTCGTTCAGCTCGCACTTTCGAAAGCGGTTGCAGACATCGATTTCGGCACAGGGAAGCTGAGTCCCGGGCTTGCTGCTTATGTCGGTGAGCACTTTAACCGGGCGGGTGTGAGGATCGGGGTTTTGGGCTGTTACATTGATCCGGTGCATCCCGACCGCGACACAAGACGAGGGGGAATCGATCGGTTTAAAGAACATCTGCGGTTTGCGCGGGATTTTGGCACCTCCATTGTGGCGACGGAAACGGGCGCGCTGACGGCCTATATGGAGCAGGACCCGATCCGGTACAAAGAAACCGGCTGGAACGTGCTGCTTGAATCGGTCCGGGAGATGGTCGAGGAGGCGGAAAAACGCGGCGTAACAGTGGGCATCGAGCCGGTATCGGTACATACCCTGCATTCGGCGGAGCTGACCGCCCGGCTGCTGGAAGAAGTGCCATCGGGCAATCTCGGCATTGTGTTTGATCCCGTTAACCTGCTGACCGTAGACGAAATCGGCAATCAGACCGCCTTCTTCGACGAAGCGTTCCGGCTGTTCGGCGACCGGATTGTACTGGCGCATTTGAAGGATGTCCAGGTGAGCGGGGGAGCAAAACAAGAGCTGCGGACCGGCTCGGAGGGCGGCCAGTTCAAGACGGCCGAATTCCTGTCCAGACTGCACGAAGCAAAACCGCTGATTGACATCTCGCTGGAATGCCTCACCGAAGAGACGGTGCTGCCGTCGATCCGTTATGTAAAATCGCTGGAGAAGACGGAATAGCAGACAGCCAATGCTCCAGGCTGGTACCAGCACTTGGAACTGGAACTGCAACCGGCCGCACCAATGGCTGCGGAGCTGGCTGGATCAGCGGTTAAGCGGCGGCTAAAAGTCCAAACAGAAGCATGCAGGAGCTGTCCCGAGGTCATAACCGGCTTTAGGCGGCTCCATATTTTTGCTAAATATTTAGTTGGAAAAGTCAGTTTCCCCGTTCCGCCAAGCTCTCCAACTCTTCCGCAACTGGCCATAGAAAAAGCAAACGGAGCTGTCTCTAAGACAGCCCCGCTGAGATGTAACAAATTAAAAGAGCGGTGAAAAAAGATTTCGCTCCTTCACCGGTCATTGACCTGAAGACAGCGCCCTGGCCGGAGAAGACTCCGGAGACACGGCAGACACATCGCCCGGAACCGGAAGCGGGGACGGAGGTGCGGCAGCGCGTTTTGCCTGCTTGTAATTCGTCCGGATCGGCCCGACGATATACTTGCCCGGGGGCAGCTTGTTGATGAGATAGCCAGCCAGCATAGACAGCAGCACCGAAGTGATGAAGATGATCGCCGTTTTCAGGTACACATTCATGTCCGTGTAATTCGTCAGGAACAACGGCCGGGTCACCAGCATAAACGCCAGCGTATGCAGCAGATAAATGCTGAAGGAATAATCGCTGATGAGGTAGAAGATGGACGGTATTTTTTTGAACCAGCCTGCGATCAGGAACACGAAAAAGATCATGCTTGGCGAAAAGGCCAGATAAAACACGGTTTTCGAGCTGGTCGTTTCCGGAATGTCCATCATCTTGAGCGCGGCCAAAATCAGAAACAGCGGCACTGGAGCAAGCAAAACCTTCCACTTATGTTTGCGGAGCAGGGCGAGCATCGTGTCATAATGCTTGCCGCAATAATAACCAAGGGCGAAATAAAACACCCAGCCCAGCGCCGGCAGCCAGCTGTATTCATTCCATACTTTCTCTGCACCCGAGAAGCCAAACGGCGGAACGAAATTAAAAAAGCCGAGGTACACGAAGTTTATGGCGAAAGCCAAGGTCAGCATGTTGAGCGGACGGCTTGCGGACAAACGCCGGTGGAACAAATGATGCAGCAGATAAAACTGCATAATGACCAGGATAAAATAACCCACGTAATCGCCCAATACGATATTTTTCAGCGACTCTATCACAAAGGTGCCAAAGGTCAAGCTCATGCCTTCGATCCGCATGTCGACATAAGCGTAAATCATACCCATGCAGATAAAGGGGATCACAAGAAATTTGAACCGCTTTAGGAAAAACCCGGAGGGCAGCCGGTCGGGATACGATTTGGCGAGGAGAAATTCGGACATAAACACAAAAGCGGGGGTACCGAAGTTAAGAAACAGCCGAAGCGCGGTCAGCAGCTGGGCGTCCCGTTGGGCTATCGGATCAAACACCTCGATCACCCATACTGCTGAATGAACCAGCACAATGGCCAGACAGGACAAACTGCGCAGCAGGATGACTTCAAGCGATATTTTTTTTGCCATAGTTCCACTCCTTTTCCAGATTTTCTGTCTGTTCTCTCTACTGGTATTGTAACAAGCCGTCCGCAGGAATACCGTTACTCTAAAGTATCAATCGGCCCCCCGCTTAAGAGGGGGATATAAAGGGGAATGTTGGCGATAAGCCTCGTTAAGTCTCGTAAGCCGTCAGCAGAAAAAGAGGAAAGATGGCGATTCCTGACGAATAGGTATAAGGAACTTGTTCTCCGCTTCCCTAACGGCGCGTGATGGGATAAAATTATCTTTTGTCAGCATTTTGTGCGAATTTACGCCAACGGGCTGAAAACAATTCGTGCAGGATCAGCAGTCTATCACGAAGGAGCGGAAACCATGGCCAAGCAGAAACACTATGTCGTATGGGCCGGACGCAAGCCGGGAATATACGGGACCTGGGCGGAATGCCAGGAGCAGATCAATCACTACACGGGTGCCAAATATAAATCGTACGAAACCAAAGCGGCGGCCGAGCAGGCCTACAAAGCGGGCTGGCAGAGCAGTCTGGGAGCCGGGTCCGGGTCCGGCAAAACCAAAAAAGCAGCTTCCGGCACGGCAGCCGCGCGGCGCCCGATGTCTGAAATTGATTACGACAGCATCTCGGTTGACGTTGGTACCCGGGGCAATCCCGGACCGGTCGAATATAAAGGCGTTGATACGGCAACCGGGGAAGTGATTTTTTCCTGCGGGCCCATTAATAAAGGAACCAACAATCTGGGCGAATTTCTGGCGATTGTGCATGCGCTGGCGCATTTGAAGCGTGAGGGCAGCAGCAAAACGGTCTACAGCGACTCGCTGAACGCAATCAAATGGGTTAAGCAGAAAAAAGTAGCGACAACGCTGCCGCGCGACGCTTCCACCGAGCAGATCTGGAGCCTGATTGACCGGGCAGTCGAATGGCTGCATACTCACACGTACCCGAACAAAGTGCTGAAGTGGGAAACCCGGGATTGGGGCGAAATCAAGGCGGATTACGGCCGCAAGTAAGTGCGGGGTGCCTTTGGCGAAATGGTTAATAACAGGTATAGAAGGAACAATACAGAAGCGGACGGGGAGGAACGCGGATGTTCGGTAACGATTGGGACGAGGTATTACAGGAGGAAACGCAGAAAACTTATTTTCAGGATTTAAGATATACGCTGGCTAGGGAATACAAGGAACATACGGTTTATCCGCCGAAAGAGCTGCTGTTCACCGCGCTGAAAAAGACGCCTTACGCCGGCACGCGGGCGGTGATTCTGGGCCAGGACCCTTACCACGGTCCCGGACAAGCCCAGGGACTCAGCTTTTCGGTGGCCCCGGGTGTCCGGATTCCGCCTTCGCTGCGGAACATCTATACGGAGCTGTCGGACGACCTCGGCATCCAGCCGCCGGGGCACGGCTCGCTGCTGCACTGGGCGGAGCAGGGTGTACTGCTGCTGAACGCGGTCCTTACTGTCAGACGGGGACAGCCAAATTCGCATAAAGGCATCGGCTGGGAGACCTTTACGGATGCGGTCATGCAGAAGCTGAACGAGCGGCCGGTGCCGATGGTGTTTATACTGTGGGGCAGCCACGCCCAGCAAAAAGGCGCCTTCATCGACGACAAACGGCATCTTGTGATCCGTTCGCCGCACCCGAGCCCGTTTTCGGCGCACCGCGGATTTTTGGGCAGCCGCCCGTTCTCGCGGGCCAATGCTTTTTTGGAATCACATGGCCTGGAACCGATCGACTGGACGATTCCGGACAGCAAGTAACGGCACCAGCGCAAGCAGAAAGGAGGTGGGGCGATGAGACATTGGGTAGGAAAACCGGTGATGATGTATTGCGGCGAGCCGCCTTATACCATTGTCAGAGGCGTGCTGCGCAAGTGGGACGTATCGATGGGCCGCGCCATCATCGGGCATCATGAGACCGCCGTTCCTTTTCGAAGAATCGCGATGATCCGGGCGCTGCCCTCCAGAGAACGGGCTTTGCCCCCGGTCCTCCATTCGGTTGGCTACGTGATGCGCAGCCGGATCCAGTTCGATAACGCCATCTACTTCAAATCGGCGGTTACCGTGTGGAAGGGAGACCGGCTGATCGCTCTCAACACAGTAATCGTCGCGCATACCAAAGGGTCGGTCACGCTGGAGGACGGCCGGACGCTGCCCAAAAGCCAGCATACCTTTGTCGTCCGTTCCCTTCGCGGGTAACCGCCGGACCCGGGTAAGCTTATGCAAGAAAATCCGCAGTTAAGGCTGCGAACTCGGCTGGATATTCCAGATGAGGATAATGCCCGCTGTCTTCCATAAGCCGGAGCACCGAATTCGGCAGCCGGTCATTCAGCATCGTGCAGACGCCGCGGTTGTATGGAAGATCTCTGCCGGCTTCGATAAGGAGTACAGGCATCGTGACCTGTTCCAGACGGTTGACCGCATGTGGCTGGAGCGGCTGATGCAGGGAAGGCGTGCCGGTAAAAAATACGCTGTTGTCCTTATACATCCGCTTGAGCATGTCGCGTTTGTCCGCTTTCGCCGGCACGAGATACCGCCAGTAGCGGTTCCGGATGAATTTCTCCGCGGCTTTTTCCGCTCCAATGCGGCGTGCTCTTAAGAAGTCCAGCATCCCTGCGATGGTCAAACGCAGCGGGTAGCGGGAGCCGTAGACGGACGGAGCGGAGAGTACCAACCTGCGGACCCGGTCCGGGTAAGCCAGCGCAAAATCCAATGCGGCCGCCCCTCCAAAAGAAGAAGCCGCGATATCTGCGCTTGGCACCTCAAACAAATCTAGAATCCCCTTAATATCTTCGTAATAAGAAAAGGGCTCGGTGATTGCGCCGCTTTTGCCGTAACCGCGGTGGTCGAAGCGAATGACCTGAAAGCTGCGGCTTAAGACCTTTGCAGCTTCGTCCCATACGCGTAAATTGCAGTATCCTCCGTGCAGCATCAGCAGCGGCAAGCCTTCGCCCTGCACCTCCACATACAGCGTGGTTCCGTTCACTTCATATTTTCCCGATTTCATCCCAGTCATCTATTTCTCATCCTTTCTTCCGTTCCATCCAGGCAATCGATTCGCGGCACCACTGCAATCTTGCCTCGGTAGATAACACCCCGTAGCGCAGGGTCAACTGCCAGTAGGGCGTTTCTGCTCCTTCAAATTGAGTTCCAATTTCCTTTTCCTGCGCTCGGTATAGGGCAAGGGTTTCCTCCAGCATCGCGGCTTCCGCCTGAAACAGGGATTTGATTTCTTTTTTGTGTTCTGGGCCGGAAAAATACACCTTCAGCAGCAGTTCATCCCGATACGTTAACGGAGCAACAGGTTCAGCCAGCCATTCACGGAAGCGCGTTTCCCCTTCAGGAGTCAACCGGTAAACTTTGCGCGTTCGGGAGCCGGACGGCATCTCCTCCATGACCGCTAACCCCATCTCCACGATTTCTTTGAGCGTCGGATAAATCTGGCCATAGCTTTCACTCCAGAAGTACCGCAGGGAGCCGCTGAACTGCTTGCGGATGTCATACCCGGCGGCAGGTCCTTTGGCGAGTACGCCGAGGACGGCATAAAGTGTGCTGCTTTTTTTCATCAATTGTCCCCCTAAACATGTATCTACTAGATATATTTATATCTGTTAGATACATTACACTCTGCTGCAACATCTGTCAAATTTATCCGGGCAAAGCGCGGCGTTGTCAAGTCCGTCTCTGACAAATTTAAGCCGTCTAATCCGCCCTTGCCCAACCCAACCCAACCCAACCCAACCCAACCCAACCCAACCCAACCCAACCCAACCCAACCCA
>NZ_JBHOFD010000041.1:0-56109 GCF_046543445.1 Paenibacillus nanchangensis
TCTGACGACAGTCTTTAGGCGGTCGACCTCCTTGTGATTTTCGTGTTGGCGGTAAAAACATCTGAACGACTCTCCACTCACGGTCTGTTATCTCGTATCTTCGTCTCATAGCTCAAATTTCACCAGATTATTTCCCATACAGTTTGCGTACACACCCTAAATCGCGTCAGTTAAAGCGAAATTCTCTGCCTGAGAAGATGGGGAAAAGCGGGGCTACTCGCTGTATGATGTGGACTGACTTTGAAGTTACAAACCAACGGATTTGTTGCTCGTCCTGAGGCAATTTAATTCGTATTCGTTCTACCCAAAACGGTTCTGCAAAATTTCCAGCTTGACGATATCGAAAAAACTCTCACTTTAAAAGGGTGCCTTAGACGACTTACTGGCATGGGTTTATGTGAAATTTCATACAAAATGGCTCTTCAGACCGCCTACCTGGTACTTTTTGTATGAAATTTCATACAAAATGGCTCTTCAGTCGGCTTAACTGTTACTTTTTATGTGAAATTTCATACAAAATGATGGTAGAGCCAACCGCCTGCTGGCGATAAATTAGTAGTTAGACTAAAGGGCTGTCCCATTAATCGATAACATTTGGGACAACCCTGTGCTTTGCTTCCTGTGTATTTTTTTCAAGCAGCCGTTTAAAGGCAGTATCTCGGTTTTCCGACGCAAAAATCAGAACAAAAACTTGTCCGGATCGCTGCCTGTGCGTTCGCCCGCATCCAGCGCGCTGATCCGGTCCAGCTCGTCCTGCGTCAGTTCAAAATCAAAAATTTCGCTGTTCTCCTTGATCCGCGACTTCGTTACCGATTTCGGAATCGTGACGATGCCGTTCTGCATGTCCCAGCGGAGGATGACTTGGGCCGCCGTTTTGCCGTACTTGGCGGCGATTTCGCCAATAACCGGATCGTCCTGCAGCCGGCCTTTCATCAGCGGCGCCCAGGCTTCCATCCGGATGTCGTGCTGCGCACAGAAATCACGCAGTTCTTTTTGGATGAGACGGGGATGCAGCTCCACCTGATTCAGAACAGGGACCGTGCCGCTGTCTTTCATCAGCTCCTTCAGGTGATGCACTTGGAAGTTGCTGACCCCGATGGACCGCGTTCTGCCTTCTTCGTACAGACGCTCCAGCGCCCGCCAAGTGTCCTTGAACTTGTCGACGCCCGGCCAGTGGATCAGATACAGGTCAACGGTATCCAGCTTCAGCGCTTCCAGACTGCGGTCAAACGCCTTAAGCGTCGTATCGTAACCCTGGTCGTCGTTCCACACCTTGGTCGTGACAAACAGCTCGCTGCGCGGAATGCCGCTGGCCGCGATCGCCCGGCCGACCTCCTCTTCGTTTTTGTAAACGGCTGCGGTGTCGATGCTCCGGTACCCGATTTCCAGCGCGTAGCTGACGCCTTCCTCCACTTCCCGTCCTTGGGCTTTGAAGGTACCGTATCCGAGCCAGGGCATGTCCACGCCGTTGTTCAGCTTCGTTGTATCCGCAATATGTTTCATCGTCTTATCCGTTCCTCCCCGCAGTATTCTTGTGCAAACAAGCATATTATACCATGAGCGGAGAGCCGTTCCAAAACGGCGGAAACGCGCAGCGCCGTAAACGGACGCAGTTCGGTGGTGTCCCGAAGCAGCGTGAATGGCTGCAGTTCGGCGGCATCCAGAAGCTGCGTGGACGGCTGCAGTTCGGCGGCATCCCGCAGCAGCGTGAATGACCGCAGTTGGGCAGCGTCCCGCCACCCCGGACATCAAAAAAACCGCCCCCAGCCCGGCAGCAGCCGGACCGCGGAGCGGTTTCTTCCGTGCACCCGATAAAGGTGCCTGTTTATCAAGACTCGCTTACCGCAGGCTGTTTTACAAAAGCCTCGGCTTTCTTCAGCACTTCGTCCTCTGTCGGCGCGCTCACGTAACGTCCGTTGATATAGACGAACGCGCGCTTGCCGCAAGGGCCGCAATACGACTTGCAGCCGATTTTAATCTCGGCGTCCGGCGCCATTTTGCGGAGCTTGGGGACAACGCTTTTGATGCTCATATAGTTACATTTATCGCAAATGCGAATATCGTTAGCCATGCTGATGACCTTCTTCCAATACGGCGGATAACCGGATGCGATTAATGATCGCCATGATTGCCCATGGACGGATTGGTGATGACGAAACCTTCTTGCGGAAAATACAGATAGTCGATCTTAACGCCGTCAAGCAGCGGCTGTCCGGCTTCCAGAATGACATCGATGTCCTTGTCGGTAGATACCACGACATCGTTCTCCTTCGGCGTATCCAAATCCAGGCCATAATGGGCGTGGTCGCCATGGGCGTGCGTGATTACGACGCGGAGCTTTTGTCCCTTATTTTCTTCCGCTTCCAGTTCCTTCTTAAGTACCTTGGCCGCGTTACGGGTAATTTTCACTTTCATCTATCGTCCATCTCCTGCCGGTATATATTTAACAATCCCAATGATTCATTGTAAAGGATATGCTGTCAGAAAATCAACCTGTCCGCGCCTTTTATCTCCTTGCCGGAGGCGATCCTTGTGTGATTTCAGGGTATTTGCGCTCCATATACGACACGAACCAGCCCATCATCAGCATCGTCACCCCGATATCGTCGATCGGCAGGAACGGAAGCAGATCAGGCAGCACCCAATACAGCACGACCGGAACCGTGAACAGCAGCTTGTCCCGCAGCAGCACACGCGGAGAAATAATATATTTCCACGACCCGCGGAAAATATGGGACCAGCCTTTAAACGACAACAGCCTTTTTGCTTTCATGCTTCCCCTCCTCCTTATGATACTTATTTGGTAGTACTTTCTTGGCGGCACCTTTCTGGCGGTACTTTCTTTGCGGTACTTTCTTTGCGGTACTTTCTTCGCGATACTTTTGGCAGGACCATCTCGGTGATACTTTCATCTTGGTGATACTTTCCTGGCGATAATATTCTTGTTATGCCTCCAGCTCTTATGTCCTTCATACCCCTGAAGCGGACTGTTCAAGCAGAAAACACTAGGAACTTTTTTCCATATAACGCGTCACAATAACTAAGTTCTTCTTACGAAAGGGGCGTTACCCTTGTATATTTGCAAAAAGCTATTCCCGTTATGCCTGATGCTGTTCCTTGCCCTGCAAAACCCCGCCGCACATTCCGCAGCCGGCTCCACAGTCCGCACCATCGATGTGAATGTCAATGGTGAGTTTGTCGCTACCGGCACCAGTCCTTTTATTAGCGCCGGCCGGGTGATGATCCCTGTCCGCGCTCTTGCTCCTTTGGGCTTAAGCTATTCCTGGGACTCTGGAACGCATACCGCCGTGATCACCAATCCAGCCGGCGACACCTTCAAAATGACGCAAGGCCAGCGTACAGCCTACAAAAACACGAAACCCGTCGAGATGGACACGGAAGCCAATAATTACAATGGCCGCCTCATGCTGCCCGCGCGTTTCGTCAGCGAAGCGTTTGGTTATTCGGTTTTTTACGAAACAACCCGCGCCATTTTATTCGTCACCAGTAAGGACTATGCTCCCGATCCGGCCAAATTCACATCAGCACAGCTGCACGAAGCCCGGCTTGCGGCGATTTCTCTGCCGATTACGTATGATTTTCCGCCTAGTCCCGACACCGTTTTGGATAAAAAACGCTATTATACGTACACCTTTGCCGCCAACGATGCCTCAAAATACACCTATGAAAACGGGCGGGTGACCACTGTGGTAGAAATTAATAACCATAAGGCCAAAGCGGTGTGGCAGTTCAGTACTGGCGGAATACCGGGCTATAGCCTTTATGAAACTTTGGGAGGCCGGGAGCCAGCCTATATGCCCGAAATGCTCGACGACAGTTTCCATTATTCAGAAGGTATTTTTAAAGCCTTTCATAAGCTTGAGGACGGTAGCTACAAATCATTTACTTACCGTCCCCGCAACTATGGTGACATCATTCAACCAATCCCTGCTGAATAATCTGTAACAGTCTTCCATAATCCCAATCATTTCATAGAAAAAGAGTACAGCCGCCGTAAGTGATGGGAGTTACGACAGCGACCATACCCTATGTTACAGCATACGCAAGTTTACAGAAAAAGTTTCATTCAGAGGTTTCATATTGGAGAAGTTCCGCGAGCATCCTGCCCGTCTCCAGCGCCATGTCTTCAAACTCCGACGCCGGCAGCGGGTTTCTGCCCCAACCGAGCTCGATCGTAAACGCCGGTTTCCGGGTATGCAGGATAAACCAGTCCTTATAGCCGGCGTCGCTTCCTTCAAGATACACGGGGCGGTATCCGGGCGCGGCCGCCGCCAGTTTTTGGGCCAGCCGCTCGCTGTCCGGTGGTTCGTAACCCCGGTAATTCCAGTAGATTTCCTGGCCTTGGCTGTGCAGCGATACGGCGGCATCGCCGGGATATTCCTCCGCCAGCCGGACCAGCGCTGCGGCTTCCGGTTCGGACAGCGGCGCTTCCCCGCCGTAATCGCGCGGTCCGGGCCCCGGTGCACCGCGCCGCTGCCGCTCCTCTTCCCAGAACGCGGGGAACTGGTCGCCGAGATCGACGCCCCGGATGTTGGCTTTCCAGTGCCGGTAGCCGGTCCGCCCGCCATTCCAGCGCAGCAGCTCCGCATACAGCGGATGATCCGCCTGCGCGCCTTCCTGGACCAGCTCCACGCCGTCCGGATTGGCCATAGGCACCGCCAAAAGGGTCCAATTCCTGTACCAGTCCGCCGGCCTGCTCCCGAGCCACTCCGTGTCCTGTGCAACCGCCGCCGCATATTGTTCAATAAACGACATCAGACAGGCTGACGTCATCCACTCGTTTGCATGCAGCGCGGCGTTAACATGGAGGTAACGCGGCCCTTCCCCCAGCTTCAACAGCGTAATCGGCTTGCCCATAACACTTGCACCGATAGAACGCACCTCGATGAAAGGATAAGCCTCTTTTAGTGCAGCCGCGTCTGCCGCCAGCTCAGATGGACCATATTCGCCGCGCAGCGACACCCGTTTTTCTTTTTTAGGCGGGGGGAGGACAACGACCGTCCCCGGTTTCAGCCTGCCTGCCAGCAGGCCGGGATTCAGCTGTTCCAGGTCCTCAACGGACACGCTGAACCGCTGTGCCAGCAGCTCGGCATGATCCCCCTGCTGCAGCGAACAGCGGCGCCTCGGGGGAGAAGGCAGATACAAAATTTGGCCGGGGATCAAATAGGGCTGGCTTGCCGCCCAAGGGTTTCCCTGCACGATATGCTCCGGGGTCAAACCCGCCGCCGCGGCGATGCGGGCGACGGTGTCTCCTTTTTTTACAATATGCTGCTGCATCTTGTTCATCCTCCTCTTCCGGCCCGGGGCGGCGCCTCGCTTTGCGCCCGCTGCCGCATGAGCCGGGCATTGGTCCATTATATGCCGGCAGGGCTGTCCCTCATGTGGAGGAGGCCGGAGGACGTACGCGCAGTCCTCAGTGATGTCTAACCGAAAGTTAGGGCCGGGATTTCTCCCTCCTCCTTTCCTTTCCTTTCATGGCGCAACGGCAAGTTAGGGCCGGCATCCCATTAACCTTCCAGACGCAAACAGGCCGGTCAAACGGGCAATCCGTTCACCGGCCTGCTGCTGAGCGTACGGCCGAAGCCGGCCGCATACCGCAAGGCATATTTAAGTTTTGGAAAAACTCGTGAACTTAACTTTCGCAGCTAGAAAAATGGCTTAAACCCTTGAGCGCGTAAGGAAAATTCAGTAGCTTTACTCGTATTGACAAAAAACACCTCGCTTGTGTGGTAGCATGGTAGTGCGACCAACCATGCCAACAAGAAAGGTGCGTTACTCTGTGTTATAACAACATCATTCCCTGCCTGAACACAGTCTTGCTTTTCCAAACTATAGGGGCCTTTTGAGGCAGCTCAACATTGACCTCCCCTGTGACTTTCCTGCCGGACTCAGGGGACCTAATTTACTGATTATTCCGTGTTTTGGCAAAGAGACGGACTCAGATTCCCTTATTTACGAGGAAAATTCATCGTTTGGATGTCTTCGGTACGAATAACGGATCTGGAGTCCGCAAGGTAACCGAAAAGCCCAGGAATTTCAGTAATAACGTCCTCTGGGTCCGGAAAAACCTGGTATCGCATTCGGTGGTAATCCGCTGCGGGTCTGTTACAGGAGAGGATTCGTTCCAGTCAGTTCAACGACAACAGCGGCAGTCCAAGACATTGGTTATCAAGTCTTGGTTCACGCTGCTTTTATTAACTCAACTTTCGCAGCCTGAGATCGGCAGTGCAACCTGAGATCGGCAGATCCGCCTTGAGTTCACTGGGCAAACCGGAGATCCAGTACTGGAGTTGACTTTGGATCAGGGCGGGGCATTTCTTCCCAACCTGAGTCGCGTAATATCGTTCAGCCGATCTATGAGTTGCGCCAAGGCAACTACCCAGTCTAGGGTGCTAACTTCATCGCACCGTAAATCCCGCCGAGCGTGCGTTTGCCGTGGGCGAAGCGGTGTTTTTCTTTTTTTTCAAGATGATTACTTCATTGCGTTTAAATCCGCGCCAGGTCTGGAGCTTAGCTGATTTTCGCTCTGCGAAAGTTGAGTTATAAAGATGATACCTGCCAGACGACTGGCGTGCGCAGGATATGCTCGCCCAGCCAGTCCAGTGCGATTTTTTGAAAAATCCCCGCATCCCCGCTGCAAAAAAACTGGTGAACCGGTATTTCTTCACCTTTTGCGAGTTGGCCCTTGTCGTAGAGGATCGTGCTGATCTCGCGGGCGGTTTCGTCCGCCGAACTGATCAGTTTTACGCCGGGGCCCATCACCCGTTGAATCGGTTCCATCAGGAACGGATAATGGGTGCAGCCTAAGATCAGCGTATCGATCGGACTGCCGACCATGCCGTTCAGCGATTCTTCCACTACCGCTTCGCATTCGCTTGACCGGAACATTCCCTGCTCCACCAGCGGGACAAGCGCCGGGCATGCTTGGCTGACCACCTGTATGAATGGCGACAGCTCGCGCAGGGCAGCCGTATACGCGCCGCTGCTGATCGTGCCGACCGTGCCGATCACCCCTACCCTTCCGCTTTTTGTAGCGCTGACCGCCGCTCTTGCGCCTGGATGAATGACGCCAATGACAGGAACGGATACTTTCGATGAAATATATTCCAGGGCGGCTGCGGTTGCCGTATTGCAGGCGATAACGATCATTTTGGGATCAAATTGGATTAGATAGTCAACGATTTGCTCGGTGAACCGGGTCACTTCTTCGGTCGGACGGGGCCCGTACGGCGCGCGGGCGGTATCGCCAAAATAAATGATTTTCTCCCGCGGGAGCTGTCTCATCACTTCCTTGACGACGGTGAGTCCCCCGACGCCTGAATCCAGTATTGCGATAGCTTGCTGCACGAACACACCGCTTCCTTCTGTTATTGTCTCGTTTCATGGTAGCTTATGTAAGGCAAAAACAAAACGTTACCTGTCTTTGGCCCCAATTGCAGATATTACTCCATTTGTCTTCGCAGTTCAAGCATCTTCGCGTGCAGCAAGCCTGCCCTAATGTCCCCCTTCCCAATGCAAAAAGATGAAGGCGCACCCCGGCTGGCACGCCTCCCAAAATATCCGCGGTCCGTTCCCCATACGCCCGGTTCGGTGTTCCGCCCGAACCGGCCCGCTGGATCACTGAACTGGCGGGCGGTATTCCGCCGGCTTACTGAACCGGCCGGGCGTTACGCTGGCTTACTGAACCGGCCGGACCGGTTCACCGTCAGCCGATTTGGCCGCTTCGGCGGCTTCCGCCAACGCTTCCGCGGTTTCCTCCAGGGCCTCTCCGGCATCCGCCAGAACCTCCCCGGCTCCCTCCGCCAGTTCGCTTGCGGTACCGGTCCGCCATTCCCGGACTGAGCGGACCGTGTTTCCGGCGGCCGTTTTTGCTTTGCCGATCCATTCGGCGCCAAGCTCGCCCGCCTGACCGGCCAGATCCTGCGCTTTGCCGATCGCGGCAGAGGTGCCGTCCGCGATGTCTTTACGCAGCTCTTTGCCGCTTTTTGGCGCGAGCAGCAGCGCTGTTACCGATCCCAGCACGCTGCCGGCCACGATTCCCCAGACCACTTGCTTCGTATCCTTTTTCATTTTCTCGCCACTCCCTTTGATTCGGCCTGCCCGTCGGCATAAGGACCGGGAGAGGAGGTCCTGCGGCTTCGGTTCCAGGCGTTCCACAGGGCAAAGCCGGCGTCCAGACAGCGCAGCGCTTTATCCAGCTCCGGGGCGTTGCGCCGGCGCGCTTCCCTGAGCGCATCGTCCGCAGCCTCCGCCGCTTCCCGGCCCAAGCGGCCGAACCGGCGCCCGGCTCCGGCGATCTCGTCGCCCGCCGCGCCAAGTCCGCCTGTCAGCCGGCCCAGCTCGGCGAGCCGTGTCTCCAATTCACCTGCCGCCGATCCGGCGCGGTTTAATGCGCGCTGCAGCTCCCCGGCGGATGCCTCCCAGGTGCGCACCGCCTGCTCCGCCAGAGCGCTTAGGTCGGCCAGCGTCCGCTTTACCCTCCAGGCGAGCCCGGCAAGAATCAAGGTCAACGCCAAAGCGCATACCGCCAGCACCGCTCCCAGCCATCCCGTCATCGCAGTTCCTCCTTCCCGCCCTTGATGCGGGCGAATGCCTATGATTGATACATCATAAGCAAAAGGGGCGCGTCCGGTGACAGCATTGCTCCACAAAAAAATCAATAGGCTATTGTCACGCCTATCCACGAACTTTGACAGATTTTCCGAACCCGCATAAAAATCCCCGCAGGGCGCGGCCTTTTCCATCATTTGGGGCCAGGCGCTTTGCGGGGATTCCGGAACTTAAGTTATAAATAGGCCATCTTCATCAACTAAAATTTCGGCGGTCTGTAAAAAGTCCGTCTCATGCTTTGCCGCTGATTACATACCGGCAGCATTGCCCGCCGTCCGCCATACATTCGGTGCGCGTGACCTTGGCGTCCAGCAGTTCTTCAAACAAACCGTGTTCGCATTGGCATGCCCTGCGGTATTTGGAAGCCACCTGACGGATCGGGCAGTTGTATTCGCGCAAACTGTACGATCCGTCTTCTTCCTTGTGCCACTCCGCCATATAGCCGCCGGCGTTCTGGATGAGCGCCAGCTCGGCCACCCGCTCCTCCAGCGTGCTGCCTTCCATATGGGGCGCATGCTGCTGGAACAATCTGCGCTTGCGCCCTTCAAACAGCGCATGCACCGCTTCCTTGCCCGCGGAGGTCTCTACCTCCCGCAGCAGCTCCAGCGCCAAATTGTGGTAGTTTTTCGGAAAATGCTCATCGGCCCGCTCCGTCAGGGAGTACAAATGGAGCGGGCGTCCCATCGCCTGGCGCACCACCTTGGTCCGGGCCAGTCCTTCCTGCTCCAGACTGAGCAGATGGCGTCTGACGCCCATTTCCGTAATGCCCAGCTCCGCAGCCAGCGCGCCGACGGTTTGGGCTCCGTTCATTTTGAGCAGCTTCATAATCATGCGGCGGGTCGAACCGGTTTCCGGCCCTTTTTTCATGGACTTTGCCCTCCTTTATCAGCTGCCGCGGGCCTTCGTTCTGCTGCATTGCCATTGCCGTTTGTCCGGCAGGCTCCGGACTTGCCGTTATTCCGCCGCCGGAACGCCAAGTTCGCGGTCCAAATAGGCGCCAACCAGGCTGGCAAACCGCTCCAGCTGCCCGGGAAGCTTCGTTGTCAGCGGATGCAGCGCGCCGCGGTCCCAGTCGTAATACTCCTGGACAAGCGGTTTGCGCAGGGCAACCAGACGAATCAGCAGGTCATACAATTCGCTATCGCCTTCAAATACCGATTCCTGGTGAATGATCGTGATTATATCCTCGTAGCTTCCCGCATCGCGCATAATAAAGCCGTCAATCAGACAGCTGCCGACGTCGGTCACCACCTCAATGGCCAAATGCAGCGCCCGTTCCTGGACCATGCCGGCAAGCGTCCCGCCGTCCCAGTTGGACGATACGGCGCGCAGGCTTGCAGCGATGTCGGGCACCTGGCTTAAAATTCGCTCGATTTGCTTCCGGTTAACGTAATACAAAGTTTTCGCCTCCACGTGTATGCGCCGCACGCCTTCCGGCTGCAGACGCCCCTATCATCCGTGCACCGGACGCATTGGTTATTTGCCCCGGCGCCCTCTTCGTTTGAGCCATATAAACATCGTGATGCAGGCCGCCACAAAAACAATCAGATAAGCAAGCGCCTCCATCGGATACTCCATTTCGCGCATTGTTCTCCCGCTCCCGTCTGAAAATCCAGAGTCCGGCCGGTGCCGTTATTCGATCTCGTAATCTACGCTGACCGACAGCTCTTTAACTTCGTTGATGTGCTTGATGACCTCCTGATGGGCCGGATGCACCTGGTAAGCCTGAAGATCCTCCAGCGATGCAACAACGGATACAAGCGCAATATCGAACGAACGGTCCGAGCGGATCACGTCCGCACCTACTTCCAGCGAAACGAGCTGCGGAATTTTGCCGTCCATGTTGCGCAGCACCGCTACCGTCTTCGCTACGCTTTCCGGCGAACGGTCCTTCAGTTTAAAAAAAACAATATGTTTAATCATTAGATTCGCTCCCTGCCCCTGAATGATAAAAAAACGCTTAGGAAAACTATAGCATACCGCTCCGGTTCCGAAAAGAATCCGGATTCAAAACGCCAAGTTACAGGATTAACCATTGCCGCATCCGCTATAAATATTGTAGTATATTTTTAAAAAAATCCGGAGGAAATATGCCTAACAATCAGCAGGAATCACATAACATCCAGGCGTGGTCTCTGATCAACCGGAAATACCTTGGCAAAGGGGTTCGTGTCAAGCGTTTTCGCCGTCCCCAGCGATGCCAAATCCGCAACCGGGTATTGCTCGCAGTGCTTATGGCGAACGATATCAAGCTGTCCCGGCTGGCAGAGGAGCTTTCCATTTCTTCCCGCAGTGTAAGCGCGTGGGTCTATGAAGGCCGCATTCCATCGCGCAACAACATGGACAAGGCGTGCCGCTATCTTGGTTACTCCGCCCATGTGCTGTTTAACGAACAACTGATCCGTCAAAGTCCTGTCATTTGTCAGCCTGAGCCGTCCCGGTTTATGAAACGGACCGTCGGTTCCGCCGAAAGCCGCAATCATATCCTTACTGGCCTGTGCATGGTGCACGACCTGTCGGTCACCGATGTCAGCCGCTGGATCGGCATTCATCCCGGCACCTTCCGCAAGTGGCTGCACCAGGGGCACTGCCCGTCGCCTTCCATGCAGGAAAAGGCGGAGCGTTTTTTCCGAATCCCGCGCGGCATTCTTTTTGCAGACTGCAAGGAATAAAAAATAGGGGGAGGGCATTTTGCTCTCATCCCGTTAGCCGTCTACACGTTTTAAAGCGTTTACATTTGGGCAATACTTGGGTAATGAGACCTTAAGCGGTTACCATATCCTCGATTGGCGGGTGAATCGCGATGAAAGCGGGCGACTTCAGTATGGCATTTGGTTTTTTGGCGGGTACGGCGGCCGGCAGCCTGGCCTCATTTGCCTGGAAGCTGCAGGGAATGAATGTGCTGGGCTGCGTGGCGGCCGCAGGGCTGGCTGGCGCGCTGCTGGGCGTGGTGGCGGGACTTGTTTTTGACCGCAGAAGCAAATCGAAATAGATGTTCATTGGGCAGTGTGATATGTTCCGTTGTACGGTGCTGAGCCCGATACGGTATCCCGGCTTCAGGCCGTGCGCAGGCTCCATCCACGCCGCTCCAGAGCTTAACATGCCGGTCCTTCAAGGGAAGGGCCGGTTTCTTTGTGTTTTTGCATCAGCCGGGGCTTTAGCCTGAGCCGGTTCGGGTAATGATAAGGAAAATGCAAAGGAACAGGAGGAGTCGTATGGACAGCAACAGCATGCTAAGTACAGGGTTTTCCGATACGTGGCAGGTTGCTCCCGGTGTCGTGGGTCTTCGCACCCTGTTTGTCAACGTAGCACTGGCGGGAACGCCGGATAACGAATGGGTGCTGGTGGATGCGGGGCTTGGTCTGTTCGCCGGAACAATCCGGAAAACAGCGGAAAAACATTTCCGTAAACCGCCTCAGGCGATTATTTTGACGCACGGGCATTTCGATCATGTAGGCGCCCTCAAAGAACTGCTGGAGGAATGGAAAGTACCCGTATATGCTCATCCGCTGGAGCTTCCTTATCTTACCGGGGAAGCCGATTATTTGCCGGCCGACCCTTCCGTGGGCGGCGGTTTGATGGCCGAAGCGGCGCCGCTGTATCCTCACCGCGGGATCGATCTGGGATCGGCGGTGCATCCGCTTCCCGCGGATGGAACCGTGCCGGGTGCGGAAGGCTGGCGGTGGATTCATACGCCGGGTCACAGCCCGGGCCATGTCTCGCTGTTCCGCGACAGTGACCGGACGCTGATTGCAGGCGACGCTTTTATTACCGTGAAGCAGGAATCCGCGCTTGCCGTCATGCAGCAGGAGCGCGAGATTCACGGACCGCCGATGTATTTCACCCCCGACTGGGAGGCGGCCCGGATTTCGGTTGCAACACTGGCCGGGCTTGAGCCCCTTGCGGCAATCACTGGCCACGGCGCGCCGATGCGCGGTGAAGAACTGCGGGAACGGCTTTGGGTGCTGTCGGACCGGTTCGTGGAAATGGCCGAGCCGCAGCAGGGCAAATACGTGGACCGGGGTCCGGATGACATCCGGCGGCAGGGACAATAGCAGACGGCTGCTTGAGTTGCGGCAGAGTAAAATCATCCCCTCAACTTTCGCAGCTGAAAAAATGGTATAGGTCCTAGAGTGAGTAAGAAAATTCAATAGATTTACTTGTATTGACAAAAAAACCTCACTTGTTAGGGATCATGGTAGTGTCGAGCTTACCATGCCAACAAGAAAGGTGCGTAACTCTGTGTTACAACAACATTCCCTGCCTGAACACAGTCTCGCTTTTCCAAACTTTGGAGGCGTTTTGAAGCAGCTATGCGTTATACTCCCCTATGACTTTCTTACCGGACTCAGGAGACCCTATTTGCTGATTATTCCGTGTTTTGGCAAAGTGACGGACTCAGTTTCCCTTATTTATGTGGAAAATCCACCGTTTGGATGTTTTCGGTACGAATAACGGATCTGGAGTCCGCAAGGCAACCCAAAAGCCCACGAATTTCAGAAATAACGTCCTCTGGGTCCGGAAAAACCTCGGTATCGCGTGCTGTGGTAATCCGCTACAGGTGTGTTGCAGGGGAAGATTCGTTCGAGTTCGTTCAACGACAACAGCGGCAGTACAAGACATGGTTTATCAAGTCTTGGTCCGCCGCTGCTTTTATTAACTCACCTTTTGCAGCCTGGGATCAGAAGTGCAGCCTGAGATCAGCAAATACGCCACATTGAGATCACAGGGCAAAATTTGAGATCCAATGCTGGAGTTGACTTTAATCAGGGTGGAGCATTTTTCCCAACCTGAGTCGTAATTTCGTTCAGCCGTTCTATGAGTTGCGCCAAGACAACTGCCCGGTCTAGCGTGCTAACTTCATCGCACCGTAAATCCCGCCGAGCGTGCGTTCGCCGCGGGCGAAGCAGTGTTTTTCTATTTTTTCAAGACGATTGCTTTATTGCGGTTAAATCCGCGCCATGACTGGAGCTAAGCTGATTTTCGCTCTGCGAAAGTTGAGTCATCCCTATAACAAACAGCCAAACTCCGTCTTAACCGGCAGAGCTTGGCTGTATTTTTGTGTTCCCGCGGCTCCCCAGCTTCCCTGCCGCCGGTGTCCTATGTTGTCAACGAGTCATTCTTTTGTCTAGTAGTCATTCTGTTGTCTACTAGTCATTCTTTTATCTACTAGTCATTCTGTTGTCAACCATTCTCAGCGTTGACATCCAGTTACCGGTCACCTTTTCTACCCGTTCTACCTTTTTACCGTATGGGCTTCTCAGGTTTCCGCACGGCAGCATAACGGAGGAGATATTGATGCTCGTCCTTTCCGCCCGCATTCAGCGTCTCCAACAGTTCTCCCTGATCGGCCAAGGACGACTCGCCCCAATACCCTGCCAGCTCCTCTTCGCTAAAAAAATGGGCATACTTGTCCGGCTTGTATTCGTAGGTCCCCGCTTCCAGACAGCGTCCCCGGCCGTTATTCGGGTCCCGGTCCGAGAAGGCCGTAAAAAACAGCATGCCGCCCGGACGCGTCTTCTCCAGGCACACCTCCGCTAGCTCCCGCCGCTGCGGAGCCAGAAACAAATGCAGCAGATCATAGCAATACACGGCATCGTAACTATTGTCCGGAATAACGGCGGGATCAAGCGCCGAGCCGCAGACAAACCGGGTTTTTGGGTCCCACTGCTGTCCAAGCCGCACCGCAGATCCGCTCAGTTCGATGCCGGTCACATCAAAAAATTCCGACAACGCCTTTGTATTCCGCCCGTAACCCGCTCCCGGAACGAGGACCGAGCGGACGCCCGCGGAACGGAACAGCCCGACGGCCAGGCTTGCAGTTGGACTCGCCGCTCCGCCCCAAATCATGCCCTCATGCGCAAACCGTTCCTCCCAATAACCGGTCATTCGGGCATCTCCGGCCCGCTGCCTTTTCGTTTGCTGCGCATCGCGCGCAGCAGCTTCGTCCCGCCGCGTTCCCCCGAGACAAAAGCCTGATACTCGGGAGATTCCATGCCATAGATGGCGATTTTGCCTTCGTTGTCGTAATGCACGCCCCAGCCGTAACGCTTTGGCAGCATTGAAGCCCGCAAGCACGGGTGGCTTTTGGCAAAAAGCTCCCGGCGGATCGTCTCTCCGTCGCTCTCGCGCACGTCTTCGGGGATATTTTTGTGCCTGACATGCACTTCGTAAATCAGGTCTTCGTGGTTGTAGGTATAGGGCTTCTCCGTCAGCAGCTCATACTGGATCAGATGGGCGGGCGTTCCGGCGCGGGTCGGCACCGGCACGGTTCCGTATTCCACGGGACAATCTTCCGAAACCAGAATAAACGTATCCGTATAACTCATGTTCATATCGCCTCCCGCTACTACTATAGCGCAGCGGGAGGGCGTTCGTCGACGGGCTTTGTCCACCCTTTATTCACTCAGCCTGCGGTAAAACGGGAGCTCTTGCCAGGGCTTCTGCTGGGAGCTCATAGGAGCTCTAGCCGAGGCTCCTCCCGGGAGCTCATATTGAGCTCGTGCCGGCCTCCTGCCGGGAGTTTCATCCATAGATTCCTGCCGGCAGCTCTTGCCAGGGGCTCTTGCCATCCGTCACAAGTAACCGGCGGCGGCCAATTCTTCTTTCCGCGGCCAAGGCAGCGGGTTCGGGAAGCCGGCAAAATCCATCCGCAGCTCCTCCTCCGTCAGCAGACAGCGGTCCAGCTCCGCTTCAATCTCCGCCCGGTCCATCCGTATTCCGATCAGCACCAGCTCTGTCATCCGGTCGCCCCACTTGTCATCCCACTGCTCTTCCGCTTCAGGATCTTCCCCGGCTTCCGCCCGCAGAGCTTCAGGAAGGGAAGCAAGCCAGCGTCCTGCCGGCCCGAACTGGATCGAAGGCCCCGCCTGGCTCAGCGAAGCCGCCAGATCGCCCGCCGCTGCCAGCCAGACGAGCCCTTTCGCCCGCACCACTTCACCCGGCCAAGCGCCAAAAAATTCGGCCAGCCGCCCGGGATGAAACGGAGTGCGGCGGCGGTAGACAAACGATCCGATGCCGTATTCCTCGGTTTCCGGCGTATGCTCCCCGCCGGTCAGCTCCGCAATCCAGCCGGAGGACTGGCTTGTCTTCTCGAAGTCAAATCTGCCCGTATTCAGGATCTCTGCGGGATCGACCGTACCGCGTACAGTACGGATCAATTTGGCGGACGGCTGCAGCTTCCGGAGTACCGCTTCCAGCCGGTCCAGCTCCTCCGCCTCTACCAGATCGCATTTGTTCAGCAGGATGACGTCGCAGGTCTCGATCTGGTCGATCAGCAGGTCCACCACGTCGCGGGTGTCCTGCTCTCCCGCTGCTTCGCCGCGGTCCAGCAGACTTTCACCCGAAGCGAAGTCATGCCAAAAGCGGTAAGCGTCAACCACCGTAACCAGCGTGTCCAGCCGGGTCAATTCCGTCAGATCGACTCCAAGCTCATCATCCGCATACGTAAAAGTTTGAGCGACAGGAACCGGTTCGCTGATTCCCGATGACTCGATCAAAATATAGTCGAACCGCCCCTCCAGCGCCAGTGCACGCACCTCCCGCAGCAAATCCTCCCGAAGCGTGCAGCAGATACAGCCATTGGACATTTCCACCAGCTTCTCCTCCGTCCGGGACAGCGTTTGTCCCGAGCGGATCGAGGCGGCGTCTACATTTACTTCGCTCATGTCGTTTACAATTACGGCTACCCGCAGCCCCTGCCGGTTATGCAGGATATGATTCAGCAGCGTGGTTTTGCCGGAGCCAAGATAGCCGCTAAGGACAGTTACCGGTATTTTGTGAGCAGGCGTTCTGTTCATAAGTTCTCTCCCATATCGTTTATTAGTAATTATTACGATTAAGATCAGATTACCTGTCCGTCCCTTGTTTGTCAACAATCCCTGCCGTTGTTCTTCGTTTGATGTTAAATCTATGAACCAGGTCTATTAATCGTTCCGATTACGTATAAATGGCAGTAACCTACTATGATCCAAAAAAAGGAGAGTCCCGCTATGAAAATACCGGTAGTGATAATCGGAGGTTTCCTGGGCAGCGGAAAAACCACCCTGCTGATCCGGCTGCTTAAGCAGAGCCTGGAGCTTGGACTGCAGCCCGGCATACTGATGAACGAGCTGGGAAAACAGGATGTGGACGGCTATTTGCTTGAGGAACATGCCGGCCTGCCCGTAAACCGGCTGCTGGACGGCTGTGTATGCTGCAGCCGGAAGGAAGAGGTCGACGGATGCCTGGCGGATCTGCTGACGCAAAAACCGGATGTCCTGTTCATCGAACCGACAGGAGTAGCCGACCCGGGAGAACTTGCCGAGGTCATCCGCGCGCCGCGCTGGCGGAACCGGCTGGAGCTGCTGCATATTTTGACGGTGCTGGACGCGGAGCATGCGCTTGATTATGCCAGCCTGTTCTCCGCCGACCGCCATTTAGTGCGGACGCTCGGCAGTCAGCTTGCAGTATCCGATTGGGTGGTCATCAATAAAACCGATTTGTGCGGACCGGACAGGCTTGGTAAAACGCAGGCCATGGTCCGCCGCCGGAATCCGGACGCCCAAGTTGTGCTGACCGTCCGGGGTGAATTTGACAGCTCGCCGCTGCTGGACGGCATCCGCAAGCGGGAACCGGAGCTGGAAGCACCCGGCATTCACAAGCGGGATTCCGGGCAAAACGCTGCCGAAATCCGCTGGAATCCGGAGCAGGATGCACCCGGCATCGGCTGGAATCCGGAGCAGGATGCACCCGGCATCCGCAAGCAGGAGGCCGGGCAAAACACCGCCGGAATCCGCCGGGCGCCAGAAGGCTTCTCTCCTTCAGCCCTTGTGCGCAGCGGACAAGCCGCAGAACACGCCGTTCCCGCTGAAGCCGCCTCCTATTCCGCCGTTTCCGCCGTCACGCTGACGCTTCCGGAAGGCGTCCGGCTGTCCGCCGCGGAGCTGGAGCGGTTTCTGCTGGCGCAGGGCGAAGCGCTGCTGCGGGCAAAAGGGCATCTTCCTTTAACCGGAAGCCAGGGAGACATCCAGCTCGTTCAGTTCGCAGGAGGCCGGGCTGCCTACGAACCTTCGCGTTACCCGGGAAGCCCTTATCTCGTGTGCATCGGCTTGAGTCTGGATCCCGACGCTCTTGCCCGCGGCTGGGCGGCACTCCGGCTTGGTCCGGAGTGATCATCCATGATCCGTCTGTCGCCGTTGAAACTGCTGCCTCTGCTGCTCCCTTTATCTTTAGCGGCAGTTTGCGCCGTGGTCTGGCTGCCTGCTTTGTCCGGCTGGTCCAATCATCCGCAGCTGCTCAGCATTAAATCAGGTTTTTTGGGAATTTTGCTGGAGGCTCTCCCATATGTGCTCCTTGGCGCTTTTCTGTCCTCCCTGCTCAAGCTGTTTGTGCCTGACGCCTGGATTACCCGGGCCGTCCCCAGCGGGCCGGTATCGGGTTCGCTGTTTGGCGTACTGCTTGGCCTTTTGTTTCCGGTGTGCGAATGCGGGATGATTCCGCTGATCCGCCGCCTGATGCTCAAAGGCATGCCGCTGCACGTCGCCATCGTGTTCCTGCTGTCGGGCCCGATTGTCAATCCGATCGTATTTGGCGCAACGATGGCGGCCTTCCGCATCCGGCCCGAGCTGGCTTACGCCAGGATGGCCCTGGCCGCCGCCGTCTCTGTGGCGGTTGGACTGATGGTTTATTTGATTATCCGCCGGCCTCCTCTCCGCCTTACCGCGCCGCGCGAAACAAGCGGGCTGCATGATGCCCGGACCGTTTCCGGCAAAGCGGCGGCAGTGTTCACCCACACGGCGGAGGAATTTTTTGAAATGGGCAAATTCCTGATCTTTGGCTGTTTGCTGACCGCCTGCATTCAGACATTTATGGACCACGGCAGCCTGCACGACATCGGGGAACGCCCGCTTGGATCTTATGTCTTTATGCTTGGGCTGGCGTTTGTACTGTCGCTCTGCTCCACCTCCGACGCCTTTATCGCTTCGACGTTTCTTCATTCCTTTCCGCCGGGCGCGCTGCTTGCATTTATGGTGTTTGGTCCGATGCTGGATTTCAAAAACTCGCTGATGCTCCTGTCCCTCTTCAAAACCCGGTTTGCGCTGCTGCTGTTTTTTCTTGTGCTGTGCGCCGTTTTTGTCGGCTCGGTCTGGGTGGGCAGGACGCTCGCTTAATCCTCATCCAAGGAGGTACCCGCAATGAACGAAACCCGGATCGTCCGCCTGCATTACCTGCTGCGGGCGGGCATTCTGCTCGCCTTGGCGGGGCTGCTGGCCCGGTGGTCCTCACGGAGCGAACTTCAGCTGTACGTCACACCCGAGACGGCCGGCTGGGTAAAACTGTGCCCGATCCCGATTGCGGCAATGGCTGCCGTTTTGACGTATCAGGCGCTGTTCGGCCGGCCGGAGCTGCTGTGCGACTGCGAACGCCCGCTCCCGCGTTCTCCGCTGCGCATCGGGTCGGCTTACGCGCTGTTTTTGCTGCCGCTGCTGTTTGGCCTGCTGCTGCCGAATCAGGCCTTGGGAAGTACGGCCGCCGCTCAAAAAGGCATGGCTTTTGTCAGCGCTCCGGCCGCTGAGTCCAGGGAACGTGAAGACAGCAGGTTTGCCGCAAGCCCTTATCTTCAGGAATTCACCGACCTGGCGCAGCGTCTGCAGCAGGAGCAGATCATCCCCATCTATCCTTCCCTGTTCTCGGAGACATTGGGTGCGATTGATCTGTACAAAAGCGAATTTGCCGGACGGGAAGTACGCGTGACCGGATTTCTGTACCCGGGTGATGCGGCGGACCCGGAGGGGCGTTTTGCGGTGGGACGTTTTTTGGTCCAATGCTGCACCGCGGACGCCGCCCCGCTTGGCATCCTGGTGAAGCCGCCTACGCCAAACAGCCTCCCCGCAGACACCTGGATTCAGGTGCAGGGGAAGCTGGAGATTGCGGGGTATCAAGGCGCCGAAACGGTCCAAATCGCGGCGGAGCGGATCACCGTCGTGCCCGAACCAAGCGAACCGTATGTCTATACCAGCCCCGATTCCGTCGAGGAATGGGACCGTCTGCGGCAAGAAGCCAGGGCAGCAAACTCTAAGCAGCCTCCCGGGCTTTGAACCGGGAGGCTGTAAGGTCCAGCGATTTTAAATTACCGCATCCAATCCGTCCGCCTCCGGTCCGCCGGGGCGCAGCACCTGGACCATTACCCTTGTGGGCACGCAGATGATCTGCTGGTAGGGTTTTGAGATAAACCCCATATCGAGCGCAATCCGTTTGGGCGCATCCGAATAAATCATCCGGATTCCGTAATCGTATACTTTCAGCGTATTGTGCCCATATTCGGTACGGATGTCGATGATCCGTTCTTTGCCGGTCAGCGGTACGGTCTTCCATGTTTCGCCGTTCACCGTGATTAGCGCATGCAGTTCTCCCGGCGCATAATCCGCCCGGTTTGCGCCCAGCCACTTGTACCCCCACAGCATGCCGGCCGCCAGCAGTACTGCTGCAATCAGCAGAAAATCACATTTTTTCAGCTTCAGCACCGCTTCCTCTCCTTTCAACTAAACGTAATCGTTACTATTAAACCACTATAACAGATCCCCTTTTTCTGTCAACGAAGCGCGGTGAAGAGATACTGATGTCCCCTCCGGCAAGCCATTGCCCAGCCTTCTGCAGCCATTGTCTGCCCTTCGGCAAACCGGGGCGGAACGCAAACAAACCGCATCATAAAAAAGGATTGACGGTATAAAAAGCCGATGATATAGTAGCATATGTTCCATCAATTCCGAGTATTATGATGGTATTTATAAGGGATTATTTTCTCATAAAAGAAAGGATGCTGGTTATGGAGAACAATTTGTTAACCGCCATTGAAACAAACTGGATTACCCTGCTCGTCTCCGCCGTTGTTCTCGCCGTACTTTATGTAATGGCGAAAAAACGCGTAGGCTTCGGGACGCGTGTCCTGCTCGCGCTTGGGCTTGGTCTCGTCGCCGGCATCATCTTCAACCAGAATTCGCTTGCGTATGAAGGGGTCAGCACAATTGGCTCCATCTATGTCAACCTGATCCGCACGATCGTCATTCCGCTGGTGTTCATTCTGGTTATCAACAGCATCATCTCGATTACCAACCTGTCCGCGCTCAAAAAAATCGGCTCCAAAACTGTCGGCTGGTTCCTCGCCACGACCGGCGTTGCCGCCGCCATCGGTCTTGCCGTCGCCGCCGCCTTCAATCTGGGCAGCGGAATTGAGCAGTCGGTCCCGGCCGATTTTGAAGCCCGCGAAGTGCCCAGCTTCTTTGAGGTCATCCTGAGCCAGTTCCCGACGAACCCGGTCAGCGACGCGGCCGAAGGCAAAGTCGTGCCGATTCTGATCTTCGGCATCCTGGTGGCCGTCGCCATTTTGAAGGTCGGTGCCAAGAAACCCGATGCCGTTCAGCCGGTCAAAGCGCTGTTTGCTTCCCTGTCCGAGGTCATGCATCAGGTCGTCAAATTCGTCCTGCGCTTCACGCCTTACGGCGTGTACGCTCTGATCGCCGGCATGGCGGCCAGATACGGGCTCGAGACGCTTGCGCCGCTCGCCACACTGATCCTGGTTTCTTATATCGCTTTGCTGATCCATTTTGTCTTCGTATTCGGCGGACTGGTATCGTTTGTCGGCAAAGTCAACCCGCTGCGTTTCTTCAAAAAAGCGTATCCGACAACTGCGGTCGCCTTCACTACCCGCAGCAGCTATGCCACGCTGCCGATTAATCTTGAAGTAATCACAAAGCGCCTTGGCGTGTCGCCCAAAATCGCCAGCTTCGTCGTCCCGCTTGGCGCGACGATGAACTTTAACGGCTGCGGCGGCGTCTGGCCGGCGGTTGTGGCGGTTTTCGTAGCGAACGTCTACAACATTCCGCTGAGCTTTACGGACTATCTGCTGATCGTTCTGGTCAGCGTGATTTCCTCCGTCGGCGTTGCGGGTGTTCCCGGACCGGCTTCCATTTCGGCTACCGTCGTGCTGACGGCTGTCGGACTGCCGCTGGAAGGCATCGGCCTTGTCGTTGCCGTCGAAGCGCTGATCGATATGGGCCGTACGGCGGTTAACGCCACCGGAACAACCGTTACCTCCCTGCTGGTAGCGAAGTCGGAAGGCGAGCTGGATCTGAACGTGTTCAACTCCGACAAGAACGACGAGCTGGAGCTCAATCCGGCTTCCTGATTTACCATTTTTCATAAGTGCATAAAATCATCGCTTAAGCAAAAAGCCGAACCGGAGAAGGAGCTGATCCTCGTCCGGTCCGGCTTTTTTGGCACATCCAAACAAAAAAACAACGGAGCATATTAATGATTCCCTGGCTTGGTTAACTCATAATGATTTATGTCATACCAAATACCAGCTGCTTCTTCATTTCCCGCCAAGGTTTGAACCCTTTTTGCGTCCGTGATCTCAAATAACCGGAGAATTAAACGCTTTGTTTCGATCTGGATTTCCATATGTTCCCTCCGCCTATGTACAATTAAGCAAGTTTCCAGCCCATAACGCCACTGGTTACCCCTTATCTCCCGGATTCTCGCATTTGCCCCGAGTTAAAAATTCCTCCACCCCGTACTGCTCCGCCGTGGCGCTCCCCTCTCCGTCCGGGCGGAGACAATGCGAGGTGCCTTCCGGCGTTCCGTAAATTTTGTCCGTACCATCCGTGCCGGGATTCCGGACCCAGATGCTGTCAATCCGTTCGGGCAGGGTTTTCTGCCATTCGTATAATTCCCGGAACGCCTGCTCCGTCTCCGCCGCCCCCGAGGCAGACAGTTCAACCTGCAGCTCTTGCACCGCGCAATCCATCCGGTCAGCGCAGCCGTAAGCAACAAAATAAGCGTCAGTAAATCCCGATACCTCCCGCTCGGGAATCGTATAACCTTTTTGCTCAAGCTCGTCAGCGTACAGGTCGCTCAGCGCCCTCATCCGCATGTTGGCGTAGGAAATGGACATCCGGTTATCTCTGACTTGTCCGGAATCGTCGTCTACAATCAGCTTAAACTTCGTTTCATGCGGATCCTGAAAATGCCCTTCCACCAGATACCCCAGATACCCGCCGTGCAGGAACACGTCATCCAGCACCGCTTTTTCCCCATACTCATCGGCAATGTACCGCAGCGCGATTTCGCCGGCTTCCTTGTCACTGTATTTGGGTCCGCAGCCCGCCATAATCAGCAACAGTACCGCAGCCGGCAGCATTACCTTCCAATTCAACCACAGCTTTCGTTTCATGTCCGCACCTGCCTGTCTGATGTCATTGTTGTCCTGTATTCCGGCCGAAAACGCTCAAACTCACGGGCCGTTTATCCATTATATAGGATACCGGGTTACCCGTTAAAGCTGCTATGGTCCCAGCAAGTGCACAAACCGCATCGTTGACAAACCTGCGGACTGCCGATAGTATCCTTTATGTACCTATCTAAATGAGAATCAATCTCATAGCATTGCTTGGTTGCGGAAAGGGTGACTCATTCCATATGCTCCGTCGTTTCTTCGCTTATTACCAGCCTTACAAAAAGCTGTTTCTGCTCGACTTCGCCTGCGCGGTTGGCGCCGGCCTGCTGGAGCTGGCGTTTCCCGTGGCGGTCAACCGGTTTATCGACGATCTACTCCCCGGTCAGGACTGGCCGCTCATCGTTGTCGCTTGTCTGGCGCTGCTTGCGATTTACGCGCTGAACACCGTCCTGAATTATATCGTCACCTACTGGGGCCATATGCTCGGCATCAATATCGAAACGGATATGCGCAAAAAAATGTTCGATCATATCCAGAAGCTGAGCTTCCGCTTCTTTGACAACAACAAAACCGGCCATCTGATCGGCAGGATCACCAACGATTTGAACGATATCGGCGAAATGGCCCACCATGGACCCGAAGACGTCTTTATCGCCGTCATGACGTTGGCTGGAGCGTTTGGCCTGATGCTGCAGATCAACCCCGAGCTTGCGTTGATCACGTTTGTGATTGTCCCGCTAATGGCCTGGTTTCTGATCTACTTTGGCCGGAGGATGACGCAGACGTACCGCCGGCTGTTCGGCAATGTGGGCGATTTCAACGCCCGGATTGAAGACAACGTCGGCGGCATCCGCGTGGTCCAGTCCTTCGCCAACGAAGCTCACGAACAGGAGCTGTTTGCAGCCGAAAACCGCATGTACCGGGACACCAAGCTGCGCGCATACAAAACGATGGCCCAAAGTATGTCGATCAGCTATATGATGATGCGGCTGATTACCATTTTTGTGATGATCTGCGGCGCCTGGTTTTTTATCCGGGGAAGTCTGGAGCTTGGGGAATTTGTTGCGTTCCTGCTCTTGTCGAATATCTTTTTCCGTCCGATCGAAAAAATCAACGCCGTCATCGAAAGTTATCCGAAGGGCATCGCCGGCTTCAAGCGCTATTTGGAAATTCTGGACACTGATCCGGACATTGCAGACACCCCAAATGCGGTTGAACTTCCGGCCCTCAAAGGAGATATTGCGATGGAAGGCATCACGTTTGGCTACGAGCCGGGTCGGCCTGTGCTGAATAATATCAGCCTCCATATCCGGGCGGGCGAAACGGTCGCTTTTGTTGGTCCCTCCGGGGCAGGAAAAACGACGATCTGCAGTCTGCTGCCCCGGTTCTACGACCCGGCCGAGGGCCGGATCACAATCGATGGGATCGATATCCGCGAGCTGAAGCTTGCTTTTCTGCGGCGTCAAATCGGCATCGTCCAGCAGGACGTGTTCCTGTTCTCGGGCACAATTCGCGACAATATCGCTTACGGGCGGCTGGATGCGCCGCTTGAAGACATCTGGGAGGCGGCGCGGCGGGCGCGGCTGGACGAGTTGATCCGCAGTCTGCCCGAAGGGATGGAGACCGTCATCGGCGAACGCGGCGTGAAGCTCTCGGGCGGCCAAAAGCAGCGCCTTGCCATCGCCCGCATGTTCCTGAAGAACCCGCCGATTTTGATTTTGGACGAAGCAACCTCAGCGCTTGATACCGAAACGGAAGCCGCGATTCAGCAGTCGCTGACCGAGCTGTCCAAAGGCCGGACGACGCTCGTTATCGCGCACCGGCTGACGACGATCCGCGGCGCGGACCGGATCGTTGTGGTAAACGAAGACGGAATCGCCGAGCAGGGCGGACATCAGGAGCTGATCGCCGCGGGCGGCGTTTACAGCCGGCTGCATCAGGCCCAGTACACGGGGTAAGTATTGCCTTTCCAGATCGTCCGCCGATCCCTTGGCGGCTTACAGCATACAAAAGCGGGCCCAGCCGAATATACCGGTCAGGCCCGCTTTCGTATGATTAGGTCAGCCGGGAAACTTCCGGCTGGTCTGTTGTTGTAGATCGCCGGTTCGCCTGCAAGGCGGCACGTTCTACATTTTGAACTTGCTGACGAGATCCCGGAGCGCCGTGGCGCTGCGGATATTTTCATCCGCCATTTGCACTTCCTCGTAGGTCTTCTCTACAATCTCGGAGTTCTTTTCGGCAATGTCCATTACTCCGCGCGCACCCTCATTTACCGTGGCCGCCACTTCATTGATGGCAATCGTGATGCCCGATACCGTTTCGCCCATATGCTCCGCGGCATTCCGGAATTCGGTCATCAGATTGTTGACGGTCTCCGCGTCATGCCGGTACAGTTCGCCTACCTTGCCGAGCTTCTCGTAGTCCTGCAGGATGTTTCCGTCGATAAAATTCAGCAGCGCTTCGGAGTTCTCCCGCATGTCGCCCACCGAGGTATGCACCGACTGCACAATATCCTGAATGCCCGCTGCCGTTTCCGAGGACCGTTCGGCCAGCTTTCGGATTTCGCCCGCCACAACGGCAAAACCCCGGCCGGCTTCTCCGGCCCGCGCCGCTTCGATGGCCGCATTCAGAGCAAGCAGATTGGTCTGCCCCGTAATTTCCAGAATGGTCGAAGCCAATTCATTAACACGGGTGATATTGGAGGAATTTTCGATCGCCTGCTCCATTTTTTCGCGTACTTCGTTATATACGGCCTTCGTACTATCGGTCGCTTCCGCCGCACCGGCGCTCAGTTCCGCCGCCCGCTGGGCAATTTCATCGGACAACGCGGCCCCATCCTGTGCCCGCTGTGCGATAACGCCCGCTCCGGCGTTGATTTCGGTCATAGACGCGCTCATTTCTTCGGACGAAGCCGCCGTCTGCTGCATGCCCGCTGACAGCTGCTCCGTTGTGGCCGCGTTATCGGTCGCATTCTCCCGCACCTCATCGGCCACCTTCTCCAGCGACTCCGCGTTTTTCAGCACCTTGCCGGAAATGTCTGTGAGGCCTGCCGCCATGTCCCGCAGCACCGTCCGTGTCCGGAACATCGCTTTGGCGATTTGGCCGGTTTCATCATTGTTCCGCTCAAGATGCACATAGTTGTCGTCAAATTTCAGATCAAGCTCCGCCGTCTTGTCGATCAGCTCCGTCAGCTTGATAATCGGATTCGCGATTTTGCGGGACAGATAAATCCCCACCACAAGCGCAAGAATGATGCTGATGCCGCCCAATAAAATGATAAAATGGGTCATTTCATTGACCGGTGACTGGATTTCGCCGACATCTCCCGTTATAACCAGTGTCCATTTCGTATCCGGCAGCACGGAATATACCGCAATTTTAGGTGCACCCTCAAACTCGTACCGTACGGACGCCGCTTCCGGAATCGTACCCTTCATCACCTGATCGACAACCGCTTTAATCTGCTCGTTCTCTACAGGCTTGCCGATTTTGTCCTCCGTCGGATGATAGAGCATCGTGCCTTTTTCATCAACCAGATACGCATAGCTGCTTTCGGTATGCAGCACCTTGGCATTCTCCAAATAATGAATCATGCTTGCAGCTTGGACCGAAGACGCCACAAACCCGACCGTGCGTCCCTCCACCTTAACCGGATGGGTAAAGACGACAACATAAGCCCCGGTAGCTTTGGATTTGAGTGTTTCACTGATGACGGGTTCTCCGGAGGCCAACGTCTGTTTCGCGTACTCCCGGTCAGTGTAGTCCGTCCCGATAAACTTCGGGTCGCTGTCCGCCACATTCTTACTGTTCAAATCCACAACGAGCAGATGCTCCACATTGCCCGCTTCTTTGGCCAGCCGGGCCAGCCTGGCGTTCACACGATCCAGAGTAGCCTGATCCTTGGTCCCCCGGGACAACTGATAGAGCAGCTGCTCCACACCCGACTCTCCTGCGATCTGTTCCACATCCCCCGCTTCTTTTTCAATCATGGCTTCGATCGTCTCCACCTTGCTGTCATTGAGCTGGAGCATCGCCGTTTCCGACAAATCCGAGAGCATGGAGCTTGATTTGCTGTAGGTCAGAATTGCTATTGCCGATGTCAAAAGAAGTGTGCCTGCGATCATCATTACCGATAACTTTGTCCGAATCTTCATCTGTCTGCCGCCTTTCACCGGGTTCTCCCGATGGTTGAGAGAACTTTTCTATTAAACTTAAAAGGTTTTATAGAATTATTATCGGTTTTATTTGAAAAATTTTCACATCTTTCACGCCATTTTATATCGAAATTTGTTGAAATTTCTGTTTTTATGTAGGAACTCAGGGGAATTCTTCCTCCCTCCTTTATCTCCAGCTAGGTCCCAGGACCTGATTTCTTGCTTACTTTCCCGCACGCGGAAGCTGGCCTCCAGCTTATAATATTTGGTAGAATAGTAGAGTCATAGAAAACGGAACGGACGGGAGCACTACCGCTCTGCAGGTCCGGATCCTGCAATTTTTTATTATACAGATAGGAGCTGTACAAGAAATGAACAAGTTAAGCAAAGTCCTGCTTTCACTCGCTATAGCTTGCGGAGGGGCGGCTGCTGCCGGTCCCGGGGCAGCGGACGCCGCAGCTGCCAAAATCACCATTATGCTGGACGGGTACCCGCTCCCGTTCCCGGTACCGCCTGCCGTCACCGGAGGAACCACCATGGTGCCGTTCCGGGCCATCTCTGAAGCGCTGGGTATTACCGTGCTTTGGAATCAGCAGGTCCGGCAGATTACTGCAACGAAGCAAACGGAAGATGGCGTTAAAAAAATCGTCCTTACCGTCGGCAGCCGGAAAGCCATCGTGAATGGTGCCGAAGTTCAGCTTGCTGCCGCTCCTGCAACAAATAGCAGCAGCGTGCTGATTCCGCTCAGCTTTTTCAGCCAGCAGTTTGGCGCACAGGTGTCCTGGAATCAGGCAACCCGGACCGTCACGATTCAATCTCCGAAAAGCGGGATGTACACGATGGCTTTTTATGCGATAGAGTCGTTTGACGAAGTGGATGTGCTGCCCCGCTTTGACGCGGCTTCCTTTGGCTGGAGCAGGATTGAACAGGATGGAGAATTCACGACGCAGGGCAAGGAATACCGCTGGCCGCAGGCTGCAGGCGACATTACGCCGGAGCGGCTTATACAAGACGCGGCTGCCGGGGGAACGGCGCCTTATCTGATGGTGTATTCGGGAGACGTTAAGCTGGAGCTGACCCGCAATCTGGAGGATCCGGCTTTGGGTGACCGGACGATTGCTGGGATCGTGGAAACGGCAGCTGGCAAGGGTTTTTCGGGCATCACTTTAGATTTGGAGGGACTTGGGCTGACTGGGGACAAGGCGAAGGCTAAAGCTGATTACAATGCGTTTGTCAAAAAGCTGTCCGTAAAGACGCGTCAAGCCGGACTTAAACTGACGCTTGTGCTGCACCCGCTGAACAGCTCTTATAAAGGCTACGACTACAAGACGCTTGGCACACTGGCGGATGACCTCGTTATTATGGCGTATGACTACGCCAAATCCAAAAAAGGTCCAGAGCCGCTGGACAAGGTCGATGAATCGATCCGGCTGGCGCTTAAGGAAGTCGCTAAAAATAAACTGCTGCTTGGGATCTCGGCCAACAGCGAAACGGCTGCCTCCATCGGCTCCAAAGTGGGACTGGCCAAACGTTACGGGCTGAAAGGCATCGCCGTCTGGAGACTGGGGATTTTGCGCAGCGACCTGCCTGGATTGGAAACCACGCTGGAGATGAACTAAAGGTTATGCAGGGACGAAGTAGACGCCATGAACCAAGTTTCCCGTTTACGCCAGCGCCAGCACCTAGTATCAGCATATTCCGCTAAAACGCAAACAAGCCTGCTCCGGATATCCCGGAGCAGGCTTGCTGCATTTTTATGAGGGGCGGACCGACTCTTCCATGTGTTCTCTACGCCTCCTGCGGAAACAGGGCGTCCAGCGCCGGACAAGGCCGGCGTTCCAGGTAGTCGGAGAGCGCAGGCGGCATCTGCGTATAAATATCGCGCAAGGAGGTGCCGCTGTAAATATTGCCGATGATAACCGGATGGCACAGCTCCGAGATAAGAATATCGCCGTTGCCGTGCAGATGCAGCTGCTTCATGCCTTCGATGCAGTTGGCAAAATATACGCCCGGCTGCTCCTTGAACCCAAGCCGGTCCATAAACCGGTCCATGCAGGTGAAGTACAGCACTGTGTCCGGCTTTTTGTGGCGGATCAGGTCTTCCACCGCTTTCTTTAACGACTCCTGTGCGGCGATCGCTTTCCAGCCCGTGTGCCCCATTTCAATGCTGTTTTGGATCTCATGGGTCCGCACGCCCATATCGTAGACATGCTCGCTGATCTCCCGCATGTTGTTTTCCGTTTCGCTGAACAGGAGCGTCTCCAGCACCGTATCGACCGGAGTTTTGGTAAACGCGGTGATGTTGCTTCTGATCTTGCGGTAAATATCAGGATGAATGCCGTAGTAACGGGAAAATTCATCGGCGTCCGTAAAATTAAACGAAATATGAATGGTCGTCAGTCCAGCTGCCGCAAGCTCCTCAATCCGCTGTTCATTCATCAGGCTGCCGTTTGAATTCAGTTGAGTCTGTATGCCGCGGGACGCGCAATAAGAGACGATCTCCAGGCAGTCCCGGTATTTCAGCGTAACTTCTCCGCCGGACAGGCGGACGCGCTTCAAGGCAGGAATCTCCTCCAGCACGCGGATGACCTCCGCGGAGCCGATCGCGTTCCCGTCATTGCGCTTGTAAGCGCAGCAGTAATCGCAGCGGAAATTGCAGCTTGAGGTTACGCCAACCTCCAGCCCTTCCAATTGGTACAGCCCGGGGGTTTCAAGTTCCAGGGATTTATATGTCATATCGAGCGGGGAACCTCCCAAATCGGTATTCGCCGGCCTTCAGCCAGCCTAAGCGATTATAAGGGTTCCGGGAAAAATCCGGTGTGAGGAATCTAACAGACTTAAGGTTTTGTCCGCCAGCGGATTGACTTCCTAAAAGCCCGGGAGGTATGCTGAATTTAGATGCGCTTCCAAGGATTACTTCAACCATCCCATCGACTTATAGATGATGAAGGAGAGCAGACCTCATGCATATCAAATTATCGCTGTATCCCGGCGGCAAAACCAAAGCGCTTACAATGAGCTACGACGACGGTACGGTTCATGACCGGCGGCTGGCCGATATTTTTAACCGTTATGGCATTAAAAGCACCTTTCATTTAAATTCCGGATTCTTTGGAAAAGAGGGCTACCTGGAGGAAAATGAAATTGCGGACCTGTTTCGCGGACATGAGGTATCGGTCCACACCTCCACCCATCCCCATCTGCACCGCATCCCAAGGGCGCAGGCGGTTACAGAAATTATGACCGACCGGGCGAAGCTGGAACGGCTCGCCGGTTATCCGATCCGCGGCATGTCCTACCCTTACGGTACATATAATGAAGCGGTCGTACACCTGCTTGAAGAATTGGGCATGGTTTATTCCCGAACGGTGGCGTCAACGGGTGAATTCGCTTTTCCGGAAAGACCGCTAACCTGGCACCCGACTTGTCATCACCGGGATATGGCCGAAATGGCGGAGGTTTTTCTGAATTATGAGCTGGCCGTCTGGAAGGAAGGACTGCCTTTGCTGTACGTCTGGGGCCACAGCTATGAGTTCCATAACGATAAGAACTGGGACGAGATGGAGCGCTTCTGTGAACGTATGGCCGGCCGGGAGGATATCTGGTACGCCACGAATATCGAGCTGATCGAATACAAAGAGGCGCTGGACAGGCTGCAGTGCTCCGCCGACGGAACGCTCGTCCGCAACCCGTCGGCGATTCCGGTATGGGTTCAGGCCGGCGAAAAACCGGTTGAAATCGGTCCGGGGCAGACGGTGCGGATTGGGGAGTAGGCCGGTGCTATCCGGTAATAAATAAATGCAATCTGGGGCAGCTTCCCGTCTTGAGGACGGAGGCTGCCCTTGTTGCTTTTGCCTTTTTGCCGCCGCTAAAAGGTCTGCCAGCAGTACGTACTACACTCCGAATGCTCTGGGCGATACATAAACAAACCGCTCACCCCGGGCCATCATATGAAATTTTTGTTCCGGAAAATGGCTGTACAAATAGTCTACAAAATAACCGGGATTTTCGGTGTTGCCCTTAAACAGATCGTAATGGAGCGGAATCACTGTTTCAAAGCCGGCAGTTGCCGCAAACTCCGCAGCTTCACGGTAGTTCATGTTCCCCACGATGTTTCTTTGATTCCGGAAATAGTCCCTTCCGTTAATGGGGAGCATGGCCAAATCGACAGACGCCCGGGTCACCGTGTCCACGAGCTCCGGGAACAGGACCGTATCGCCGGCGTGGTATAGGGTTACTCCATTCAGCTCCAAAATGTATCCGACATAACAGGGGTGTCCCTGCTCATCCAGCTCCAGGGTTTCATGCGCTCCTGCGACCGAAAAAATGCGGAGCTTGTCCTGAATCACTGTCCAGTCTCCAGGCTCCGCGAGCCGGTACCGTTCTTCGGGCAGCCCCATGCCCTTCAGCGGCTCCCGGCAAATCCCCGGGGCCATAATCGTTATCTCCGGATTGCCTGCGATAATGTGCGGCAGCCCCTGCCTGTCCATATGGTCTTCATGGTCATGCGTAATCAGACAGACATCCGCCCCGGCAATCTGCCCGGAAGCAATAGGCGGAGGAAACAGACGCGCTTCATTGCCGGAGAGATAAGGATCGATCAGAACAGTCACATCGTCCCCTTTAATAATCACGCTTTCCTGTCCCAAAAACCACAGTGCAATGCACCCAAACGGCACATTGGTGGTTTCAATTTCCCGGATCAGCTGCCCTGGGCCGCGTTCGCCTGTCCGGCTTGGTTTGTTCACTGATGAATCCCGCCTTCCATGTAGTTTCTCCCACTCAGTATAGCGGGTTCCCCGCATGGATTCAAAACGGCTGGCCGAACCTGTCCGGATGGATATGCGGTGGACTGCAACAGGATACTTGCAAAGAGGCAAGAAGCGTACAGCCATACGAAGGACTACAACAGAGAGCCATGGAGCGCACAAGCATATGGAGGGCTGCAATAGAGAGCCTGGGAGCGCACAGTCATACGGAGGGCTGCAACCGGAAGCCTGGGAGTGCATAGCCATACGAAAGCTGAGACAGAGAGCCTGGAGTGCACAGCCCTATGGAGGGCTGCAACAGAGAGCCTGGGAGTGCTCAGCCCTCGGAGGGCTGCAAGTCTGGGAGCGCATAGCCATACGAAAGCTGAGACAGAGAGCCTGGAGTGCACAGCCCTACGGAGGGCTGCAACAGAGAGCCTGGGAGTGCGGCACGATTGCCCTAGAGTCTGTACGCAAACTTACTTCAGATAACCTCATCGAAATCAACGCCAAAAAAGCCTTGATCATGCTCGCTGTTTTGTCGTAGCGGGTTGCCAAACGCCGATAATTTTTCATTTTATTAAAAAAGCATTCATGCTTCAGGATTTCATCCCAGATTCCCGCCTTTTGCAGCCGCCAGAGAAAGTAGGGGTACAAGTGTACGGACTCAGGATGCCTTATTTGCTGATTATTCCGTGTTTTGGCAAAGTTGCGGACTCAGAAGCACCTATTTACGCGGAGAAGCCATAGTTTGTATGTTTTCGGTACGAATAACGGAACTGGAGTCCGCCAAGGCATACCAAAGCCCAAGAATTTCAGAAATAACGGCCGCTGGGTCCGGAAAGACCTCCGTATCGCGTTCTGTGATAATCCGCTGCGGGTGCCGGTAATAGTGGGCTGCTTCGACGAGCACCCGCGGCAAATGTGCATTGCCAGCCTTACAGGAGAGGATTCGCAGATCGATCTGACAATAAACAGGTGTAGATCCAGGGTTGATAGCATTTCGTAACCCATCACGGAATCGTTTGACTGACCCTTATTTCCTTAATTTACAGTTTGCGTACACACCCTAGCTGACCTAAAACAAAAATGCAAAAAACGCCGGCCGTGAACACCACGGCCGGCGGAAGCATCAATCAAATAAAAACAAGCTTAGGACAAACGTCCCGCGTAATCCTCAAACTGGAATTCGCGAATAACCTTAAGTCCTTCCTTTTCGTTGTAAGAAGCGATGGATGGCAGGTTAACGCCATTGAACATATGGTTCTTTACCATCGTGTAATGCGCCATATCGGTAAATACAAGCTTGTCGCCCGGCTGCAGCGGCTTATCGAACGAATAGTCGCCGATTACGTCCCCGGCCAGACAGGTCATGCCGCCAAGGCGGTACGTGTACGCCTGCTCGCCCGGCTGTCCAGCTCCGATAATCTGCGGGCGGTAAGGCATCGCCAGCACGTCCGGCATATGGCATTCAGCCGAGGTATCCAAAATGGCAATCGGTATGCCGTTATCGACGATGTCCAGCACGGTTGCAACAAGATAACCGGTGTTCAAGGCAATCGCTTCGCCCGGTTCCAGATAAATCTGCACCCCGTATTTGTTCTGCAGATGGTCGATCGTACGGACCAGCTTCTCGATGTCGTAATCCGGACGGGTAATGTGATGCCCGCCGCCCAGGTTAAGCCATTTCATGCCTTTGATGTACTCGCCGAATTTCTCCTCGACAACCTTCACGGTCCGCTCCAGCGTATCCGAGTTCTGTTCGCACATCGTATGGAAATGCAGGCCGTCCAGCTCCGCCAGCCGCTCCGGCTGGAAGTTGGCCAGCGTAATGCCAAGACGCGAATGATTGTAGCAGGGATCATACAGCGGAGTCGCGATCTCCGAATATTCGGGATTGATGCGGACGCCGCATTCGATTGTTTTGCCGGAAACCGCCCGGACTTTATCCTTAAAACGGTCCCACTGCGCAAACGAGTTAAATACCAGATGATCTACATAAGTCAGCAGCTCGTCAAACTCTCGGTCAACATACGCCGGAGCGTAGGCGTGAACTTCTTTGCCCATTTTTTCATACCCAAGGCGGGCCTCAAACAAGGAGCTGGAAGTCACGCCCTGCAGATACTGGCCCACCAGCGGAAATACGGAATGCATGGAGAAACCTTTGAGCGCAAGCAAAATCTTTGCGCCCGTGCGCTTCTGCACCGAATCCAGGATCTCCAGGTTCTTGGTGAGCAGTCGTTCATCGACCAGGTAGCAGGGTGACGGCAGAGACTGGATATCGATGTCCATGTTCTAAACCCCCTAGTCCAGAAGTTCCGGAGAGAAGCTTTCCTTCCATGGCAAGCCCTGTTTGTTGAGCTGGTCCATGAACGGGTCCGGATCAAATTCTTCTACATTGTATACACCCGGTTTGTTCCAGATGCCTTTGATAATCATCATGGCGCCGATCATCGCCGGAACGCCTGTTGTATAAGAAATCGCCTGGGAACCTACTTCGCGGTAGCATTCCTCATGGTCGCAAACGTTGTAGACATAATACGTTTTGGGCTGGCCGTCTTTTGTGCCCTGGATAATGCAGCCGATATTCGTCTTGCCTTTTGTTCTCGGTCCAAGCGACGCTGGGTCCGGCAAAATCGCCTTCAGGAACTGCAGCGGGATAATCTCCTGGCCTTCATATTGAATCGGCTCAATGGAGGTCATGCCTACATTTTCCAGTACACGCAGGTGGTTCAGGTAGTTATCGGAGAAGGTCATCCAGAAGCGGATTTTCTTCACGCCTTTGATGTTGACCGCCAGCGATTCCAGCTCCTCATGGTACAGAAGGTAGATGTTTTTCGGTCCGATCTCCGGCAGGTCGTATTCCTTCTTGACGGACAGCGGAGCCGTCTCGATCCATTCGCCATTCTCGAAATATCGTCCGTTCGCCGTAATCTCGCGGATGTTGATCTCCGGGTTGAAGTTGGTAGCGAAAGGATAACCGTGGTCGCCTGCATTGGCGTCAACGATGTCGATGGTGTGGATCTCGTCAAAATGGTGTTTTTGCGCATAAGCGGTAAATACGCCCGTTACGCCCGGATCAAAGCCGCTGCCCAGCAGCGCCGTCAGGCCTGCCTGCTCGAACTTCTCCTTGTACGCCCACTGCCATTTGTATTCGAACTTCGGCGTATCCGGCGGCTCATAGTTCGCCGTGTCGACGTAATGCACGCCGGTCGCGAGGCAGGCATCCATAATGGTCAGGTCCTGGTACGGCAGAGCCACGTTGATGACAACGTCCGGACCGAAGCTTTTGATTACGGCGATGACTTCATCCGTATTGTCGGCATCCAGTTGCGCGGTAGTGACTTTCGTGCGGCCCCCGGCCAATTTATCCTTCAGAGCCTCACATTTCGACAGCGTGCGGCTGGCGATGCAAATCTCTTCAAACACATCAGGGTTCTGGCAGCACTTATGCGCGACAACGCTTGCTACGCCGCCAGCTCCAATAATCAAAGCTTTTCCCAAAATTGATTACCTCCCAAATTCCAGATAGGCCGGCATTCTGCAGTATCTCCTGATTCCTTCAACGGCAAAACGCACAGGTACAAAAACAACAAAAATGATTATACATAAGAACACGCAAACAATCAATCAAAACGTTCAAAAATTAGAATCCTACGCAAAAAAGTCAGTTTTTCCCCTTATATTCTTAAAAATCCTCGAAAATCCTTGGAATTCCTCCTACATGTCCGGTTTGCCCTCCCAGCCTGTTATCACCTTGTCTCTGCCCAGCGCCGGGCACAAACGCGAAACGGCCGGAGCCAGGCACAAACGCGATGCGGCCGGAGCCGGGATCGAGCCGGATCATGCCGGCGCGGCGTGCATTACAGTCTTTTCCATTGTCTCCCTCATCGTATCATTGCGGTATCATACCAACGTAAAGGCCGGAACGGACATTTGTAAAATACCCGGACTCCTCGAGTTCACCAAACCTCCCGGCGCAAGCCGGCGGCGGTTTAACCACCTTTGATATCCAATGGGTTCATTCAATTCCCGTTCTAAGCATTCCTCCCCTCTTACGAGGCCTTTTTGACGACGCGGCAGGATTCACTTCAGTTTACGGCCTGGCATACCGCCCGCCCTGTCTCTAGCAGATACTTCAGCGAACTCTTTTGCGTACAATATTCGCTATGCGTTGTATCCTGCAGCGCGGGTACTGGCTTCTCTCGCAAATGAACTTTTACCAGTCAGGGAGTCCCTGCTTAGTTGGGCATGAAGTACAAAAAATAGACCCCGTACTCCGCGTAAAACAAAGTACAGGGTCTCTCCTAATATTTTGATCTGCTTCCCAACTATCGGACAGATGCTGCGGATCATTCCTGGTTTATTCTAGCGTTTTGGTCCGGCCGCCTTACCTGGGCTGCTGTCAACCCTGGATCTACCTGTTTATTGTCAGATCGATCTACGCATCTCTCCTGTGACACACCCGCAGCGGATTACCACAGAACGCGATACGGAGGTCTTTCCGGACCCAGCGGCCGTTATTTCTGAAATTCTTGGGCTTTGGTATGCCTTGGCGGACTCCAGTTCCGTTATTCGTACCGAAAACATACAAACTATGGCTTCTCCGCGTAAATAGGTGCTTCTGAGTCCGCAACTTTGCCAAAACACGGAATAATCAGCAAATAAGGCATCCTGAGTCCGTAAACTTGTACCCATACTTTCTCTGGCGGCTGCAAAAGGCGGGAATCTGGGATGAAATCCTGAAACGCGTTACCATTAAGCCGGACTTTGGTTACCATTAAGCCCGACTTCTGTTACCATTAAGCCGGACTTTGGTTACCATTAAGCCGACTTCTCTTACCATTGAGCCCGACTTTGAGCAGATGATGATGGATACAGCCCTAGTCCGGGTCCGCTTGGAAACCTGCTATGACAAGACAGCGAGCCTGCTCAAGGCTTTTTTGGCGTTGATTTCGATGAGACTATGGCTGAAGTAAGTTTGCGTACAGACTCTAGACTGCCAGTGCCCCAATCCACTCGGAATAATAATGGTTTCCGTTGCGGCGGTCCAGCGCCTCGGCGGTAACCATTGCCATATCCCGAAGCCGCCGGGCCATGCGGGCGGCATCTTCGCCGTCCTCCGGATGCGGATAAGCTGCCGGCAGCTTTACCTGAAGCTTCACTTCTTCGCCTTGCAGCCGGGCAAACAAGCCGGAAGCATAAGCGTAGAACATCATCTGGTCATACGGGTTCTCATGGTCCAGCGCCTGAGACACATGTTTTTCAAACAGCTCCAGTCCTTTGAACGGATCAACTTCGGTCAAATAACGGATATGCTCCCCGAATTGGATCAGGAAATCGCGGTTGTCTTTGATGAGCCGGTAGCCTTTTTTCTGGGCATTTTTGGCTTCCTTTAATTGGCCCAGCCGGTAGAACGGCATCAGCACTTTGGAGAGCGTGACGTGCGGCACTTCCCCGCAGCTCATCCGTCCATTCAGAATCGGACCCGCTGCCCGGACGGCGCCTTCATCATCTCCGGTAAACACATGAAAATCAACCAGCCGGTCCTGCTCGCAGGCGGCGCAGTCGCTCATCCCGTCACGTTCCATCCCCTCAACCTGCTTCATCAACCGGGCGGCTTCCTCCCGTTCGCCGAACAGCATGGAGATTTCAATCTTATAATAATAATAAGTCCGGTCGTTGTACCCGTATTCGCTGTAGCGTTTTTTCATATCCTCCAGCAGCGCGTCAATCTGCTCCCGGCTGATTTCGGGGAAACAGGCGATTTTATCCAGTATCCATTTATACGACCAAAGAAGCGAGTAGTCGTCAAATCGATCGGGCTCCTTATCGAATTGTCCAAGCTGCCAGGAGAAGGCGACAAGCGCCTTCTTTGGATAACCGTTAAATACCGCCGACTCGACGATTTCAGCCCGGGCCTCATATCCCCGGTCTACATCGCCTTCCATGTCCGCTATGCGGGCCGCTTCCTCCAGCTTCTCAATCTTGGCCCGCCCGTCAGGGAGTAAATAGGCCTCTTCCATCAGTTCATCGAAATCCTTGCTCATTGTCCGGTTCCTCCTTGTCGTAAATCGCCTGCGGCCAGACCCCATTCCAGGAAACGGAGAATGCCCCGGTTCAGCGATGCAAGCTCTTGTTTGTTCATCGGATAATGCCCCATCATCAGCGCGTTGACATACAGCATTTCCACCGTCATCGCCAGCAGTGCCTCGTCATTCGTCCCGAACACCCGGGACACAATCGGGTTGTCCAGATTTAAATAAAGCGTGGAATAAGCGGCCTCCTTGTAGGCATTGCCCAGACTGTTCAGTACGGAGGAAAGCACCTCGGTGCTGACTTCCTCGGCCGCTTCCAGCGCACGCAGATCGGACGACTCCTTGGACAGGGTGTAGAGCGCCGGCAGATCGGCCGGCAAAAAACGTTTCAGCTGCACCTGGCAGCGGAACCGCTGCAGCGCCGCATCCGCCGTGCGGGTCAAATTGTAGTAGCTTCTCCGCTCATCCGGCGTAATGTCGGTAAAGGACAGCGACACATCCTCCGGCAGCAGGCGCTGGGTGCGGATGGACGGCTCCACATACGCCAGCCGCTCCATCAGCTCAGCGTCATAGACATATCCGCCGTTGATAACCAGCATCGTCTGCGCGGCGGCGACATGCGTAATCTGGCGGTATTCGTCCAACGAGACTGTATAATACAGCTCTTCATGTTCTTTAATTAATTCGCCCAGCTCCTTGCGGCCGAAGGTCGTCTCAAACGGCAGCCAGCGGTGAATAATGCGGTAAAACGCCCCGTCCTCCACCGCCAGCGCCTTCATCGACAGCGCATGCAGCCGGATCAAATGCTGCAGCCGGTCCGGCTCGTAATCCGCCATCCGCATAATTTCGGCCCGGATGGCTTCGCCCAGCTCGGTACGCACTTCGTCCAGCCGCTCATTCTCATAAAAATCTTCCCGCGACGCGGTTGGCTGAAGTTCGTCGGTCCAGACAACGCATTTGACGAAAAAGGCCCACTCGGGCAAAATATTGCCCGCCTTCTCCGACACGAGCATATGCTTCAGATAGACGCGGTGGCTTTTTTTGGCGTTCAAGCTTACCGCATGCGGCAAAATATACGCGATTCCGCCGGTACGCCCGGAGGCGGTCTTCATGGTGATGAAATCGCGGAACTTCTCGCCGAGCAGCGCTTCGCCCATGGCGAGCACCTCGTCCCGGCGGCCGCGTGCCAGGTCGGGATCGGCCAGCCAGTCGGGCCGGTTCCGGTTGATGACCGTGGACGAAGCCCCCGATTGCAGCGTAATGGGAAAAGGCAGCAGTGCGCCGTATTCGTACATCCATTTTTTTAAATTGTCCGGATCAAAAAAGCTCTCGCAATCCCGCTTGCACCGCAAATAAACTTTGGTTCCGGGCGACAGCGGCGTGTCCAGGGTGCGGATCGTATACGTTCCGTCCGGTTTGCCCCTCCATTCCAGGGAAGGACCGCCTTTAGCCGACTGTGTCAGCATCACGATTTCGTCGCTGACCATAAAGCAGGAGAGCAGGCCAATTCCGAAACGTCCGATAAACGAGGTCTCCTCCGCCACAAAATCGGCGCCCCGCTTGGAGGACTGCCCGATCATAGCCAGGAACTCATGGACCTCCGCGTCGTTTAGACCTACCCCGTTATCCTCCAGCGTCAGTGTGGGAACATCATGTCCCGCGGAGACTTCAACCGTAACGCTGCCCCGGTGATCCGGATCAAGCGCCCGCCGCGCCGTGATCGCATCCACCGCATTTTGCAGAAGCTCACGGATATATACCTTCGGGTGACTGTACAAGTGATTCGATAAAATGTTGATCATGCCGCTTAAATTAACCTGAAAACGGTACGTGTCTTGTTGGCTCATAATCGGTTCTCCATTTCTTAAGATGTTCTTAAAAGCCGCCTTCACCGATTCTATTCTACTATTTCCCGGCGCCGGATTTCCAGCGAGTCCCAGAAAAACGGGAGCCGCGTATTGGACCTTATGCGCATCCATGCATCAAGCACGCCGGTCTCCCGCTGAAAAAGGACGAGCGGCTTGGGTAATCGGACGGGTTTTAGCGCCCAACGGCTGCAGCCCGTCCTCCAGGGCGCCCGGCGGTCCCAGATTAAATGCTATCTGCGAAAAAAACCGTTAATATTGGGCCTCGGGCACGTGTGCAACTGTATTTTTACAAAACGCAACCGCTGAAAGATAGTAAAAGCGCCTTTGTTCCCCTACAATTTAGCTGTACAGACGAAAAGGGTAATGCTGCCACAGGCCGTGATTCCTACACTGGCAGGGCGGGTTCACCCGAAGATCCAAATCTATCTTTTATAAAACGGTTAAAAGGAGAACATCACATGTCGTTTGGAGAGAAGCTGCTAAAGCTGCGCAAAGAAAAAGGGTATTCGCAAGAGGCGCTGGCCGAAAGGCTGAACACAACCCGGCAGGCCGTCAGCAAGTGGGAGAACGGACAGGGTTACCCGGAAACAGAAAAGCTGTTAATGATCGGCACCATTTTTGAAGTATCCATGGACTATTTATTGAAGGATTCGGGAGAACCCCACCTGACGGAGGAGCAGGGATATTATGTGAGCAAGGAAATGGCCGAGGGCTTTCTGCTGAACCAGCGCAGGCTATCTAAAACCTTTTCGCTTTCGTTCAGCCTGTTCATCCTGTCCACCGTGCCTTATCTGGTGTTCAAGGACCCGGCGGTATACGCCTTTCTGATTATTGTGATCGCCGCGCTTGGGGTCGTTGCTTTTGTGGCGGCCGTATCCGGCCATGATGAACGGTACAAACCGCTGACGAAAGAAACGCTGCTGCTGGACCACACTTATCTAAAAGAACTTGCCTCCCGGTACGCCACGCTGAAAAAACGCTACACCGCTGTCAGCGGCGCCGGAGTTTGCCTGATTGCCATTGGAGGACTTGCTTTTCTGCTCGAACGCAAGGAGATCGCTCAGGGGGCTCTGGTGCCTTATTATCCGGTATGCGTCGTTATGATCGCGCTCGGGATGTATATAGTGATCCGCACGCTGACGGTGCTGGAAGGCTATAATCTTTTGGTGAATAATCACGAGTATGTCAACAAGTGGAGCCACCGGCTCAAACGGAAAATGAAACAGAAGTTCGATTCGCTGTGAGACGGTCAGAGTGGGACGGTGGAGGATTTATGAAACATATTTACACTAAGGCATGGTATAGGGAAATGCAGGTGGCGGGGTATCTGGTGTTTCACGAGACGCGGGCGGATTGGGAAGAGAATCTTGCCTGGTACAAATCGGAAGGCAGAGATTATTGGGCAGACGCCCGAAGCAACCTGGAGTACTACAAAAACGACCTGCTGGAGTTTTTGCCCGAACCGTTTCATCCGTATATTTATGACGGGTCGCTCGGAGTGCAATTCCCTTCCCCTGAGCTTCGCGCTATGGCGGGACAGTGGAGACAAGAATATGAGGATCGCAACCGGCGGCAGATGGCAGCCTACCGGGCCAACTTTCTGTCGATCCGGGATACCCTTCCCGCCACGGTTGTTCAGCTATGCGACCGGCCGCCGCACGATGTGAAGGTCGTATCCTTTCATCCGCCGAAGGACGGAGAGTTCTCAATGATCCTGGATGGGAGCGGTAATCTGCATCCTTTTGCCTCACCGGTTGCAAAACTTACGTTTACCGGTGTCAGTTCATGGGAAGCGGCGGATTTGCACGAAGGCAGCATCTGGATTTACAGTGAGGTTTATGCCAAGGAGAAGGGACGGTTTGAACTGCACATCTTAATGGATGGTCCTTTAGGCGAGCTGACGGTTACGGCGGAAGGCCTGGACATTGAGAATCTATAGCGGGAGTAACAATCCCGGCTGGAGCCATGCAAAAAGCCTTTGACCCGACAGCGCCTGGCTGTGAGTCAAAGGCTTCTTCAACATGTTTTATTCTGGGGTATTGCTGCCCTCAATCAGGGTTTCGGCGTCCCCAAGCTTGGCGTAGAAGTGGTCTTTCGACGCTTCCTCGATTTCAGCATACGCCCAGTGGGCGGCTGTCACATCGGACCAGCTGGATTGTGCCGTCCCGTTCAGCGGTCCTCTGCCGAACAGGCGGTTTGCGATTTTCACGCTTTCGGCGCGCGTCAGGTTACCGCCTGCTTTAAAGCTTCCGTCCGCGTACCCCTCAAAAAATCCGGCTTTTGTTGCGGCTTCGATGGCGGAGGCGGCCCAGTGTGCCGTTTCCACATCGTTGAACCCGGAGGAATTGTCCGGAGACAACGCTAAACCTTTGTACCTTGCCGTAATGACGGCCATTTCCGCCCTGGTAAGCTGGGCTTCCGGGTAGAACTTGCCTTGCTTGTCTCCAACCATCAATCCATGTTCCTTAACAAAAGCAATGGCGCCAGCCGCCCAATGCGAGGCTTGTACATCAGCATAAGGAGACGTAATTCCCGCATCCTCGGCAAATCCGAGATTTCGCGCCAGAATAGCCGCCATCTGGGCGCGGGTAACTGCCGCATCCGGACGGAACGTCTTGTCCGTAAAGCCCTTCATGTAAGCGGAGTGGTGCTGGCTGCGCCAGCCCTCCATGTTCAGCACGGTAAAGGTGCTGAATTTGTTGACGCCAAATTGCAATCCGGGCATGCCGGACTTGTATTCAACGACCTGAGGCTGCACCAGCTGTTTTTCACCGTCGCTGTGCTCGATATAAATGATCAGATCGTTCAGGAAATGTTCCCGTTCTTTCAGGTCTTGCGGCAGTACTACATCACGCATCGGCAGGACCAGCGTTACCGGTCTGCTTTGCATGTTCGTTTCAATCGTCATCGGTCTGGCTACAACGTTAACCGCTTGGCCTTGAGCCGCTGCCTGTACGAGCTCCTCCACGCGTGCCCGTGCTTCAACTTCCCTGCGTTCCCCTTCCTTTTTAATCGGAACAAGGCGGAAATACAGATCGTTCATGAAACCCTGAATCGACGCGTGCGGAATTTGCACCCGGACATTCTCCGTGTAGATTTCAAGGTTGGCACTGGAAGCAGCCATCTGCCGCATTGCATCGGCAGGAATGTTCATCGTAACCTGCGTCACTTCGTCCTTGGCATCAGGAATGACGACCCGTACCTCGGACTCCCGCATTGCGCCAATCGCTTGGCGCGCTCTTTCGGTTGTCAGTGTAACTTCGTCGCGTACTCCGCCCCCTGCTTCTCTAGTGCGAGTAATCGGAGTTAAAGACACGACGGAACCGTTATTTACGCCACCGGTTTCAACCTGAACCGTAATTTCTTCGGTGGTTGCCGCAGGTGTTGCTGCCGGAGTACCGCCCGGCTCACTTCCTCCATCATTCGCCTCAGCGCTCGGCGCTGGTGCCGGCGCCGGGTCGGCTGACGGCGTTGGTGCCGGATCGGCCGACGGCGTTGGCGCCGGGTCGGCTGACGGTGTTGGCGTCGGATCGGCCGACGGCGTTGGCGCCGGATCGGCCGACGGCGTTGGCGTCGGATCTGCCGACGGTGTTGGCGTCGGATCTGCCGACGGTGTTGGTGCCGGATCTGCCGACGGTGTTGGTGCCGGGTCGGACGACGGTGTCGGTGTCGGGTCGGACGACGGTGTTGGCGCCGGGTCGGACGACGGCGTTGGCGCCGGGTCGGACGACGGCGTTGGCACTGGATCTGCCGACGGTGTCGGTGTCGGATTGGCCGACGGCGTTGGCGTCGGGTCGGACGACGGCGTTGGCGTCGGATCGGACGACGGTGTCGGTGGCGGATCGGACGACGGTGTCGGTGTCGGTGCCGGTACCCACTCCGCATACAATGTCACATCCGCATTTCCCATCGGGAAAACCGCACCGGCCGCGTAACCCGTGCCGCTTCCGTCCGCTTCGGTGTTCCAGCCTGCGAACGTGTAGCCGGTTTTGCTTAAGCTGCCGATGTTCGCCTGCACCGCTACATCCATACCCTGCTCATATTCGTTAGAATCGCTCGGCACAACGCCGCTGGTGTGTCCGTTCCCGTCATACTGAACCGTATAGGCCGGGTTCTTCGTCCACCGGGCGTACAGCGTCACATTCGCGCTTCCCATCGGGAAAATCGCGCCTGCAGCATAACCCGTGCCGCTTCCGTCCGCTTCGGTGTTCCAGCCTGCGAAGGTGTAGCCCGTTTTTGCCAAGCTGCCTGTGTTGCCCTGCACCGTTACGTCGGTATTTTGCTCATATTCATTGGTATCGCTTGGCACTTGGCCGCTCGTGTGTCCGTTACCGTTATATTGCACCGTATACGTTGGATTTTTGGTCCACCACGCATACAAGGTGAGATTCTCGCCGCCCATCTGAAAAATCCCATGGGCCGGCATATAGGCCCCGCTTCCATCGGGTTTTGTATTCCAGCCCACGAAGGTGTAGCCGGTTTTCGCCAGATTGCCCGTATTAGACAATACGGTTACGCGGGCTCCACGCTCATATTCATTGGGGTCAACCGGTTCACTGCCGGACGTATAGCCGTTTCCGTCGTACCGGACCGTATACGTTGGATTTTTGGTCCATTCGGCGTACAGCGTCAGATTCGCTCCGCCCATCGGGAACACTACCCCGCTTACGTAACTTGTGCCGCTCCCGTCCGCTTCGGTGTTCCAGCCTGCGAACGTGTAGCCGGTTTTCGCCAAACCGCCTGGGTTGCCCGGCACCGTTACATCGGTGTTTTGCTCATATTCATTCGAATCAATCGGCACATTGCCGCTCGAGTGTCCGTTTCCGTCATATTGAACCGTGTACACCGGATTTTTTGTCCACTGGGCGTACAGCGTCAAATTCGCACCGCCCATCGGGAACATCGCTCCCGTCACGTAACTTGTACCGCTTCCGTCCGCTTCGGTATTCCAGCCTGCAAACGTGTAGCCGGTTTTTGCTAAGCTGCCCGGGTTGCCCTGCACGGTTACATTGGTGTTTTGCTCATATTCATTCGAGTCGACCGGCACATCGCCGCTTGTGCGTCCGTTCCCGTCATATTGAACCGTATAGGTCGGTTTTTTTGCCCACTGGGCATACAGCAGCACATCCGCGCTGCCCATTTGGAAAATCGCATGGGCCGGATAATATTCCCCGCTCCCGTCCGTCTGCGTGTTCCAGCCCGTGAAGGTGTAGCCTGTTTTGGCCAAGCCGCCTGTATTGCCTTGAACGGTGACATCGTTCCCTTGTTTATAGCTGTCCGGATCGGTAGGTGCACTACCAGCCGTATGTCCATTGCCGTCATACAAAATCTTGTAGCTGGCATCCGGTTTCCAGTTCGCATACAGCGTGACATTTGCGTTACCCATAACAAGCTGGTCCCACGCCGCATAGTTTGTTCCGCTTCCGTCCGCTTCGGTATTCCAGCCATTGAAGGTGTAGCCTGTTTTTTCGAGCTCAAATATATTATCGCGTACGTAAGCCATAGCCCCCGTTTCGTAGTCGGCCGGATCAACCGGCACCGACCCGCCCGTATGACCGTTGCCATTATACATGACCACATATTTTTCATGGGTAGTCACTACGGAAACCGCGTTGGCCAGCATTCCCTGCGGGCTGTTGAAGCCTGGTCCAAACCCTACATCGGTTGACGAAGCATCTCTACGATTTCCTGTGACAGGATCGATAGCGACCAGACGGTTATTCTCATAATCCGCCACAAAAATCTCGCCGTTCCCGCCGATCGTCAGCGCGTTACGTCTGCCCATTTCAGGTCCTTCACCCAAGCCGATACCGCTGATTGGCGTGCGGTTTCCTGTTGCGGGATCAATCCGGAACGCATATACACTTTCGTTTGGCGTCAGAACAATATAGGATCCGTCGGCTGCTTTTGCAATGCCGGAAAATCCGTAAGGGAACGGTCCCGTCCCTTTTGTATTTGTCGAGACTTCCGTCCGCTCCATCGTCGTTGGATTGAGCTTAAAGACGCCTTTGCTCATTGTGGCATAAATAATACTGCCGTCCGATTCCCCGATACAGCCCCATACCGTAGCAAAAGGAGCCCCGCTGCCCACACTGCCGCTGGCAATCGTCGTCCGGTCGCCGGTCCCGGCTTGAATCCGGAGAATTGAAAACCCGGTGCATGCAATAATATCCCCGTTGCTCATGGGGACAAGCGACGTGATACTGGCGAGACTTGGTCCCGTTCCAACATTGCCGCCCGACACAACCGTCCGGTCGCCCGTATCGGGGTCTACCCGGTAAATCACGGAAGCCGGCCGGTATTGTCCGGCCAAAATCGTGCCTCCTGGCTCCATGGCAACCGCCATCGGCTCGGACATCATTGCCGATCCGCCGCCTCTGCCCGGGTAACCGCCTCCCGACAGCAAATCGCGTTTCCCTGTCGTTAAATCGACAATATACAATGAATCTCCTTCATAATTGGATACCACCGTTTTCATCGGGTCCGTGGCGGCTTCCGCACGGGAAATCGGCCCCAGATTGGAAAAGGGCGTGATCACCAGCAGGAAAGACAGCAGCAGAATAAGCCGTCTTTTTAATGCGCTGTTCATCCGGCCATTAGAAACATGTGTCAAGGTCTGCGCACCCCTCTTGTATAAGACTTCCGCAAGCTTATTCCTCCCGCCACTCAAAGTTGTCTGACTTTTAAATATATCGACGAACCCGGCTCCGATGTTTACATTTTCATCAAACAACGAGGGTCTTTTCGACTATAAATTCGACAAAATTCACTAAAAGAACCTGCGTATATGAGAATGATTTACAGGACTGAGATAGAAATACCATTCTGAATCCAAGGTTTAACAGTTTCATAGTTTTCCTTTTTGAAGACCCAACACTTCCGCTTAAGAAGTTGACCCGCTGCGTCCGGTTTTCTGGTATAATCGATTGAAAAATGTCATGATGTTAAATTTAGAGTAAAGAAGGGGTAATTACTGTGTCCAAAGTCATCAAAACCTTAACGATTGCCGGCAGTGATTCCAGCGGCGGCGCAGGAATTCAAGCCGATCTCAAAACCTTCCAGGAATACGGCACCTACGGCTTCAGCGCCTTGACCACCATCGTTACGATGGACCCGGACAACGGCTGGCATCATAAAGTGTACCCGGTTGACGCCTCCCTGGTTGCCGAACAGCTTAAGACGGTATTCGCCGGCGGTCCGGTTGACGCAATGAAGACAGGTATGCTGGGCAGCGTCGAGATTGTGCGTGTGGCGGAACAATCCATTAAGGCCAATCACCAAAATAATGTTGTAATTGACCCGGTTATGGTCTGCAAAGGCGAAGATGAAGTGCTGAACCCGGAGAGCGCGGACGCGATTCGCGACCTGCTGCTGCCGCTGGCGACCGTCGTCACCCCGAACTTGTTTGAGGCAGGCGTGCTGTCGGGACTCGGACGGCTGACTTCGATCGAAGATTTGAAGGAAGCGGCCAAACGGATTCACGCGCTGGGCGCACAAAATGTTGTGGTCAAAGGCGGTAAAGCGCTGGAAGGCGGCAAGGCGGTTGACGTCTTCTATGACGGCAGCGAATTTACGGTGCTGGAGAGCGACAAAATCGAACCCGCCTACAACCACGGCGCAGGCTGCACTTTCGCGGCGGCAATCACCGGCGGTTTGGCCAATGGTCTGAGCGTAGCCGAAGCCGTTGCTAAAGCGAAGGATTTTGTCTCCGCGGCGATCCGCAGCGGATATCAATTTAATGAATATGTAGGTCCGGTCTTTCATGGAGGCTACCGGCTCCAAGGCTAAGGGCTGATGGCTGGCTTTGCCGGCATAAGCCGTGGGCTTGGCGGTTGGCGAGGGCCAACTCCCCTTTCTGCTGGTGCAGCAGGACAAGCTGCGATTACTGCAGGACAAGCCTATACGCTACAGACAGACTGCCGGGAATAAGCCGGCAGTCTGTTTTTATATGCCGGCGGCTAACCCCGCCGGCAATGGCAAGGCAAAAAGGATGCCCAGGCTGACGACAGCGCTGGGCATCCTTTTTGGGCTGCCGCCGGAACCCGTCCGGCGGCAGTTTTTTATTTGTTGATTAATTTGCTGATGATCACGGCGGCTTGTGCACGGTTGGCAATGCCTTTCGGCGCGAATGTGCCATTTGTCATGCCGTTGATAATACCTTCCTGTGTCAGAAGCGCCACAGCCGGTTTGGCATAGTTCGCGATGCTGCCGTTGTCTTTGAACTTGGCGAGGGAAGATGCCGGAGCATCGGAGGCCCCCTCATATTTTTTCAATGTGTTTGAAGCGATAATGGCCATTTCCTCGCGGGTAATTTCGCGGGACGGCTCAAACTTGCCGTTGCCTGTACCCCGGATCAGTCCTGCCTCTACAGCGGCTGCAACATACGGTTGGGCCCAGCTGTTCGGAGCCACATCAGTAAACGTAGCGGCAGCGTTGGTACCCTGGATGTTATAGGCGCGAACAATCATTGCGATAAATTCAGCGCGGGTTACTTCTTTGAGCGGCTCAAATTTGCCGTTGCCTGTGCCGTTGATAATGCCTTTAGCTGCAAGCTCTTGGATTGCTGCCTGAGCCCATCCAACGCGGCCAAGGTCGCTAAAGTTTACAACCGGCTGCGGAGCGGTTGTTGCGCCAGGTGCTGCCGTTGGTGCCGCAGTTGCCGTCGGTGCAGCGGTTGCCGACGGAGACGGCGTTACCGTGCCGCCAAAGCCGCCTGGAGCCGCATAAGTCGGAGCCGGCGTTGCCGACGGTGCCGCAGTCGGGCTCGGCTCAGCGCTTGGAGAAGCCGAAGGCGTAGGTGTCGCAGTCGGCTCCGGCGTGCCGTCATCCATACCGTCTTCCGCGGTTGCCGCCGGCGAAGCGGCATAAATGGCGTTAGCCAGGAGACGGAACTGGTTTTGCGGATGGTATTTGTTCAACAGATCGTTAGCAAACACCGTTACGTTGACTTTGTCCGTTTTGTACTGGAAGGCCAGCACTTTACCTTGGGCGTCGGCGTTGTTCGGCCACCAGCCCGCTTTAAAAAAGTCGTCGCCTGTGCCGTATTTGGCCAGCACGGTTGCTCCTTCAGGAACAGCGGTGATATAAGCCGCCGAAACGGTGTAGAGATATTCGCTTGCTTCATAAGGCGCCGTGATAACATTGTCCTGCGCAATTTCCGCTTTGAACAGGCCTTCATGGGCATCAGCTTTACCGCCCGCGTTCAGCGGATTGGAGTAATCCAGTCCAGGCAGAACGTTTAGACTCTTGACTCTGTTGAGCATTGTTCGGCCATAGCTGACAAACGGTTTGCCTTCGGCAATCAGATTTTGCCCCAAATTCACAAGCACATCTGCGGACTTCGCATCATTAATCACATTGAAGCCCAGATCCCGTACGATGTAATAAGACGCATCAGCCGGGATTCCCACTGCCAGCGGCTTCAGCAGTTTGCCGGTTTTGTCGCCGTCTGCCGGGAATGGAGCCAGGTCCAGCAGATATTTCGAAGCAACGGTGGCCAAATTCACTTTGGATACAAGGAAGCTGCCTTTTTCGTATCCTGTGCCGCCGTTATCCAGCAGTGTGACCGCTTTTTTGTTCTTCAGCAGCTCGTTCACCGCTTTGATCGCGTCGTTATTCGTATTTTTGATTACATAATGAGAAGCGTCCGCATAGCTGCCCAGATCTGTAGCAGGAATGGTTACGGAAGCGACCGGTGCAGTTGCACCCGCAAAAACATCCGCCGTACGGACAACATACTTGTTGAATCCGCGCAAATCAGGGAAGTTCTGCACGGTATCGGAGTACATCTCATTGAAATCGGAGACGTCAAAACCATCGTACAGCACCAGATTCGCCAGTCCCCGTTTGGCCTGATGCATATTTACAACATAAGTGCCAGCCGGATACGTAACCGATCCAGAAGTCACAGTGCCCGTTGTCTGCTCAACTTTAACGCCGTTGCGGAGCAGGTACTGCACCATTTTCAGTGTTTCAAGTTTGTTTTTCTGCAGTCCGCCGTCAACAGGCAGCACATAATATTCCGGGAAAAAGTTTTCGTTGCCGCCGCGCGGTCTGCCGATCGATTCATCGTTTGCGTTAACCAGATATTGATCGACATTCCGGTTGTCTTCGTTATTCAGTCCACGTTTGTACACTTCAAGCTGATTTTTGAACAGCTCGTTTTTGTGCTCGGTAACATAGGTGGTTGCACCCAAAATAGCATAATACATAGCGTCCAAAGATTCCTCATTCAGGTCAGGCACCTCAATGGTGTGGCCCAATGCGCCGTGGTGCATTGCAAATACGGCGGTGTAAGCAGGAGAAGCATCATCCCAGCCGCTGGTGTAGAAGCCAGGGTCTACTTCCTGTCCTGCAGCAGCTTTTTTCTGTGCTTCATACGGGATATGGTATTTGTCATAATCCGTATTGGCGATTCCCGCCCGGCCCATGGCATTGGCCTGTTCCAACATACTGTCGATCAGCAGATCATATTCGAAGTTCGGATCATGCGGCGGCGTACATGGCTCGATCAGGAAGCTGTCCACAAAACCATGCAGGTCGAGGAACGACAGCGGCGACCACTTGGCGATTTGCGCGGTGATGGCCTGTGTCTCCGGCTGAGTCTGATACGAGTTATCGCGGTTCGGGTCAAGCAGCGTTGACGTAGCGCGCGTATTCAGCGCCCGGCCGTCCGGATTTTCCACATAATCCAGCAGGAAAATGACATGCTCCAGTGCATCGTCAATATCCAGCGTGACGGTTTGAGGATTTCCTTGAGCATCGGTCGTTTGATAAGTGACCGCTTTCTCCGTCATCAACGTCTCATAGAATTTAATGATCGCATCCACGCCGTTTGCTTCATCCGCATGGATATTGTTGAGCCAAATCGGCACTTTATAGTCGCCGGCTTTGCCTTCGTCGATCAGTTTCTGCAGCTCGGCAGGATTGTTCAGCATCATCGGTACCGTTTTGTTCAGGTACTGATCTACGGAAGCTTCGTCTTTGGCAACGACGGAAAAGTGAATCGCCCGTCCTTGCGTGGATGTGCCGATTTGCTCGTAGCTGGTATAACGTTTGTATTTGTTCAGTTTCGTCAATTCATCAATCGCCGGCTTGATTTCATCATATGTATGATAGCTGTCATAGCCGTTCAGCTTGACTCTCTGGATGGCGATCGCCTCGCCGGTCTTCAGGGAAGCCTTCAACTCATATTCGCCGATCAGCTTCACATATTCGGAGCGGACGCCCGACAAGGACAAGTCAGTTACGCCTTCCGGATACGAATTATTGACAAATGGGAGGTCGAAGGTAACCAGCGCTTTAGCCGTACCTTCTGCCGATTCGCCGTAGTTTACGGCTACAAAAGGAGTTTCGGTATAAGCTCTTTTGCTCGCGCTGTACTTCTTCCACTCGGATACCGGTTTGGTTTCTTCCGCATTCCGGCCGAATGTCCAAACCAGATCTTCCGCCTTGACGCCTTCAGGCAAGTCAAATTCCAGCTTTGCCGTCCGGATTTCGGACATGGAAGCTTTATAAACGTCTTCAAATACGGTGACCTTGTAGGTAGACTCGCTGACCGTCGGCGATGCCGCGGGTTCGCTTGCCGCGGATTCGCTTGCAGCAGGCGCGGCGGGTTGAACTGCAGTTGCGCTGTCTTCCGCGTACACCGCGGGCAATACGCCCGACATCATAATGGAGAACGCTAGAAGTAGAGATAAAATACGTTTGGACATGAGTACCTCCTTGATTGATAAAATGTGTGAGTCTGAATACGCCATTTGCAACATGCATCCGAACGGGAGATTCGGATGTTTATACATGACATATCATTTTTATTCACTCGAGATACTATATTAGCTTATTTTTTTCAAAAGAGAAATAGTTTCATAGAAAAAATACCTGACATGGCGCAGACTTTGGCCAAGCTCCCTATTTAACTGGATATGCATGACAAAAATATTTGGAAGACAAATACATATATATGCATACATTTGCAATTTAGACTTTTCTGCTTACACTAAAAAAAGACGCCCTTGACGGACGCCTCTGCTGATAAACCTGATGCATTATTCCTACTATTATTTACACCGTTGCTAGTTACGCCTCTGCGGCGAATTACCGTGTGCTGACCGACAGCACTCTGCTGAGCAAATACACCCGGCTTTCGTATGGAGCCAGCTTGGCTTCCCGCTCAAGCTCTGTTTCCTGGTTGTTGGTCCCGCTGTGAAGCAGCAGCTCCGCGGATTCAAACCGGACGGTTGAAGGCAGCTTGAAATCGGCAGGTTCGCCTGTCAGATTGACAATAACCAGCATCGCTTTGTCGTCCAGCGTACGGGTATACGCATACACCTGTTTGTCGTCCGGAAGAAGCAGCTCGTACGAGCCGTAAACGGCCGCCAAATGCTCTGCTCTAAGAGCAATCAGCCGTTTGTAATGATGGTACACGGAATCGGGATCGTTTACGGCACGTTCGACGTTGATCTCCGGGTAGTTCGGGTTAACCTTCATCCACGGCCGGCCGGAGGTGAATCCGGCGTTGGCGCTTCCGTCCCACTGCATCGGCGTCCGGGAATTATCGCGCCCGTTTTTCCAGATCACCTTCATGATATCTTCGTGACTGACACCTGCTTCCCGCTCCATCCGATACAGGTTTTTCATGGCCACATCGTCATAGTCGTCAATGGAATCGAACGCTACATTCGTCATGCCAATCTCCTGGCCCTGATAAATAAACGGTGTTCCCTGCATTAAAAAATACATCGTAGCCAGCGCCTTGGCGGATTCCACCCGGTATTCCGCATCATTCCCCCAGGTGGAAACGGAGCGGGGCTGATCGTGATTTTCGATAAACAGCGCATTCCATCCTTTTCCGTCCAGCGCTTTCTGCCAGCGGGTAAGCACCTTTTTGAGCCGGGGAATGTCGAGTCCTCCGTCCAGGCTTTTGCGCCACAGCGCCATATGTTCAAACTGGAAAATCATATCAAACTTGCCATGCTCCGGTCCAACCCAAAGCGCCGCCTGCTCGGCGGTGACGCCGCTTGCTTCGCCGACCGTCATGATATCGTACCGGGAGAACGTCGCCTGCTTCAGCTCATCCAGCAGCTCGTGGATGCCTTCACGGTTCATATGTCCTTCCCCTGAAGGAACATAAGGCAGGTTTTTCGGGTTTGGCAGCGAAGGGAAACCGGCCACTTTTTTAATATGCGAAATCGCATCGACGCGGAAGCCGTCAATTCCTTTATCCAGCCACCAATTCACCATGCCGTACAGTTTGGAGCGGACTTCGGGGTTCTCCCAGTTCAAATCCGGCTGCCGCTTGGAAAAGACATGCATAAAATACTGCCCGGTCTGCTCGTCATATTCCCAGGCCGAACCGCCGAAAATGCTCTCCCAGTTGTTGGGCTCCGCTCCGTCCTTGCCGTCGCGCCAGATATAGTAGTCCCGCTTGGGCGAATCTTTGGATGCGCGGGATTCGATAAACCACGGATGTTCATCCGATGTATGGTTGATCACCAGGTCCAGGATCAGCTTCATTCCCCGGGCATGAACCTCAGACAGCAGCTGGTCAAAGTCCGCCATCGTGCCGAACTCCTCCATAATATCCTGGTAGTCCGAAATATCGTAACCGTTATCATCATTTGGCGAACGATAGATTGGGCAAATCCAGATGACCTGAATGCCAAGATCCTTCAAATAATCGAGCCGGGAAGTCACTCCCCGCAGATCGCCGATTCCGTCGCCATCGCTGTCCTGGAAGCTGCGCGGATAAATCTGATACGCAACCGCCTCTTTCCACCATCTTCTCTCCATGCTGTACATGATGCACCCCTCATTCCATGCCAGGAAAATATTTTCCTGTATGATTTCATTTTTTCTGGTTTTTGTTACAAAAACAGCCTAATTTCAGTATAATAATAGATAAACACACTGGATTTCAGGAAAACAAGTTTCCTTAGGTTCATTATAGGATTGTATATTTTCCCGGTCAATCCTTTTCTGACATGGCTCACGATCGAAAAACATGCTATCTTGGTTAGTAGAAACCGGGCGTGTATCCTTACTCGCCGTTTATAGAAAGAACGGGTGATCCCAGCTTGAAAGTCACAATTAAAGATATTGCCCGCATGGCGGATGTCTCCATCTCCACCGTGTCCAGAGTCGTGAACGGCAGCAAGCCGGTGAACGAAGACGTCCGGCGGCGCGTGATGGATGTTATGCGGCAGATGAATTACCGGCCGGAGCTGACAGGCCGGGCGGATGAGGCGGAAGGGGCGCCAAGAATCGGATTAATTATGCCCCAGGACGATCATACGGTTTTGTCCGAATTCAGCAAGGGCATCCAGCGGATTGCGGGTTTGTACGGCTATGATGTGCTGTTTGGCCTGACCGACGGGTCCATGGAGCATGAACTGCATTATTTGAATCTGTTTCAAACAATCCGCACACAAGGACTGCTGTTTGTTGGTTCGGCGCTGGGTCCGATGCATCTGGAGCTGCTCGGCCGCTCCGGCCTGCCGTGCGTGCTGGCCGGACAGGAATCCGGCGATGAACGTATCCCTTCCGTGCATGTCGACAACCGGACCGCCTCGTACGAAGCGGTTACTTATCTGCTGCAGCAGGGCCGCCGCGACATCGCCATGCTCCGCGCCGCCGGCACTGGGGGTGTTAGTGAGGAGCGGTATAAAGGCTACGAGGGCGCACTCCAAGACGCAGGGCTTCCGGTTCGTCAGGAACGGATCGCCGCCAGCGGATTTTCGGTGGAAGACGGTATGGCGGCGATGCGCCGCATTCTTGAGCAGGGGCCGCCGCCTGACGCTGTTTTCTGCGCATCGGACGGGATGGCGATTGGCGCCATGAACCACTTAATGGACGCGGGCTTACATGTGCCGGACGATGTCGCAGTTTTCGGCTTCGACAACAGCTCAATGGCCACCGCCGTCCGGCCTCAGCTTTCCTCTGTCGAGTATTCCGCGACGGAGATCGGCATGACAGCCGCCCGGAAGCTCGTCAAACTGATTCGCGGGGAGACCGTATCGCCTATGCATACGAATGTGGCTCACGATCTGAAGATCCGCGGGAGCACAGGGTAGATTGTCTGGCGGTTGGCTGCCCCCCTCCAACTGTACCGCCTTACAGCATCAAAAGCAGGGCCGGTCAGGAAATAATCCTGATCGGCCCTGCTTTTATGACATGAGCCTATGTTCGGCCTGTTACCACTAGCCCCTCCTCCCGTTCTTCTGCTTCCAGAAAAATCGGCCGTTCCATAGGCGTGCGGTTAGGCGCATGCAAAGTCAGCATCAGCCGCCCGTCGAACGTGCGGAACAACATGCCGTGACCGCCATCATCGGAATAAAGCGGACGTTCGCTTTGCTTCCACGGTCCCAGCACCGATCCGCTCTCCGACCAAGCTGCGCCCAAAGCATAGCGGTTGTTCACAAATCCGGCCCACAGCATGTACAGCCGACCGGAATTTCCGGTGTAGAGGAACGGACCGTCCGTAACGTAATTTCGGCCCGGATAACGCGATGACTCGTAAGATGTCGTCCACGGCGCTTGCGAGGCGCGGAACAACAGCTTCGGTTCCTCCACCCTGTGCGTCAGCTCGTGATTCAGGCGCATCGCGCAGATTTCCCCGTCCCGAACCTGCTGCCACTCATGGCAGAACACCATCCAAGGCTCTTTTTGTTCATCCACATACAGCGTACCATCCAGCGAACTCCACGCTTCGGGGGTGACCGGGCCGCTGCTGTGAAGCTTATAGGGGCCTAAAGGTTGAGCGGCAGCCAACACTGCCGTACCAAGCCGGCCGTTATCTTTACGCCGGAAGGTGGCGAACATGAAATATCGTCCTTCGTAAGCGTGCACCTCGGGCGCCCAAAAATTAGTGTCCGAAAAGAAGTCGGGACCAGGCCGAAAAACGGGGATCGGTCCTTCCCAATGAAACAAATCCTTGCTGGTGTAGGCGTCAAATCCCGTGCCGGGTCCCCATATATCCGGATCTGTGCTTCCAAACAGATAATAGATCCCATCGTTCGCATCCGGCAGCACAAACGGATCGCGGATTTGTATCTCCGCGCAGGTTTTAAACCGCATCGTATTTCCCTCCTGCCAGAATAATCGATTATTCTAGAGTCTGTACGCAAACTTACTTCAGCCATAACTTCATCGAAATCAATGACAAAAAAGCCTTGAACATGCTCGCTGTCTTTTCATAGCGGGTTGCCAAGTGGACTCGGACTATGGTTGTATCCATCATCATCTGTTCAAAGTCGGGCGCAATGGTAACGTGCTTCAGGATTTCATCCCAGATTCCCGCCTTTTGTAGCCGCCAGAGAAAATAGGGGTACAAGTTTGCGGACTCAGGATGCGTTATTTGCTGATTATTCCGTGTTTTGGCAAAGTGACGGACTCAGATGCGCCTATTTACGCGGAGAATCCACAGTTTGGATGTTTTCGGTACGAATAACGGATCTG